>CAZQJY010000001.1:0-64486 GCA_964593465.1 uncultured Candidatus Saccharibacteria bacterium
TTGAAAACAGATACGTGCTATCATATACATGATAAGCATAATCAAAAATCAAACAATGAAGCATATCATAAAATTATTCTTACCGATTTTGACCGGATTTGCGGTGTTTTTGCATATCGTCACTATAGCGCCGGTACTTGCCGCTACACAGGTGCTAACTTTTTCTCCAGATAGATCTACCTACAGAGTCGGGCAACAGTTTTCTGTTGTGGTGGCAGGTAATATACCTTTGATAGGAGGGGTGCCCACTTCATTTCTCAATACTAAAGTCTCAATCCGCCACGACCCACGGCTCCAGTTTGTCAGTGTCCAGGCACACAATGGTGGCAATGCTAGCTACAATGGCAGCACAATAACTTATACAAAAAACTTCCATATAACTGGTCAAAAATTATTTACTGTCACCTTTAAGGCAGTGTCCCCGGGCAAAACCGTCCTAAATGTTGGGGACAGAATGGTACAAGGTATGACCGCAGGAATCGGCCCGCCCGCCCTGTATACAATAGAGTCTACGGCGCCTGCTCCTGCCCCAGCACCGGCACCAAAGCCTGCTCCAACGCCAGCGCCCACTCCGGCACCAAAGCCTGCTCCAACGCCAGCGCCTGCGCCTGCGCCTGCGCCATCTAACCCCGGCTCATCAACATCAAACAATTCATCAAAGCCCAATACGTCGTACACACCACCAGCTGTCGCGGCACCAGAGGCGCCTGCCGCACCAGAGCCACCAGCTTCTCAGCCAGACCAAGTCACCCTAAGCAAGGTGTCTACCGACCTTGCGTACGATTCTGCTGGACTAGCCTGGAAAACTAGCCGTGCAGGTAGCAGCACTCTTGTATACGGTACAGACAAAGACAAGCAAACTACCAAAGCAACAGTGACCGATAAAAACCAAACAAGCTTCTCGACAGCGCTGACTAATTTGCAGCCAGGTGTACAATATTTTTATACGATCACTGCACGGGCCGATGGATCCGACCCAGCCGTTCGAACAGGCAGTTTCACGACCAAAGCATATCCTATCGTCCTCAAAGTATCCCAGGATGATCAGCCTGTAGCAAACGCCCAGGTCAAGCTTGAAGGCATAAAAGACCCCTATACAACAAATGATAAAGGTGAAGTAAGTGTATCGCTTAAGGCAGATACTTATAAATTCATTGTCACAAAAGATGAATTTACCAAAGAAGGCTCATTCACTGTCAAGCAAGTCGCAATCAAAGATAAAAAAGCACCGGAGACACAAACAATACCAATAGAATTCTCCGCTCCTGTCGCCGCACAAACAGGTAATCTAGTGCCTCTTGTCATTGGCAGTATTCTAGGATTATTATTACTGACACTACTTGCTGCAGCTCTTGTTCGTCGCAAACGCGGCCAACGCATGGCATACGTCGATCAGCCGCTCGAAGAGAATCTGCTCGCAACCCTCAATAGCAATTCAACACTTGGACAAAGCTCCGTATTTGCCTACCAGCCCCCTCACCCACTGGCATACCAAAATACAGACGATGCGCAGCAAATGCCGTATAATCCATACGCTGTCAACACAGCGAATTCAACTGATCTCGTAGAGCCAGAGATTGACATATGGGACTCATCGTATACGCCACCTGTGCCTCAAGCTACAGTAATCCCACCAACCGAATACCCTGCGGCGATTCCAGAGCAAGTCGCCTATGACACAGAGCCCGCGTATCAGCAGCAGTATACAGAACAGCCGATTGTAGATCCTACTCAGTACGAAGTCACCACGCCTTCTGTAGAGCAGCCAGAATTTACACAGCCGGTAGCTAGCACATATGATCAGCAACAAGCTATCTACACAGACCCTGCTTATAATGTTGTGCAGACTACAGAGCCCGCTCCAATACCAGCACCAGAAGTGTCGCAAAATCAGCTTGTTACAAACCCCGCAGACTACACTGACCCGGCTGAGCTTGAGCAACAGCTAGCCACGCAATACGTTGATCCATATCCAAATGCCATTCCTACCCCAGAGGAATACCAGCCACAATATATAGAACAGCCACTGCCAGATTCAGCCATAGAAAACCAGCCGCAGATAGAACAAGTTGCAGAAGATTACAACTATGACCCTGAATACGACACGGCTCAGTACGAAGAAGAAACTCAAGCTGATACAGCCGAAGCCTACGAAGCACAGGAAGGCATCGACTACGAGTACGAAGAAGACAACAGCATGGTGATTCACCATGATGCAGTACACTAACCTACTCTGTTGCTATCGATAGAGTTGCTCGACAGTACGCCAATCAACAACATCCCACCACGCCTTAATATAATCGGCGCGTACGTTGCGATAGTCTAGGTAGTATGCGTGCTCCCACACATCAAGCCCAAGTATCGGTGCTAGCTCGCCCTGCATAATCGGATTGTCCTGGTTGGGTGTTGTAATAATTTCCAAATCAGGCTGCAGCCAAACCCAGCCACTGCCAAATACACTGGATGCCTGGGTGCTAAACGCGTCTACAAAATCCTGAAAGCTACCATACTTCGCGACAAGACCCTGCCTGAGATTGCCTGTTGGCTCGCCACCACCATCTGGGCTCATAATGCGCCAAAATAGTGAATGATTGTAGTGACCTCCGCCATTATTACGAACAGTTCTTCTCACAGCCTCGTCCACATCCCCTAGATTACGCAGCAATGTATCGATAGGGATATTGGAGCCTGGCAATGCCGAGTTGAGCTTGTCTACATAAGCCTGATGGTGCTTTGCATGATGAAGCTGCATGACATCTTTGCTAATACTTGGCGACAATGCGTCATATTCATACTCTAACTGCGGCAATGTATAGCCCATAATAACCCCTTCTACTGTACGTCTGTTATTTTGCTTGAGTAGGTGCCTGTGTCTCGGGCACGTTAATATAGTAGTGAATCTTGCTTTGTGATTTAAGCTCAGTCATCTGATTTTTGAACTGCTTGAGTGGCACTTTTAAGAATTGATAGTCAATTTCTCCTTGTGCATTCGTATCAAGTAGCTTAATAAAATAGTAACCATCGCCCTTGTCTGGTTTTATGGCAGCAGACACCTGTCCTTTTTTGAGCTTGGCAGCAGCAGCTGTGACACCACCGTCTGGGTTGGTCTTTTTCACCCATCCAGTTGACGCCATCTGGACAGCATCTGGATGCTGCTTATTGATATTTGCAAGGATTTCTTCGAATGGCATATCCGGATTAGTGCTGACTGCTTTTTCTATCTGATGTGATATGTCAGCAGCTTTCGTATCTAGTTTATATTCAACTGCTTTGCGCAACAGAGCTTTACGCATCAAATAGCGACTGTCTTCTGGAGAGATACCAAATTTCTGCTCGTTTGATCGATCAAGTACCTCTTGGCTAATCTGCGTACCATCAGACAATTGTCTTGTTGCCGCAAATGCATCATCTATCTGCTTATCGGTTACAGTGATGTTGTTTGATTTGGCAATTTTTTGCGCATATGCATCTGCAACAGCATCGTTCATAGCCTGCGCTTTGTAAAAATCGTACAGCCCATTACGACTACTGTCATCAACGTACTGTGCCTCGTTGGCTTTTTCAGTGGTATTGAGATACGTCTCGGACATCTTATAATTCAAGAGGTAATCGCCGTATTTTACCTTTTCACCATCTACCGATGCTACTGGCAACGGCAATGTACGCGTTACCCTATAATAGAAAGTATCTGTAGTTTGTGCCTTGTAGAGTTGCCACCAAGATACACCAACAAACAATATAGCCAACGACAGACCGATAGCAATTGCTGTAAACACGAGCTTGTGCTTAGTGTACTGTACAGGGTACTTAAAACGACGACCCTCTGCTAATACACGTTCACGATGCTCAGCAACTGTCTCGTTGGTGATTCGTGCCGGTTTAGCTGGACTCGCTTCTTTCTTCTTCAGCTTCGATGTAATTCTCTTCATTCATTCCTCGCTGTTCTACAGCATCTACTGCATCTTGCAGAAGATTATAAATCTTTTGCGGGTGCTCGGCGTTGCGTATTGTGAGATCGCCAACATATGTCTGGATGACAATGGTACCGAACCCGAATAGCTCCCCACTCATTCCTGGTATATTATAGCTTATGTTGTGTATCTTTGACAATTTTAGCTCTACAACATCACTACCGAAAAACCCATGTTGTGTCACTTGTCGAAGACGTTGATCAGTCAAAATAAACACCGTAAAATACCACATAAGAAACTGATACGAGAACAAAATCAGCCCCAGTAGCAACCCACCAAGTGGCAGAAGAAATAATTCAAGCTGTGTCTGCCAGATGAGCGGTGGAATTGCGCTGAGTGCAAATGGGATAAGCAGCATATAGAACCCTTTGCGCATCGCGATAATGTGGCGGCGAAACACCAAAATTACCTCTTCATCATCACGCTGGCCGTCAAAGGACTTGACGTTTGTAGTACTACTCGACTGGTTTTTGCTAAATATACCCATATTCTTGTAAATCATTCCTGGTACCCCCGCTACGATTCGAACGTAGATCGACACCTTAGGACGGAGCTGTTCTATCCATTGAACTACAGGGGCAGATAATTTTAGGAGAGACTTACCCCTCCACCTGTAGTTAGAAGTAAATTCCAACTACAGCCTCCTCGCCCTGAAGCCGACACGACGCATCGTTGCTTCGCAGGGTTGGTGACTACTTTAGTATATCAAAAGCGACCCCTGATAGCGAGGTCGCTTTTGCAATAGAGTCTCCTTAGCGTGTGAACTTCTCGTGCAATGCTTCGTAGTCATAAAGCTCTGAGTCTGCAAACCAGTGATTAATCTCTTGCTCAGCCTCTGCAGAATCGCCAGACGCGTGAATAAGGTTTGGGATACCTTTTTTCTTGTTGTCAGCATAGGTATAGCTCATGTGACTAAAGTCGCCACGAATCGTACCAGGGGCAGATGACTTCGGCTCGGTGCCGCCAACCATCTTGCGCACCAACGCAACCGCTTCGACACCTTCGAGCACCATAGCTATCACAGGGCCTTCACCCATCATCTGCAAGGTAATGTCAAAAATATGGTCGCCAGCTCGAGTTTTGAGTTTGCCGATTTCTTCGTAGTGCGTGAAAAAGTGCTGGCTATCTGGCGAAAGCATCTTGGTACCTACAATACGCAAGCCCACACGCTCAAAGCGTGTCAAGATTTCACCTACCAAGCCACGTTGCAATGCATCCGGCTTAAACACAATCAGTGTCTGTTCGAGTTCAGTTTTTGCCATATATCTCCTTTGAATTTTACTGTTTGTATTGTAGCAAATCTGTCGGCGATAGACTATACTACCCCCACCGCGTATGATAGATATGTGGCTGCACAAGATAATTATTTTTCATCACTCATGTACGACTTTGTAGAGTCACTTGAAGTCGAGGGCGGACGCTCCAGCAAAACTGCCGAAAACTATGGTCACTACCTAGAAAGGTTTGTGGAATTCGCCGATGATATACCTGTAGATAAAATAACATCAGAACTGATACGCAAATACCGCCTCTGGCTCAATCGTTATAAAAATATCAACGGTGAGAGCTTATCTCTTAACACTCAGAGCTACCACTTGATCGCCCTGCGTGGATTTTTACAATACCTATCAAAACGCGACATCATCTCACTCCCGCCAAACAAGATAGAGCTCCCAAAAACCGTGCGCAAACAAGTCACGTTTCTCCACTTTGATGAGATAGAACGATTGCGGGGCGTAATTGACATCTCTAGTGAGTCGGGTCTGCGCGACCGTGCTATTGTAGAGCTATTATTTTCTAGTGGACTACGTGTTTCTGAACTATGCAACCTCGACCGTGGACACATCAATACCACGCGCCGTGAGTTTATGGTACGCGGGAAGGGTCAGAAAGACCGTCCCGTATTTGTCAGTGACATGGCAGCAGAACACGTCGAGAGTTATCTTGCAGAGCGCCATGATTCACTCACCCCGCTATTTATCAGCTATAGCCGTAACGCGGGAACAACCGACACCTATGGTGATTACCGGCGCCTCACCTCGCGTAGCGTGCAGCGTATGATCAGCAAATACGCAAAGCTAGCTGGCATCACCAAACATGTCAGTCCACACACTATGCGTCACAGCTTTGCAACAGACCTACTCATGAACGGCGCTGATCTTCGTAGCGTACAGACTATGCTTGGACACAGCGATATCAGCACTACTCAGGTATACACTCACGTCACGGATGAACATCTACGCGAAGTGCATGAAAAATTTCATAGCAACTAAATACCCGCCCGTAGTCTCGTGGGCGGGTATTTAGTTATTAGACTAAGTTCTATGGAGTAGCAATACCGCTAGGCTCGGCACCCGGAGGAGGGTTGGCGATATTTGGACAGCCTGGTATCTCGCTATTATCGTCTTTGTAGTCATCTGGGTCGTCCGTAACAAGAAAATTCTTACATACATTACTACGAGAACCTACCGCGGCACGTGGATACGGTGCTTGATTAGCGTCTGCTGATTCGACACGGGACACAATGCGACGAAAAACGTTATTGGCACGGCCGGTCGCATCAATCTCCGGCTGTACATTTTTGAAGCGTACGATTTCAGGATCTTGCAGAGGGTCCGCATTAACTTTCATGAGACTCACCTCAAAGCTCACATCACGGTAGACCGACGCGATAGTCAGATAGTTAAATAGGCTGCCATTATCGTGACGCGGCAGACGCAGGTACGATACGCACATATACGCGCCACGTTCTGCTGCTCTAGTTTCACCTGTTGCATTACAGTCTGCTTCGATTGGCTTGTTTGGCGATGCATCAACAAGCCTATCCTGGTTCACAGGAGGCAGCGGCAAATGCAAGTCTACGGTAGCCATGTCGATAGGATTCTGTGCTGTATTGGTAGCACCAAGCCGACTCGAATACAAAAATACCGCCCGTGCATTGTCATCCATATCTAGCAAGTCGATATTACCTGGGTCATACTGCAAACTACCGACACGTAATAATGCGCCCCTGTCATCATTGAGCCAGTCACTCCTAGATGGCAATTTCAAAAAACCATCCGGCTGATCACTATCTTTAGGAAGAAGCGAGAAGTCGGGCGTGTCACCAGGATTGTTGTAGCTCATGTCGTCGTCATCCTTGAGCCAACGAATCTGTATAACATCGTAGTCAGCCACAGACTTTAGTGGGATTATCCGTATGCCACCTTCAGCGTCACTCCTTGTTTTCCCTACATAATTTGGAGTGTTCGGAGTCACGCGCACACAGGTGTATGCTTGTTCAAGCGCTTTGTCGCTCTCGGACTGCTGCACAGGGCGCTCACCGCTACCCAGACTCAGTGCGTAATTAACTGTTTCACAGGGTTGATTTGGATCATCGATTGCTTTGATAATCCTTTGGCAGTCGTCTGTGTCCTGTATATTGCGCTCTTGGCAATCTGTATATTGCGCCAGCACTCGTTTGGCGTCTTCTGCACCCGCATGTGCAGAGTCAAGCGCACTTTGAGCCAGGTCGTTATCGGTTGTCTGGTTTTGACCAGATATAATGATAGTGATAAAGCCAACTGACACCGCGACAAACAACAAAGCAGTAAACACCACTACGAAAATAGATACCGCTCCACTCTGTTTGCTTGACTTTTGATATCTCATCATTCCCCCTTATGCTTCTATAATACCACTAATTTCCAATTCTACCGGTTCTCGCCACAAAATCTACGCGATTTATCGCACAATACTCAGAAGCATTGAGCTCAGCTTCGGCTGGTGGCTTACATACTTGGCTCGATGTTACGATTCCGCCTGCTGTATCACTACAAGCCCTGTCATCTTCATCGCAATCTGCCGTACCTTCATCGCCCTGATGTGTCCCTATAATCATAGAGATGTGGTAAAAATTCGACACTGCCGTGAGCCGCTCCTGACTTTGATTGACCATTGGCTTGAGTGGAGTTGCAATGTGCATACGATAGAGTATAAGCTCTTGGTTACCAGCACCAAAGGCATTGGCAAATTGCGTCTGCTCTCTACCTTCCATGTTCAAAAACTTACCGTACTCTCGCACTTGGTCTTGATTGGCTGCGGTCGATGGTATGCGACACAACTCCTTGGATGGATCACGAATTTTGACAAAGCGTACAGCTATTGGATCACCCGGTGTATTGTCCGGATTGGTGGTTTTGAAATATTGTATTTGATACTCATCCAGCATATCAACAGCAGGATTTAGCAAGGTTCCTGTAGCCGCCTTGAGCGCTGCGCCCGTATTCCAAGCATATGAATAGGCACCAGTACATAATCGCCCGCCGGCAGCGTTGGCATAGTAGTCAACATTATTGGTACTCGCCTCTTCTAAACTCGTTGCATACAAAGTTTTTTCTTCATCCTGCGGATCTACATATTGGACACGGAAGTATTCGGTAGCAGCGATACTCTGCTGCACATCACGAACCACAATATTGGTCACTTCGTTGACGCCTTTTATCGTCATACCTTTATTGTAGAGCCCCATAATCTGAATTGTAATAAGCGTCACAATCATGAGCAGCGAACCCACAAAGGCGACTGCTATCATGAGCTCCACTAGTGTGAAACCTTTGTGGCCTGCAGAAGTGTTAGTTTTCTTTTGGTACATATAGCCTCACAATCGTGCCTATTTTCATCAAACCCTTGGATGCAGGCGAATCCCAGCATGCTCTAATATGAAAGTCATACTCATTAGTCAGATCCAACACATCATCATTATCCATAACACGCACTGCCTCTACCCACAACATCTGAGAGCGCGAAAGCGGCTCGCCTGTTGTTGCGTCCAGCGCCCTGTCTACGTAAACCTGCGCGAAGGTCTCTACTGGTTCAAAGTTTGTAGTAATAACCCTGCCAGTTTCTGGGTGGATATAAAAAGCGCCAGACAGTCTATCGGGAGTACAATCCTCGAAAGCACTGATTTCATCGTAGTTACTTGCCTGGGGCTTAACCTGTGCTATCGCTGCATCCCACTGTACGGAAAAATCATTAGCATTGCGGCCAATAGACGTCAACTTGGCAGCATTGAGGTGTCGCAGTAATTCGGCCTGTGTATCTATTTGGTTACGTACCAAAGTGGTCTCTAATGAAGCCTGCGCCTGTGAGATGCCCTGGCTCATAATCCCCATTGTGCTTAGCACAATCACACTAAAAATTGCCACTGCGAGCAATACCTCTATGAGCGTATCACCCGACTGCGGCCGCTTTAGCATTCTGAACCCTCAAACACCGTCTCAATATCACTCTGGCTCGCCGCGGATTTATGTACAATGACTTTAGCCCGCTGCGGTGGGTCTATCACACCACTTCTATCCGCCAAACAAAAACTCACCTCCTGTAGGTTGTCTGGTTGCATAAAACTATTGAGCGTAGGCGTTGTTACGTCGTAATCACCCCGAGTACGGAGATTATAGGTTGTTACTGTGCCATCTACCGGAGAACGCAGCACAAGAATAGTAATAGATTGCACATCGCTAGCTTGAGTATTTTTCGGAGTATTGAGACGTACGGCTGCAAGGCCCCAAGCAAGCTCATCTTTTTCGATAAGCCAGTCATTCACACCCGGATACTGTTTGAAAGTATAATCTACTAGCATATTTCCTGTATAGGCACTGCTGCCATCTGTCGTCTGATCACCAAACCTTTGTGAATTACGATAATCTTTGATAGCTTCACTAGGCTCAGCAATTACAGGCATCATAGACATCTCTGAAGACCGTGCGTTGTCATACGACCGAATATCGATGAGACGCCCTACATACAAACATTCCGAGGTACCTCTGTAAATCTTGCCGCCAGGAACACATGGGTCATCGTTTTGAAGCTTAGGCTCACCAAGTGAGTCAACCTCATAATCGTTTGTCAAACTATACACCTTGTTGTACTGAGCAGCTATCTTATCGCGTGTCAGCTCAACACCATCTCTGTAGCGCTGCGTATTGAGTGAGCCAGATATATTGCCCAATATGCCCGCCATCAGTAAGCCGGTAATCGCCAAAAATAGTACGACTTCTATGATGGTGAAACCTTGGTTATATCTGTTGCCCATTGGACTAATTATAGCATAAGCATTGTAGTGGCTAGAACATCACCGCACGAAAATACATATCGAGGATTTGGCTGCCATACAAGAAGCTAATGATGAATGCTGCCACAAGAAATGGCCCAAACGGCACACGCGCTGTTTTTGATAATTTCTTAGTAACCATTGCTGGTAGTAGCACCAAGCTACCGATGAGATTTGCGAGGAATATCACCAGTACACCGTAGGTCCAGTTTGGTAGCAATAACGCCATAGGAATGAGTAACTTTACGTCTCCTAACCCAACCCATTTGCCACGACTTATCAGGTATAGTACACCGTAGAAAACCGGCAACGCCAGTAGGTTCCAGCCAATCCGCTGGAGTTCTTGCCCCATAAATAGCTCGCCCTTGTCTGCCAGCTGAAACAGTACGAATAGCACAGCTAGGCCAGTTATCATCAGTGTAATCTTGTCGAGCAGCAGGAACCATTTGGCATCGTACATCCAATGTACCACGAGCAGTGTCACAATAAGCAGCCAGATGATAAGCAGCACGATACCATGTGTTTCAAATCCATATGGCCAGGCAAGATACGATACGACAAACAGCGCGCCTAAGCCTACTTCCGCCAAAATCTCCATCTTACCGATTGGTGTGTTACAAGTACGACATTTGCCTCTCGCTACAATCCAGCTCACCACGGGGAGCAACTCATACCACGCCAGCTGACGGCCGCAATGCAAACATACCGACCTGTCGGACACTGCACTGCGCTTATTTGCTTGTAGCACCTTGACTTCTGCTATATCTTGTTTGCTCACCTTTTCACCCTGGGTCTTGTCTGCAGTGAGCTGGTGTGCACGAAGGCGCCACACTTGTGCTGCTGCGAAACTACCGATTGCAGCGCCAAGCACAAACAATCCAGCGAGTAGTACGTATTCAATCATAAGCTCTATGATACCCTATTTGTCAGCAAATAGAAAACCCCTCTCATACAAGAAGGGTTTCGAATCCCAAGATTTACAAGACCGCTTGGATTATGCGTCTAGGCATTGGACGCCGCCGCCTTCGAGGCCACGAACAATCACAACCTTACGCGCCCCCGTATTCACGCCTCCAGCAACCTGATTATTCTCAAAGTCGCACTTGCCACCAATACGGAACCAAATTGTATTAGAAGTGTCGTCATTAAAAGTCAGGCGATCATCGGACTCAAAGCCAACCGACTGATTGCCAGTGAGTGACTGTAGTTCATAGTTACCGCCAGTTGGGTCACTAAACTCATCACCATCTTTACGCATGTATTTCACTACAAAGTCATTCCAGTCATCTTGACTAATTGGAATCTTGCCCCTATTTTGTCCTTTGTATGTTGCGATAGCTGCACTCAAACGGCTCATGTCGTTTTTGCGAGTCGTATCTCGCTGGTTACGCTGCATTGCAGGTAGTGCCAAAAACACCATGAGCATAATCAACGCGCCAATCGCAAGCACCAACACAACTTCGATGATGGTAAATCCATCGCGCTGTTGGTTTTGTACTTTATTCATATGAACTTTCCACCTTTCGTATGAAGTGTATTTAATTTTGTAACGCTTGCACGGTCCTGTGCTTATACATAAGCATAATGCATCTGCATACGTTTGTCTACTACTTTTGGATTGGAAAATCGTCTACAAACTACCGCCACTCACTGATACCAAACTGTAGATTGGGAACAGAATAGCCATCACGATACCGCCAGCAAACACGCCCATTACCACCATCAGGATTGGCTCGATCGTTGTCGAGATAGCCTGGAGTTGCTCATCCAACTCATCTTCATATACCTTAGCCAGCTTACCCATCATGGTGTCAATCTGACCCGATTGCTCACCAATACTAATCATCTGTGGCACTAGCGCGTCGATATACTCTTGATCTTTCAGTGCCTTCGATAGCTCCGTACCACCTTTGACCCTTTCTTCGGCGTTATTGATGCTTTCTGCTACATACACGTTATTGACTGCCTCGGCTGTAATACTAAGCATATCAAGCATTGGCACACCTGTAGACAAGAGCGTTTCTCCTGTACGCGCAAGGCGCCCCATATAAAGCCTACGAAACATACCTTTGACAATAGGACCATTGAGTTTAAGTGCGTCAAAAGTACGAATACCTGCATCTGTCTTGGCGTATTGCCTTAATGCAAGCACACTGCCTATAATGACAATTAGCAACACTGGCCATGCCTTGACGATGAACGCAGACGACGCTACGAGCATCTTTGTGAGAATAGGCAACTCCCTGCCCAATCCCGCATATAGCTGTGCTACCTGTGGCACAATAGTGACCATCATAAACACCACTACGGCAAGAATTACTATTAACACAATGGCCGGGTAATACATCGCACCACGTATCTTGCCTGCTATCGCAGCATCTTTTTCCTGCTGGTCGGCTATACGGCGTAATGCCTGCTCTAGGGTACCAGATGCTTCCCCTGCTCGGATTAATGCGAGATATACACGATCAAATACTTCTGGATGCGCTGCAAACGCATCAGCCAATGCCTTGCCGCCTTCTACAGACACCAAGATATCTTGCGCAACCTTGCGCATCTTGGGGTTCTGCGTCTGATCTATAATTGTGCTCAAACTCTGCGCCAACGGCAGACCTGCTCCCACGAGCGTTGCAAGTGAGCGCGTAAAAGTAACTTTGTCTTTACCCGTGATACGCTGACTAAGTGCAGCAAATATACTGTTATCTTTTTCCTCACGAATTTCGAGTGGCGTGAGACCTCTCTCCATCAGCACCTTTGCGGCATCACGCTCAGAAGACGCTTGAACAACAGATTTTACAATCTTCTGCGTTTCGCTGTCTTTGGCTGAATACACAAACCTCTGCATTACTTATCCTCGTATTAGCCTTTCAAGTTCAGTCATGTCTACTGCGTAGTTGCGCGCTTCGTCGTACGTAATCACACCTGATTGCACAAGGCCTGCCAATGTACGGTCCATAGACTGCATACCCACTTCTCCACCCGTCTGGATGACGGCATCGAGCTGGTGAGACTTGCCCTCGCGGATGATGTTGCGAACTGCTGGATTGGCAATAAGTATCTCGGTGGCAATCACGCGTCCACCGCCAATAGACGGCACGAGGCGCTGCGAACAAATAGCCTGGAGAATATTTGCCAGCTGTGCACGAATTTGTGGCTGCTGGTGTGCCGGAAATACATCGATGATACGGTCGATAGATTGCGCTGCTGAGTTGGTGTGAAGTGTTGCAAACACTAAGTGCCCCGTCTCCGCAATAGAGATTGCGGCGGCAATCGTCTCGAGGTCACGCAACTCACCAATCAGTACCACATCTGGGTCTTGGCGAAGTGCACTGCGTAACGCTGCTGCAAAACTAAAGGTATCGTAGTGAACTTCGCGCTGCGCTACTACAGATTTCTTAGACTTGTGCGCAAACTCAATAGGATCCTCGATAGTAATAATGTGGTGCGAGCGCTCACTATTGATCTTGTCGATAATAGCCGCTAGCGTCGTTGACTTACCTGAGCCTGTTGGGCCAGTCACAAGCACAAGGCCACGCGGGTAGTCAGCAAATTGCGATACAACTGGCGGAACACCTAGGTCGACAATGTTTTTAATCTCATTCGGGATTAAACGAAAAGCTGCTGCCACATTGCCACGTTCGTGAAACGCATTGACACGAAAACGACCTAGCGTACCAAATGAAAAGCTAAAGTCAAACTCTTTATCTTTGGCAAGAATCTGCTTCTGGTCTTCGTCGAGCACACTCAATACTAGATTTTCAGCAGTTGTTATATCGAGCTTTTCTGTGCCCGTAACAGGTACGAGCGAACCATCGATACGTATCATTGGCGGCAAGTCCACCTGGATATGCAAGTCAGATGCTTTAGTGCGCACCACTTCTTCTAGTAGCATTTCAATTTTTAGGTCTTGATTTGTCATTATTGCATCTCCTTTTTATACAGTCACGCGGTTTACTTCGTCTAATGATGTCACGCCATCAAGTGCCTTAAGGTAGCCGTCCTGGCGCATGGTAATCATACCTTGAGCAATCGCCACTTTCTGAATCTCAGCACTTGTTGCTCGAGTGGTAATGAGTTGCTGGATTTCCTCTGTAATATCCATTACTTCATAAAGTCCAGCACGCCCACTATAACCACCTGGTGATGCTTGCGTATCACGCCCTGCCGCCAAATCGTAACTTGCCTGTCCAGTGAGCGGCAAGCTCTCGTAGCCTAGGTCTTCTGACACCTGTGCTACTTCTTCTTTTGTCTTAGGGAGCAAATGGCCGATTGTTGAATTAATGTTTTGTGTCTCGATAGCCGAAGACTGATAGATATCACGTTTTTTTGCAATACGGCGCACCAAACGCTGACCAATCACAGTATTTACCGTACTAGCAATCAAGAATGGCTCAATTCCCATGTCGAGTAAACGCGGCAACACACCCGCTGCTGAGTTGGTGTGAAGTGTGCTAAATACCAAGTGTCCAGTGAGAGCAGCCTGTACAGCTAGATTGGCCGTCTCTGGATCACGGATCTCACCCACCATCACGACATCAGGGTCTTGGCGTAAGATAGAGCGAAGACCAGAAGCAAATGTCAGTCCAACTTCGGAGTTGACCTGTATCTGGTTGACACCGTTCATCTTGTACTCCACAGGATCTTCGAGTGTCACGATATTGATAGATTCGTCTTTGATCTCTTTGATCAACGCATACAAGCTGGTCGACTTACCAGAGCCTGTTGGGCCAGAAGTAAGTACCATGCCGTTTGGCCTGTGGACACCTTTGCGAATCGCACGCAACGCGCGCCCAGCATAGCCCATTTGCTCGAGGTCAAATGTGTTGCCTGTTTTGTCGAGTAGACGAATCACCACTTGCTCACCCCAAATCACAGGACTGATAGCAATACGTAGGTCGACCTCCTTGCCAGATACGTTCACGCCAAACTGACCGTCTTGCGGCACGCGATGTTCGTCAATCTTAAGCTCCGAAAGAATTTTGATACGGCTTACGAGTGCTGGCTCGATGCTTTTTGGCAATTTCATCACCTCGCGCAATACGCCATCGATGCGAAAACGAATCATCAAAATAGATTCGAGTGGCTCGACATGGATATCGCTGGCGTGTGTTTTGATTGCATACTCTAGAATTGTACTGAGTGCACGACTAATTGGCGAGTCTTGCACAATCGTCTTCACATTAGCTGCCGCAGATGCCTGATGCTCAGCTTGCGACACCTCAGCAGCGTCATCTACAGCACTCAAGTCAGTCTTGTACTGATCCAATACGTGGCGCACACTCGCCTCAGAGGCCATAAATACTTTGATAGGTCGTTGAATAGCATTAGAAAGATAGTCTACCGCCTGGACGTTATTCGCATCAATCATTGCTACAGCAAGACGATTCTGCACTTCTGCAAGCGGCACGGCCATAAATCGTTCAGCGATGTCATTACTGAGTAGTGACAACACGTCTTGACCCACAATTGTCTGGGTCAAATTTACATAGGGCACACCAGACACAAACGCAATCACATGCGTCAAAAGCTCATCATCTATCAATTTTTTCTCTAATAAGACTGCAACCAACTGCCGATTGGTTGACTGTGCCTCTTGTGCTGCATCATCGACAATCCACTGCTCAACTAATCCCTCTTCTACGAGGACTTCTTTGAGCTTGTTTTGGACATCAGAGGTGAGAAGCGTCGACATACTATTGTCACCTAGTTCCCACTACTGTTATTTGGTTGACCTTCGACGGACTGCGAAGCACTTTCCTGTGGGGCTGGAGCACTGCGCGTACAATCGGCCGCATCTACCTGACCATCTCCGTATGCCGTCTCAACGCATACTTCGATAGTTGGATTAATAGCATCACTATTAAATATTCGTTTAGAGGGTTGTTCAATATCGTCTGACACTTTGATTGTCTGCTCAGTAGTAGCAGACCGTTTTACTTTGTCGGCGAGCAAACTCTGAGCGAGCGCAAACATAGCCACCGCACTGATACCTGCAACTAGTATAATAGTGGCTATTTCTGATCGTTTCACTACTTGCTACCTTTCTGAGTTTTCTTGTTTTTGGCATTCGATGACGAACCAACAGTCTTTTTGGTCAGATCGAGGCTTGGCGATGGTAGATAGTATGCAACACCAGATATCTGCAACGTTACGTTCTCACCCGAACTTGTTGAGTTGACAGACTGAACGTTAACCGCACGAATAGATCGCTCGAGTCGCTGCAGCGCAGTACGTATCACTTCTGGCTTGCCAGTAATTGAGGCAGAAAAAGACAATGGCTCGATACCGTCCTGCGGAACGGCCGTAGCCGATACATTACCGCTCGATGTAGGGTCGACAGACAGAGAGTCAACCGAAAGACCGGGTACTTCCTGCGTATTAAACAGTTTTTGCTGTAGTGATGCACCAAGTGCAAGCCTGTTGTCATCTGCTGGTAATGCATCCAGAATCACCCGGAGTGGCTCACTATCCGCACGTATGCCGACAGCTGTGAGCTGAGGGTTAGTGTTAAGTACACGAACTTCGGCTTTGAGCTCAGGAATTGCGGCTTTATTCTTCTCT
Organism: uncultured Candidatus Saccharibacteria bacterium; assembly: GCA_964593465.1. Taxonomy (GTDB): domain Bacteria; phylum Patescibacteriota; class Saccharimonadia; order Saccharimonadales; family Saccharimonadaceae; genus Mycosynbacter. The sequence goes on from CAZQJY010000001.1 coordinate 16,624, forward strand.
AACTGCGAGATAGTAGTCTTCATAGGCTTGAGTACACTATTGTAGTTAAACCAAATCGTCTGGCCTAGCATAAGAACCATCACAAGTGCCGCAGCTACTACTGCCGACGCACCCGCCACCCAGAGCACAACTGCATGACGTGTCTTGTCTAGCAGTGTGCGCTTGCGTACTACTTCGCCTTCACCCTTTTTCATTGTGCTTGCTCACTTTCTTTTGCCTGCTCTGGCGATGCCTCAAATAGTGACTGCGGCAAACGCTGATACGAATCCGTCACATTGCCTCGGCCAATACCTCGAATACGCAAAACATCTATCTTGGAATCGAATAATAGCGGATCGTATTCAAATGTAAGACGGAAATTGACGGTTTTGACGCTACTTTCATTATTGGAATACGATAGATTTGATATCTCTACGTTTGATGCAATCACGACATCTTTTTCATCTTCATGCTGTGTGAGTGGCTCGCTCTTGAACTCGTTGACAGGTGCATCTTTGTCGGCTTCTACATAATACATCTTCATGCCTTCGATATTTTTCTTGAACACATCGGCTGCATCAAACCCGCTCCTGTTTGTCTGCACTACCATGGTGATTATGTTGCCAGATGTATCGATATTAAACGAGTTAAAGCTAACACTGTTGGTAGTGTCTTTTGCAGATGCTTCTTGTAGCAGCGCAAAAATACGCGACGTCATGTTTTTGTTGTCGTGTGTCGACTGGATACTTTTGAGCTGGTTTTGGATAGTGACGATTTTTTGCACATCGTCGATACCTTGGAACTCCTTGTCTAGCTGAGTAATTTTATCGGCAGCTAACTTCTTATCAACTAACTGCACCCCCACAATAACTCCCAAAAGTGCCACCACACCAACAGATACTGCCATGACAATGATTGAGATTGAAATGATAAAATTTCGATTTCGTTTGGCACGAATAAGATCTTGCTTTACATCTGGTACGAGGTTGATTTGGATCATATATCACCACTCCTCTGCGCCAGACCCACTGCTGTAGCATATTCAAACTCTGTAGCCTGAATCTTTTGTCGAGCTACATCAGACATCTCAACCTTATGCCATGGGCTTACGACTTGTGTTGCCACGTTTGCCTTGCTACCAATATATTCGGATAATTGCGGAATCACTCCTGCGTAACCAGAAAGATAGATGTGTGCCACAGATTCAGTGGGATAGTTATTCTGGAAAAACTTGATTGATTTGACAATTTCGGCAGCAAAGTTATCTAGCGTGCTCTCTAATGCACGAAATACCTGGCCCTCAAGCCTGTCTGGAGCCAAACCAAATTTGAGGATAAACTGCGCGGCTTGATCTTCTTTGACATTGAGATTTTGTACAATTGCATTGACAAACGACTGCAAGCCAGTTGGTAGGCTACGCACCAATACTGGCCTGTCGCCTAATGCGACGACGATATCTGTAGATGTTTCGCCAATATCGAGCACAATATTGGATCCTTTTGGCACACTTGGCAAAAGTGCACGTACATTGGCAATCGGATCCGGCTCTGCAGCAATCACATTGAAGCCAAGTGAGTCAATCATCTCTATAAGGTCTGTCACATATGACTGAGAGGTACTTGCTAGCAACACATCTTGCTTTTTGGCGTCTTTTGGGGACACTCCCAGCGATACCCAATCTACCTTGGCATCATTGACAGGGATTGGCATATACTGATCCACTTGGTACTTGAGTGTACTACGCAGCTCGGATTCAGGCATCAGTGGCATCTCAATCACAGTTGTAAAGGTCTTGCCTGCTGGTAGGCCAACAGCAACATCTTTTGCATGTATACCAGCTTGACTCACGACACTCACAATCGTCTCGCCAAGCTTTTTACGATACTCTGGTGAATCACCTGCAATCACCTTTGGATCTAGACTCGCATAGCCGACGTGTTCAAGCCGCCATCTGCCCTCGGAGACACCAGCCAACTGCACTACGCGTATGGACTTTGTGCCTATATCTAGTGCAAAAAAGTCGCCCATCCTTTTTCGTATATTCATATTGCTTCTCATTATACATAAGCACTATCTGTAATTGCAATACTAATCAGTATGCAGCACCCTCCTATGAGCATGTAGTTATATGCGGAGTGAGTCTAGTATCGTGGCGGTAAGTCAATGGCGTTGGTAGTGATATACTTCTTGCCAGCGTCATCTACGTAGTTAGCAACCCACAGATAGGAGTCTGGGCGGAGGTTGAACGTCTCGGCTGGGATACTCTGGCGTAACTCTAGCCCGTCGCGATCTTGGTCATGACCACCACTACGACGCAGCACTAGCTGTCCGGCCGACACTGGGCCATTGACTAATAGCTCATTGTGGCACGGTGAGTCAAAGCCACGTGGTGTATTTTCAATACTCGTCACATCTACCCCAGGAATCGTGCAGGTGTTCACTACGCCGAGCGGATTCACAATCCATGCATCTAGCTGCGTAACATTTGCCTGGATGTTGAGCCTATAGCGATTGTTATTTGCTGGTGCAAATACCACTTGTGACAATTCAGCAGTCGACGTATAGTGTGTCGGTGTGATGATATTGTCGGCTATATTGAGCTTCACATCGTTACCTACTAGTATGATGATCGACTTCTCCTTATCAAGTGACCGACCCTTGTCGCGCATCTCTACAGACACGTCCCTATCACCATCTGGTATCCGATAAACACCACTTTCGAGCTGATCAATATATATCGGTGACGCATTCAACTCTGTCGCCTGACCACTCATCGCAGTAAACTGTTTTGCTACATCGTCGAAGCCATCGTTGAGCTTGGCATCGAACTCGCCATAGTCTGGGCGGCTATCTGTACGCTTGTTGGAGAACGTCAGGTAGCCAAAGTCTTGCTGTCCAGGGATGAGTCCTGTTCTGTAGAGACCACCACTGGCGATATTGCGGATGCCGCCAGATGCTAATACACCATATTCTGCCCAGCTGCCATAGGTGCGTTTTGGCTTGTCACCTTCACTATCCTCTTCACCCTCTAGCCATTCCTTGGTATTTGTACCAGTGTAGATACCACCATCTACCATGAGGTCTCCACCACGCACCTGGAAGCTTGGGCGATAGCCAGAGATAACACAGTGCGCACGAGACAAGAAAGTCTTATCTTCTGGCGTGTGGTAATCAGAGTGATTGAACTGTGTGCCGTCCCACCAGTCTTTACCCTGAGTTTTAAGGTCGTTGGTGTATTTATCAAAGTATACAGCATAGCAATATTTAGTACCTGGAGGCGTTTCTGCAGGGATTTTTTGCTTTGGTATAGACAACAGTTCTCGCTCTCGTTCAGGCGACGTCATGCGCACTTCTTCGTTTGCAATCTCTTCGCAGGTGAACGGAGCATCCTCGGCATCAGCTTGCTGGTTGGTTATCTCGGGTACGCCTTGAATGTCCTTATTCGCATTACTTGTACTGCCTGGCGTACGAGATGAAGGTACAGCACCTGAGTCACCTTCTCGAAGTTGATGCGCAAAGAACTCACAAGGGTTGGTATCACGGGTAACATGTGCTTGAGGATTGCCATCTTTGTCCAACGGTTCACTGTCGTAATAAGTTTTGGTATTTCCCTGTACCCTATAAGCATCAATCGCGTTTGGTGATACGCCAGGCTGCATTACAAGTTTGTAGACTTTGGCGTTTGTAAAGGCATGTCCATCTCCATACAGTGGATCATCATCAAACGTTGGACCACCACTACTATTAGGATCTTCGCGGTACTTACTCGAACCTAAAGGCGTGAGTGTGTTACCTTTGTTAAATCCATGTTTGAGCGCAGAGATATCTACAGTCAAAGTTGTACCATCTTGGAGGGAACGCTCTTCTGTGCCAACATCTATCTTAGGCTTCAGCATGTATGGCTCTTTGAGCTTGAGGAAGATATCTGGATTATACTGGCTACCATTGAGTGAAAAGTGCATCGAATCTTCAGTTGGTAACAAGAAATACGCAAGATTAATATCGGTTGTCTTGGACGTTGTTGCAGAGTTTATACGATAGTCAATGGCTCGATCACGATATGCCTCTGGTAGCTGGATAGAATGACGGTCAAGCTTGAATAGCGGCACAAATGAGTCATATTTTTCATGCGCCATGACCATTGCGGGCAATGCTAAGCCTACGTCTCGTATGGCTTGACCCGACCCGGGTGTCGATGCATCTGCGGCAGCGGAAGCAGCTAGAATACCATTTGCGATTGCAGAGTTGATCAATAGGTCAAACGCGCTCATGCCACGATACGGCGTATCTCCGGAGAAATTAGCGACCATTACCGCTATCAATAGTGGCACATTTGCCGCCAATGCCATGCCTGTGAAATCTGCCATGCGGCCCCTATCATGCATCCACATAGTGCGCGTGATACCCTTGCCGAAACAGTCTAGCATTTCTTTACCGTTGATACTGCCTCCTGGGACAAAGTCAAACCCAGATAGAGACAATGCATTACGAGGCGCTTTAGACGGTTGATCCATTGACCGCAGCCAAGCTGCAAGCCACTGCGTAGGGTCAGCCTGAATATAGACTGTATACAGCCATCCGGGGATGGCAACAATAGCTAAGCTACCTAAACCAGAAAGACCACCGATAGGATTGCCTATCATAGAAAACGCATATGCCGGTACCGAAGGTACATTAGGATGCAATGACTGCGGACCACCAAAGGCACTTTCAACAGCCTGGAGAGGATTAGTACTACCAGATATATCTTCATAGCATAAATCTTCGTTGGTTTCGCGAGTACCCGTAGTGCCGTCGACATCATACGGCGGAGAGGCAGTCATGTGAGAAATGCCAGGTAGATTAGCTACATCTCCGATAAAGTTCTCTATATTTGACTCCAAAGCTCGGAAGTTGCTATTGAGATTACTCGCCTTTTCACTCAGCTCGGCATCAGTCACACCTCCACCGATTGCACTCACGAGGTCGCTCGGGTCTGTCTGCATAAAGCTACTGGTCAAGCCTGCAAGTGACTGCAACAAGCCTACAGAATTATTGCCGAGTGATTTGACTAAATCTTCATTGTCACTCAGTTGTTGATTTTGAAAACCTATCATGTGCTGCAGGCTGTCAAGCCTAAGCACAGATTCTATCGAGGTATCGCCATTTATTACATTAGTTATATCTGCAAGCGGTCCAGATATGACAGGTACTTTAGGAAAACCATTCTTGTCTAATATAGCTCCTTGCATATAGATAAATGGGTTGGCAATATATGGATCCCTGTCAGTTCCTCGCGGTGAATAGACGCTTGGTTCACGTAGCATCACAGTCGTGCCTCCTGCGGCCAGAGTGCCCGTTCGACCAATAGTATCCAGATCTTTTGGTACTTGCTTGGAAATATAGTCTGCCATCCATGGCACAGTAGGCAGCATCTGGACAGTAAAGCTAAACTTCTCAGCGTACCCAAGAGAGAGTCCTTTTTGCGGACCACGCAAGCCAGCCGTGATAAAGCTTATCCACGGCTGAATATTGTATGCTCGATAAGCCGCAGTACGCGCATTCATCTGGTCGCCCTGGTCCCAATCGTAAATAGGCGTATTAACAATAGCATTAATGAGAGATTGACCAGATATACCCAAAAGTCCGGTAATTTGATTACGGGCGCCGACCATACTATAGCAACGGTCGTCACGCACGGACATGGCATGAGACGGGTATACTTTGGCTGCACTAGGCTGACTAAATACGATTGTTATAATACCCGCCAAAGCAAAAACTAGTAGCATAGCAAATAGTACAAATGGTATATTGATCTGACGTAGAATATGTTTATTGCTCGTCATATATGACCACCTTCATCTTAGTTTTTTCCTCTGTTATCTGTGCTGGTACCTTGGGTTGGACTTTTTGCTTATAGAGAGTATACGCAAACCACGCACTACCTCGTGTAGTTTGATACACATCAGATAATCCAGTGTCTTTGTTCTTGAGGGTTTCATAGATATACGCATCAGACGCGAGATTACCTATCCAAATGTCGGCTTTATCGCCAGTATATTCACGGATAAAGCGTATGCCGGATTGACCATTCATCCCATTCTGCTTATTGTATGTCACCACCTCTTCTAGTACACGCTCTGCTTGAGTAGTATCTTGTGCGATACTGTTGCGATACTGCGCTGCGATGTCGAGTGTAGATTTTTTGGCTTTGGTTTGCTCAGCATCATCTCCTGGCTCAAAACCCATGCCTATTTCGTAAATAAAAATTCCCATCCCGTTGTTTTGCTGCTCTGACATACGAGTTGCAAAAGCACGGTTGTAGTAGACTAATTGTGTATAGGCATCTGGTTCTGTCTTGTGTGTCGATGCCTGACTGGCATTATTCGACACTTGAACTGGCTTGACTGTCACAAGGTTACCTAATCGCTGTACATATAGCTCTGGCATGTCAATCTTGTACTTCTCTGCCATTTGCTTGTTCTTGGCGTGCTCGATAACTGTCTTACGCACAGTGCTTTCAGTCACCCCACTAGATTTGCCAAGATTGATGTATTCGTCTAGCTGCGACTGTTTAATTTCTACTTCTCCAACCTTGAGCGCTACTGGGTCAACGACCTTGGTAGAACGTAGTAGCAAAAACGTACCGACTGTCAATACAACAACTGCCGCGACTAATCCAATACCGATATATAGCGAATTATTGCCTATTTTTCTGCCTGGCTTTTTGTCTTTGCTCGCTACTTCGCTCATATCCCCTGCGCCACTCCTTGCTTGACGTGTAAGTAACACTATAAATAAATGCTACATCTTGAGAGTTAGTATACTACGCTTATGCTCGTAAGTTCAATAGCTTTTCTAATAGCGCGGAGGTAGGTCGACAACATTGGTGGTGATGTATTTTGTGTCAACATTATTGACATAGTCTGTTGCTCATGAATAAGTATCTGGACAAAGGTTGAGTGTTTCGGCTGGGGTACTTTGCATGACTATCTGTTCGTCACGCAAAGGCATTTAGTGTATACTATAGGACAGTTATGAGTTCACTTTCTATCGGCATCGTCGGCCTGCCAAATGTCGGCAAATCTACCTTGTTTAATGCGCTCACAAATGCGGATATTTTGGCGGCTAATTATCCGTTTGCCACTATCGAGCCAAATACTGGCATCGTGCCGGTGCCTGATGCGCGCCTCGACGTGCTTAAAAATATGTATTCAGCCGAAAAGGTACTACCCGCCACCGTCACGTTTGTCGATATAGCGGGCCTTGTGGCTGGTGCATCGCAAGGTGAAGGCCTGGGCAACAAATTCCTCGCCAACATTCGCCAGTGCAACGCCATCGTGCATGTGGTGCGGGCATTTGAGTCTGGCGACATCGTGCGACACGACGAAGGCAAGGTGGATCCACAAAGTGATATCGAAATCATCAACACCGAGCTTATCCTGGCGGATATTCAGTCGATCGAAAACCGCCTGCCTAAGTTGCAAAAAGAAGCCAAGGCGAAGCCAGCCGTGCGCGAACAAGCCACCTACCTAGAATCACTCCTGCGCCATTTGCAGGGCGGCACGCCACTCTCCGCGTTGCCGTCGCTCGACCACGAGCAAATTACCGATTTGCATTTACTCACCGCCAAACCTGTCATCTACCTCTTTAATGTCGACGAAGCCACGCTTACAGATGAGGCTAAGCGCAAAGAGCTCACCGACCTTGTGGCTCCAGCCCGAACAATTTTTGTATGCGCCAAGATTGAGGAAGAAATCAAGGATTTGCCAGAAGAGGACGCACTCGAACTCCTCGAAGCCTATGGCGTCAAAGATACTGGACTCAACCAACTGATCAAAGCTGCCTACGATACGCTCGGCCTGCAGAGTTACCTCACTGCTGGGCAAAAAGAAGTCCGCGCGTGGACAATCCATAAGGGTGACACCGCGCCACAAGCCGCGGGCGTGATTCATACAGATTTTGAGCGCGGCTTCATCGCAGCGCAAATCGTGGATTACAATGACCTTGTAGCCGCTGGCAGCGAACAAACCGCAAAAGCAGCGGGTAAAGTACGTACTGAGGGCAAAACCTACGTAATGCAGCCCGATGATGTGGTCGAATTCCGATTTAACGTGTAGCTTTTAGCAAATAAAACCGCTCACGATTACCCTTGGCGCCCGCCACTTCGCTATCACGCTTGTCGACAATCACAAAATATTGCCGCGACCAGTCTTCGAAATCTCGCAGAATCTGGCGGCGCACCGCGTCGTTTTTAATCACACCTTTATTCACTTGGTGCTTGCCGGCTTCGAACTGTGGCTTGAGCATAGCGACAATTTGTGTATTTTTGTTACTCAGATTTTTAGCAATATGTGGCAATATTTCACGGAGCGATATAAACGATACGTCCATGACGATAATATCTGGATTATCGTCAAGCATAAAATCACGAATATCCGTCTTCTCATGCAGCTCTATCCGCTCATCATTCCGCAGACTTGGGTGCAACTGTTCTGTACCGACATCAACGGCCCAAACTTTACGCGCCGCGTGCTGCAGTGCATAGTCTGTAAATCCGCCAGTACTGGAGCCAACGTCTAGCACAGTCTTGCCTGCAAAATCCACACCAAGTAGCTGCGCGACACTCGCAAGCTTGAGCCCTGCCCTACTCACATACCGCTCTGTTTCGTTCAAGCGTACTTCATCTTTTTCGCTCACAAACACACCGGGCTTAGTAGCCACACGCCCATTCACCGTCACATTACCAAGCTTAATCGCACCTTCGGCCTGCGAACGCGTCGGTACGAGTTTTCTACTCGCAAGATACGCATCAAGACGCTGCTTCACCTAGATCGTACCTCTCAATATCATACCAGTCCTCACCGCGCCGACGCTGCGCTAGGCGTAACTGGTCGATATACACCTCTTGGTCTTCTGTAATTCCCCTGTTCCCAATATAAGTAGAGTGCGGTGCATAACGCTCACCAGCAAACGTCGTGTCGACGACAAAATCTCTCTCGATAACACCCGCAAGCACCTGGCGATGCAGTAGCGAAAGAGTGTCGCTGCTAAAACGACGTACACGAATCTCTCGCCTGCGCATCTGCTCCTCCGTACCAAAAAATTCTTCTTGCCTCCCAACGAGAGTAAACGCTGCCGCACCTAACGTATTGCAGCGAATACAGTCTATCAGCTCTTCTGTCCGACTTACGTCATGTCGAAATGGTGGCAAAACCGTCACATGAAGCGGCAAATCAACCCTATCACGAAGTGATGTATCTAGCGGTGCATAGAGAATAGATTTAATCTCGCTCACAACAACTACTTCTTTCGTTCGCGGTACTCGCCAGTAGCAGTATCAACAGACACCACGTCACCCGTCTTGATGAAGGCTGGTACTTTGATTACCTTGCCTGTCTCGAGCGTCGCGTCTTTGAGCACACTACTCGTGGTATCGCCTTTGACAACGTCTTCGGCATACGTTACCTCAAGATAAAGATTTTTTGGTAGCTCTACATTGATGACTTTGTCGCCAAAGAACTGCAACGTCAACTCATCACCTTCTTTGAGGTAATCCGACGCAGAGTCTACCACGTCTGCACTCAGCTCAAACTGCTCAAAGCTCTCTGGATCCATAAAGTTAAATGCATCGCCACTCTGGTACAAATACTGCACAGTTTTATTGCTCACTTCGGCTGGCTCAATCTTTTCCTGACCTTTGAATGTCTTGGGAATCACGCTGCCATCGATCAGATTCTTAAGCTTCACGTTCACGATGCTACCACCGCGACCGAGTACTTTTTGCCCATACTCCACCACGCGATATGGTTTACCGTCGATTTGGCAAACAGTTCCCTTTTTTAGATCAGTTGGCTGGTACATTTTGGTCTCCTTTGTTGTATAAAATTTCGCGTATGTAGTCAGCGCACCGATGTCGATGCGCTTAGAACAGATGCGAACTAGTTGCTTGTCACAAATGGCAGTAGTGCCAAGTGGCGTGCACGCTTGATAGCAGTTGCGAGTTGTCGCTGCTGCTTGACACTCAGGCCAGTTTTGCCGATTGGCTCAATCTTGCCGTATGGGTCGATGTAGCGAAGTAGTGTTTTCGCGTCTTTGTAGTCAAAATACGCTGGTGCATCTTTTTTGAATCGTTTGTTGATTGCCATTTAGTTCACTCCTTATTAAAATGGAATCTCGCTCAGATCGATTGGTTTGTCATCGATATCTTCTGGAGCGACATCTTTGGTTTGCTTATTTGCTGATGGAGCTGGGGCGCTAGAGCCGCCACCATCGTTTGGACCGTCGAGAAATGTCACGTCAAACGCGGTCACTTCTACACGGCTACGCTTTTTGCCAGTTTCTTTGTCGTCCCAGCTGTCTTGGCGCAAGCGACCCTGCACCAGGCAGCGTCGGCCTTTACTCAGATACTGTGCGACAAGCTCACCAGTTTTTTCCCATGCAGTGATATCGAAAAAGTCGGCTTGGTCATCTTGACCAACACGGTCGACAGCAAGACTAAAGCTTGTGACTGTTTTGCCGCTTGGCGTTGTGCGTGTTTCTGGGTCTCGTGTGAGACGTCCCATCAGTATTACTTGATTGATTCCTCGTGCCATAATAACCCCTTACTCCCCTTCTCTAATTATTTCTCTTCAGACTCGGTTGCTTCGGCATTTTTGGCTGCTTCTGCTAGTAGCGTACGGCCTTTTTCATCGATAGTCACCAGTAAGTAGCGCAATACTTCTTCTGTGATATTCAAGATGTTACTAATCTTGAGTGGTGCATCAGCTGGAAGCTTGACATCCATGTAGACATACACAGCAAAATCTTCTTTGTTGATCTTGTATGCAAGTCGTTTTTTACCCCAGTTGTCTTCTTTGACAATTTCACCGCCTGCATTCTTGATGATATCGCGCACTTTGCCAAGTGGTTTCTCGATATCCGCCTCAAGATCGGGGTGAATAAGTACGGTTAATTCGTATTCTTTCACTAGTTTCCTCCTCTGGAATCCTATTGGATGCTTGCACTGTATGCAAGCTGAGTTAATAACACTAGTAATTATACACTAAGGTTGTGGAAAAATCTAGCCCTGCAACACTCAGCTATCATGACCTCCAAGATTCTGGCTACTTCGTAGTACAATTAATATATGCTACAGACGGTAAAGGGTAGGTACCTCTGGCTGTTCATCAGCTTTCCACTTGTGTATTCCGTGGGGATGTATCTACTATACTTCCTCAACCTGCAGGCTATCACATCAATAGTCGTATCGGACATCGTTGTAACGCTCGCTTTTTTGCCTACACTCTACTACCTCTTGGGGTATTACTTCGTCGTGCGACAAGTCGGCCGCGCCTATGCCCTAATAATCGGATTATTTATCACCGCCATACCAATTGTGATTGGGTTTGCACTTGACGGTGGCTATATGTCTATCCAAGCCAGCATCAGTATTGCCCTGATGTTTATATCGGCTATGGTTGGACCAATCGCAATTTTTGGATTGCTCTGGGTGCATCTGATTGGTTATATCCTGGTTGCTACTGGCGCTATGGTCGGTAACACAGAGAACGGCCTACTATTTTTGCTTGCCTATGCGGGCAGCGGGCTTATCGGATGGCTCGTATTTCACAGAAACTATACTCACGACAGCCAAGCGGTGCTAGATATTCGCCACACCCTACACGAAGAGCAGCTCAAAAGTGCCGCCCTACTTGCAGCACTAGATGATGGCATCGTCGTGATAAGTGCACAAGGCCAAGTACAGCTGTGTAGCGATGTTGCACTTACCTATCTCGGTATTAATCGAGCTGACACACTCCACAGATCCTACAAAACACTGTTTATTCACGCCACAAAGCGAACCGATCCAGGCACTACGTTAGAACAGGCAATTATCGACAAGACGCCTGCAACTATAAACCTCATTTCTATCCAGCGAGACGGCAGCCCTCATCCGTTTGACCTCTCGGCATATATCCAACCAATCATCAACGAAGATGACGAGGTCGGTGCCTACATGATGATACTCCATGATATATCAAGTTTTTCGCGCGCCGAGCGACTCAAAAATGACTTTATCTCTATGGCAGGTCATGAGTTACGTACACCGGCTACGGTCATCGCTGGCTATGCCGACCTCCTACTCAACCCAACCTTTGGCACCCTCAGCAAAGAGCAAAAACAATTCGTAGAGCGCACCAAACAAACCACCGAGCATCTGATACATTTCGTCAATAATATGCTTGATATCACACGCTTAGAAAGTGGCCAACAAGATGATCGTCCCGAAACACTCGACATCGCCAAAGAATGTAAAAGCGCACTGGCAGCGCTACGCGCCCACTTCAAACAAAAACATCTTCGCCTCATTACTCACTTACCACCGGAACAGATACTCATACGAGTCGACAAAGCACGGCTACACCAGGTACTCGACAATCTTTTGTCCAATGCCCATACTTACAGTAATGAACACGGAAAAATTACCCTTACCATACAGGCTACCGACACGAACGTGACAGTGTCCATCTCCGACACAGGTCGAGGCATTAGTCCAGAGAATCAACAAATCATTTTTGATAAATTTAGTCGACTGAGCGTCGACACTTCGGCCGAGGGCACAGGACTCGGTCTTGCCATAACTCGCGAGATTATCACAGCATGGGGTGGTATAATCAACGTAGAAAGCGATGGACATCACGGATCACAATTCTATTTCACGATTCCACGCCACACACTAGAGCAAACCAAGGAGACAACCATATGAAACTACTCATCATCGAAGACAACAAGGACTTACAAGGTATCTACCAACACAATTTTGAAGCAGCTGGACATACGGTAGCAACAGCCGACAATGGGCTTGATGGTCTCAATATTGCTGTGGAATTTCATCCAGACGCTGTATTGCTCGATATCATGACACCGGAGATGGATGGCTACGGTTTTCTCACTGCCCTGCGCAACAACACCTCACTAACACCATTTGTAGCAGCATGCTCCAATATCAGCCAAGCAGATGACATAGAGGCTGCCAAACGAGCGGGTGCGCATGTGTTTTTGCGCAAAAGCGATTATGTCGGAGCTGAGCTCATCAAAGCTGTTGAAGAGGCCTACGCTGCACGCGACACTACGCCCGTAGAAACTGTCAGCGATCCTGCTCCGATAGACGATGAGCAGTTTTAGAGCGACTACTCTCCAGTGCTCAAATCATCAAGGCTACTAATAAGTACATCGCGTGGCCGTGCACCATCTGCTGGGCCAATCACGCCCTGCTCTTCCATCTCTTCGATTAGTCGTGCAGCACGTGCATAACCTACACGTAATCGACGCTGTAGCAAACTTGCACTCGCTTTTTTGCTGTCCACCACCACACGTACAGCGTCTTTATACATATCATCGCTACTACCACCGCTATCAAAGTCCATCACCGTACTACCCTTACCACTAAGTTGCACGGGCTGTGCCACAATCTCGTCATTGTACTGTGGTGCACTTTGCATGCGTAAGTGATCAGTAATCTTCAGTACTTCTTCATCGGTTACCCAGGCGCCTTGGACGCGCTTTGGTTTGCTCATTTGCGCTGTCTTAATGAGCATATCACCCTGCCCTAGTAGCTTCTCGGCACCTATCACGTCGAGAATTGTACGGCTGTCTACCTGACTTGCCACAGTAAACGCAATACGTGCTGGTACGTTAGCTTTGATGAGACCCGTGATCACGTCTACACTTGGGCGCTGTGTTGCTAGCACCAAATGAATACCTACCGCACGAGCTTTTTGCGCGAGGCGCACGATAAGCGCTTCGACATCACGCGCTGCCAACATCATGAGGTCTGCCAACTCGTCTATTACAATTACGATATATGGCATAGTGCCTTCTTCGTGCTCTTGCATATTGCCTTCGTCATCTTCGACAGCAATCTTGCGACCACGCTGACGCAAACGCTTGTTGTAGCTTTCAATCTCACGGACTTTTTCTTCGGCCAGCAACTTGTAGCGGCGCTCCATCTCGTTGACCGCCCATTTGAGCGCACTAATCGTCTTTTCTGGCTCGTTTATCACCGGAGTAAGCAAGTGTGGAATGTCTTCATATGGCGCCATCTCGACTTGCTTGGGGTCGACAAGAATGAGCTTCATCTCGCTCGGGCTGTTGCGATACAGTAAGCTCGTGAGAAGTGTGTTGATCATCACCGATTTACCAGAGCCAGTCTGCCCCGCAATAAGTAGGTGGGGCATTTTATTAAGCTCACCCACCACCGCATGGCCAGAGATGTCCTTACCAATCGCAAAGCTGAGTGGCTGCGATCCACTCTTCCACTGCTTAGAATCCAGAATACCGTAGAGTCGAACATCGGCTGCGCGTAGGTTTGGTACCTCGATACCTACAGCTTTCTGTCCAGGGATAGGCGCTTCAATACGCAGACTCTGGGCCGCCAAGTTGAGCGCGATATTGGTTTCGAGTGCCGTGATACGTGTCAGCTTGACGCCGCTTGGAGGACGTAATGTATACTGTGTCACCTTCGGACCAATGTTGGCATCTTCCATCTCGACATCAATATTAAATTCGTTGAGTGTCTCTTTGATTGTCAGTGCATTTTGCTGCACATCACCCGCATCAGCCGCTTTTTGTTTTTTCTCAAGCAAATCAAGGCTTGGCGGTTGCCAGTTTGGATCAGTCACTGCTACAAGCGCCTGCTTTTCTTCGGCGTGCTTATCTTGTTGCACACTACCACGCAAACTTGAAAGGCGTGGTTTTTGCTTTTCCTCTGGGGTAATTTCTGTCGGCATGTTTACGTTGAGCTTCAGCTCGCTAGCGTCTTTCTCGGCCTGTTTCTTGTCTACTTCTTTTTTCTCGCTGCCGCCAAATTTCAAACGTATGCCACCTGCCGCTTTATCGCTGGCGTTGGCTTTTTGCATCACTTCTTTGTTTGTACGCTCTTCTTCACGCAAATTGGAGCGACTCCATTCCCATAGCTTACTAATCACTACGAACGGTGATACACGTAGTACAAACAATACTGTAATCAAAATAAGTAGAATATAGATAAATGCAGCGACTGTAGTATTTACCATCTCGAGCATGGCATATTCGTTGAGCAGATTGCCAATCCAGCCTCCTGTAGCATCGCCATTGGCATCTTTCATAAGCCCAAACAGTCCCGCGAACCATACTACAAGTAGCCCCGTTGCAAGCTTCATAATCAATGGCAATTTATTTTCATCAGCTCTAAAAATCTCTACCGCTACATACACAAAGAGAATCGGTAATACATATACAGCATACCCAATAAGCTGCAGGCTTACTGTCTGTATCCACTCAAGTACTGGGCCGCCAGCGTCAAACCACGCCACGACGTAGAGAATAGACACCGCAACAAGAACCACCGCACCAACTTGCGCCCAAAAGCCAGCTGGTAGCATATGCTGCGGCTTGGAAGATGCGACTTTTTTGCCTCGTGTGGTCTTTTTCTTTTTTGCCATTACCTATCAGTATATCACTATTGTTATACACAGCTGAACTGCTTTTGCACACACTATGTTTCAGAGTGCGCTTCGACTTCGACCATTTCAGGCTGCAATGGTCGTGGATACTTGCGATAGTACAAAATCAAATTTGTCATAATCAAATAAAATATCACCCATAGTGAATTAAACAAGATCAATAACGGAACCTGTAGGGCAATTGCATACGCCAACGAAATCGTCTGCGTTCCACACCACATTCCCCATGTAGTGACACTTAGCTCATCTGATCGGCCAGCCTTCACAAGCTGAATAACTTGAGGACTACTGGCAACGACAGCAACTGTACCGGCTATTGTATATAAAATTTCTATCATTTTTTGTTTTTTGCCTTACTATTTTTATAGTAACATACTTATGTTTAAAAGTCAACCATCAATCAAAATAGAGAGCCTGTATCCGGCTCTCTATTTGTGACACTCTACTCGCGACTAGTAGCCGCGCGTATCACTTTTGGCCTTTGGCTCCACTGTTTCAGTGTCAGGCACTTGTTTTGGCGGGAAATTTTTGGCCTGCGGCTTTACAAATGGCTTGTCACCCGATTGCTGCTGTCTGCCACCACGACTGTTTTGGCCACCACCTCCGCCACCAATTTCGTTGATAACAGGAATCACGATTGGCGTGCGACGCGTCTGATCGTAGAGTAAGTGTGTTACTTCGTCTTTGATCTCTTTTTTGAGCTGTTCCATGTCTGGTTTTTTGCCGCCAAAGCTGCGCTGCACTTTCTGCTTGAGATACTGGCGAATGAGGTTCATTAGCTCTTCGCTATCTCGCAGATAGATAAAGCCACGGCTAATGATGTCGGGACTTGTGAGCAGGCGGCCCGTCCCTTTGTGCACCGTCAGCACGACCACAAACATACCTTCCTGACTCATGTGGATACGATCTTTGAGTACTACTTCGCTCACCACCGCACCGCTATCGTCGTACATGATACCACCTACTGGAATGCGTCCATTTTTGCGGGCGCTATCTGGCGTAATCTCTACTACGTCGCCACTATCGCATACAAAAATGTTTTTGCGCGGGATGGCACATTCTTTTTCTGCTAGCTCAGCGTTGTGAACAAGCATATGGAACTCACCGTGAATCGGCATGTAATAGGTTGGGTTAAGCGCATTAATCAATTTTACGTGATCATCGTAATAACCATGACCCGAAAGGTGAAGTGGACCAACACCTGTAAGGTGTGTTTTACCGTTTTGGATCACGTCACTACCTTCACGCATGAGACCATCGACAGTACGTACCACATACTTTTCGTTACCTGGGATTGGGTTGGAGCTAAATACCACAACGTCGGTATTTTTGATCTTGATGTGTTTGTGTGAACCGCTTGCCATGCGGTTGAGCACAGCATTGAACTCACCCTGACTACCAGTACACACAATAGTTACTTTGCCATCTGGCAGTTTGATGATGTCTTCCATCTTGACCACTACGTCTTTTGGCACCTTGATGACACCAGTACGAATGCCAACCTCAATGTTTTGGATCATGCTGTAGCCAGCAAATGCCACTTTGCGGCCAGTCTTTTTTGCTTCATAGAGAATACCTTGCATACGGTGTAATTGTGACGAGAAACAACTGATGATAAGACGATTGTTTTGGTATTTCTCCATCACTTGCCCCAGGCTCTGCTGAATTTCTGGCTCACCGTGTGCGTGGCTGCCGGCGCTTTCGCAGTTTGTCGACTCGTTCATGAGTAGGAGAATGCCTTCTTTCGCACTGATCTCTGTCAAACGCTCAAGGTCAAATTTCTTGCCGTCGACAGGGTCATCTTCAAATCGCCAGTCGCCGGTGTCAACCAACACGCCCATTGGAGTGCGGATAACTACAGCTGTGGCATCTGGGATTGAGTGATTAACCCGCACAAGCTCGATACTAAAATTGTCGCCAATCTGGATGCGCTCGTGCGCTTCCGGATCCATCTCTGTATATGCTGGTTCGTAGCCGCTTGTTGCTTCTTCCATGGTACGTTTGACCATAGCAAGCGTAAACTTACTGCCGTAAACAGGTGCTGGTAGCTGGTGAATAATATGGCGAAACGCACCGATATGATCAAGGTGTCCATGAGTAAATACCCAGCCTCGTACCTTGTGCTTGTTTTCAAGCAAGTACGTGATATCTGGTGTGATGTAGTTGATTCCCGGGTAGTCGCTACCTGGGAACAAGAAACCGCAGTCAACAATGAGAATGTCATTGTCGTACTCAATCGCCATCATGTTTTTGCCGATACCCATTTCGCCGAGTCCACCGATAGGCATGACGCGTAGCTTTGGCCCTTTGGCTTTTGGCTGACGTTTCCACTCGGCCATGCTAAATTGACGACCGTCATAGCCGTTGTAAATCGACTTGTTGACCGGCACATCAATCATGTGCTGACTAGCGCGCAAATTCACATTTTCGCTGGTACGGCGCTGTGCGCGAAACACTTCGCCTTTGCGGGTACTGGTACTATTGAGTGCAGCAATGTTAGATTTTTTCTTTGGTTGTCCTGATGTAGGACGTTTACTCAGGTCGTCTGCCTGAGTTTCTGAGAGTCGTCGTTGACCCATAATATGTTGTTTCTCCTATATATAAAATATTTTTGGCTAAATGATAAAAAGAGGATTTTGAGTGGTAAAATTCGGTCATTTCCCCTTTAAAAGTACTCTTATAGTAGCAAATGACACGCAAAATGTCAAATAGTCCAGTCTACATCCTTACGCGTCACCAACTATTCCTGCGACACGAAATGCTTTACGCAAAGTGCAAACTCTCCACAAACGTTTTATAATCTCTTTTCGCCATTATGGCTATGTGCCATTTTAGCCGCCATCAAAAAATCATCTATCAGTACCTGTCGCATACTGCCATTGTACAGCGCAGCTGCGGGGTGATACAGAGGTATCACGAGAAACTCATGATCGTGATATTTCACTTTGCGGGCGCGTCCATGCTCCGCCGAGATACGTATATTTGGCATGAAACATGCGCCACTATGCCGCCCTAGCGTGATGACGACACGTGGGTTGATAATTTCGAGCTGTTGCATGAGATACGGCCAGAAATCACGCTTTTCTTCTACTTCTGGATCGCGATTGTTTGGCGGGCGGTATTTCACTATGTTGGTGATATAGACGTCGCTGCGCTCCATGCCTGCTGCCGCTAGCATTTCGTTGAGGAATTTGCCGCTTGCGCCAACAAATGGCAAGCCCTGCTCGTCTTCGGCCTTGCCTGGCGCTTCGCCGATGAATACAATGTCTGCGTCAGGATTGCCGTCGCCAAGCACCAGCTGCGTGGCGCTGGCGGCAAGCTCAGGGCAGACGTTGTCTGTGAGGATTTTGGCTTTTAGATCGTCGAGGGCGGCCTGTTTGTCCATGTCATTTATTTTACATGGATAAGCTGTGCAATTCCAACCACTTGGTGATATCGTCGACATTAAGCTGGTCGGTGGCGATGCATACAGCAAAATCCTCAAGCTCACCCACCTCCGCTGCGAAACGCTGTCCGTTCACCTCAAGCAATGTGAGCCCTGCAAGTATGGCAGTGCGCTTGTTGCCATCGACAAACGGATGATCTTGCACAATTCCACGTATTAGCGCAGCTGCTTTTTCAGAAACTGTGCCGTATAGCTCTTGCTCAAACACTTCTTGTGTCTGAGTTGCAACAGCGGCCTCCAGACGGCCAATATCTCTCACGCCAGCACTGCCACCAGAATGGTTGATGGCCAGCATGTGCAACTCAAGTAACCGATCAATCGTCAGGTATAGTAGCATTATCGTTGTGCCAGATTCTTAAAATCTTGGTCAAAACGCTCAAGTAGCGCATTGGCGGTGTCGACTACCTTGCTATTTTCTACATACTGCACTTTTGGCCTGGCGATAATCTCAAGCTCATCACCAGCTCCAACTCCCAATGCCCTGAGGTCTTTGGCAGGAATAGTCACACCTTGGCTGCTACCGATTTTGATGATTTTTTGTGTAGTTGTAATGGTCATAGATATATTATAACAATGTTATAATGTTATTACAATATAATTGCAATGGATTAACAGTATGAAAATCTAAACTGCAGTTTTTTATACTTCACACCCTTTTAGCGTTCCATTACCCCTTCGTCTGTCGCACCCTCATACGTCCGATCCACACACCATTTGTATACCCATCGCTCGATAAAAAATCGACTGTCCTTCAACGTCTTAGGGTTAACAAATTTCGCCTCCAACGCATCTGGTCCCGCACCATATTGGAGTGGCTCAGCAAAGGTTAGCTCATACACAATCCATATCAAATACGCCTGATGTAGCTCAAGAAACCGCGTATCAACGCCTACAATCTGTGCCTCAAACGACTGCGAAATCAAAGCTTCTTCTTGGAGTTCTCGTGTCAACGCCTCTTTATCCGTCTCACCATGTGACATGCCACCACCTGGCAGTGTCCAGACGCCGTTCTTCTCTTTTACTAACAACACTTCGCCAACATCGTTACGAATAATGCCTTTGGTCGTTACTCGGAAAAATGTATCAGGAACTTTCGCACGCATCTCCTCATTGATCTTGATTACTCCGCGTCTTTGATACTCAAGCTCAATCGCCCACGTTCGTCAATACCAGTCAGCTTCACCTTCACAATCTGACCTTCACTCAGCACATCGGTGACTTTCTCGACGCGTCCATCAGCCAGCTGCGAGATGTGCACCATACCGTCGATTCCTGGCAGAATGTTGATGAACGCACCAAAGTCTTTGATGCTCACCACTTTGCCTTCGTAGGTACGACCAACTTCTGGCTCTTCGGTGAGGCTGCGGATCCAGTCTAATGCTTTTTCTATATTCTTGGTATCGCTCGCTGCTACGGTGATAAGTCCATCCTCTTTGATGTCGATTTCGGCGCCAGTTTCAGATGTAATCTTATTGATTACTTCACCACCCTTGCCAATCACCGCACCAATCTTGTCTGGATTAATCTTGATCTTCTCGATACGCGGTGCATAGGGACTAAGCGCACTCTTTGGCGCGGCTAGCGTCGTGAGCATGTGTTCAAGGATATGCGCACGGCCTGGCTTTGACTTCTCTAGCGCTTCGCGCAACACCGACACAGGCAAACCATGTACCTTCATGTCCATCTGGATAGCAGTGATACCTTTTTCGGTACCTGTCACCTTAAAGTCCATGTCGCCCGCAAAATCCTCGGCATCAGCAATGTCGCTGAGCACATACGGCGTGTCGCCGTCAATCATGAGACCCATCGCAATACCTGACACAGGTCGTTTGAGTGGCACACCTGCGTCCATGAGTGCCAGCACGCTTGAGCAGGTCGCAGCCATACTCGTGCTGCCATTTTGGCTCATGATTTCTGTCACGCTACGGATTGCATAGGGGAATTCCTCTTCGCTAGGCAACATCGGTAGCACTGCCCGCTCTGCTAGGTAGCCATGGCCAATTTCACGGCGGCCCGCACCACCAAGTCGACGCACCTCACCTACTGTGTAGCCAGGCGCGTTGTAATGATGCATATAGCGACGTTCGCCGTCGTTAACTTCCATCGTGTCGACCAGCTGTGCATAACTTAATGGTGCAAGCGTCACAATGTTAAGACCTTGCGTAACACCACGAGTAAACAGGCTCGAACCATGTGCACGTGGCAAAATACCCACTTCGCTGGAAAGCTGACGCACTTCGTCGAGGTTGCGGCCGTCTGGACGCTTGCCTAGCTCGACGATACCTTTGCGTACGTCTTTGTGGAGTGCCATCGTAAACGCTTCATCGTACTCATCTCGGAGGCCTGCATATTCTTCTTCGCCTAGTTTCTCGGCAAACTCAGCATGAAATGCCCAGCGGATTTCGTTGACCATTTCGTTACGCTCTGGGTACGGTTTGTGGAGTGCTTCACCCAATTTTCCTTCTACCCATGCGTCCACTTCGGCTTGAATCTCTTCATTTGGCAACACAAGTGTGTACTCTTGGTCGACTGGCTGGATTTTTTCTACCAATTCTTTTTGCAAAGCAATAGCTGGTTGATATTGCTCAAATGCCCATGCCAGTGCATCAGCAATTGTTTCTTCACTTACTTCGTTGGCACCAGCTTCTACCATGGTGATACCACTTTCGATACCGGCAACTACGAGATCAAGGTCACTTTGCTCACGTTCTTCTGATGTGAGAAATGCTTTAAACTCACCGTTTACTCGACCCACACGGAGGCCAGCCACAGGGCCATCAAACGGCGTGCCCGTCAGGCTCAGTGCTGCGCTGGCAGCAATCATCGCTACCATATCGGGGCGAAAATCTGGATCCATCGAGAGGACACTTGCCACCACCTGCACCTCTTGGCGATAGCCTTTGGGGAATAACGGGCGGATTGGGCGGTCAATGAGACGACCAATCAACACCGCTTCGTCACTTGGACGGCCTTCGCGTTTAATAAAGCGGCTGCCACTAATTTTACCCGCTGCATAAAACTTTTCTTCGTAGTCTACACTGAGTGGAAAATAATCGAGCTGGATTGGGCGTGTACCTACCTGCGCCGAGCCAAGTACTACTGTGTCGCCATAGCGAACTAACACGCTAGCCGTGGTGCGAAAACCAACGCGATTGACTTCGAGCGTGAGGGTTTTGCCCGCCAGTTCAGTACTGACAGAGATTATTTCTTTGCCTTTTGGATTGATAGTAGACATATGTCTCCATTTCTCTCGCACAATGCGAGAAGTTTTAGTGCGGAGAGTAACAGGGGTAAAAGCTCATGTTGCAATAAGCTTTTGTCTCTATCACCTTCCGCGATTGATACGTAATTTATTATATCATATTGCACTGCCTATCGTGTTCGGTGGCAACACACAATCAACAATCCCAACTTTGTCTGCTGTCTGTATATAATACGAAACTGTGCGCGAACTTGATGTAATATCGTGAGGCGATCAACATGGATACCTTTTTTGCTATTAATAGGTCGATCATGCGTGGGTGCAAGCAATACAAAAAAGCCTTTTGAATCGAGCCGCTCGGACACCTCATATAAAAACTGCTCCTTATCCTCGATAAATGCATAGACAAGCTTACAGGTAATCACACCGAATGTACCACTTACCGCAGAAATATCTCCGGCCGTGTACTCACCACCTGGGTCTTCCGCAAGAGCTCGCACTATCGCCGCTTCCGACAGATCGACACCGATGGTGTCTAGCCCCTCTTGTTTGAGCTGCCTCACAAGCCTACCCGTACCACACCCAATATCAAATGCCGTACGTGGCACACTACTCGGCAAAAATCCCACAAGCTGCGCCACATCCGCGTCGGATAATTGCGCAAAATCCCCGCCTTTCTCGTATGTCTCATTCCAACTTTCCACACTAGAAAGTGGTGCAATTTCTATTGCCAATACCCCGTATTTTTCTTGATCATCGCTAGAGTAATACTTGGCATACTCATCAGCAGCAGCCTTGGCAGACGCAGCAGCAGGTATCACGTTCTTATATCCTTCCTGCTCCACAAGCTCAAGAAAATTCCGATATTTGCGGATTGCTACTATTTTTACGTGCGCAGCATTTGGCTCACCGTCGTGCAGCTCACCGTTTTCATCCCGTATATCACGACGCAATCTCACGATGTCGTCCACCCGGTAGTCAGCAAATTTACCTTTATCTAAACGACCTTCGATTGTCTTGCGGCCTGCGATAATATCGTCGAGCAATTCCGACTCTCGACCCGATTCCCATATTGTCATAACCATAGTATACTTGGAAACACTATGAACCTCTATGGTTCCTCTACGTGCATACGTCGGGACGAGCCGTGACCACTAGCGCTTCTTTTGTAAACTATAATCAGGAGCAACATAATGGAGCGACGTATCGCAACACGAGGAATTATCGAAAAAGACGGCACAATCCTTGCTGTCAAACACAAAGACGACCACGGAAACGAGGTAGATTTCTGGGCAACACCTGGCGGTGGGCTTGATTCACTTGAATCGATAGAAGACGACCTAACCCGAGAAATGATAGAAGAAACTGGTATTGCACCAAAAATCGGCAAGTTGCTCTTCATTCAGCAGTATCGCGACGAAAAGCGTGAATACCTCGAATTCTTCTTTCATATCACCAACACCCAGGACTACGAGACAATCGACCTCTCGAGCACAACCCATGGCGCGCTAGAACTAAGCCGCTGCGAGTTCATTGACCCGCACGCAGAAAATATCTTGCCAGAATTTTTGCAGACAATTGACCTGCAGCACGTGCTAAAACCCGACACACAGCCACAAATCTACAACTATTTGTAACAGTGCACAAAAACAAAACACCCTCCTACTACAGGAGGGTGTTTTCACTAGCTGCTAAGATTATTTGCGCAAACCTAGTGTCGAAACGGTTGCCTTGTAGGCATCGAAGTCTGTACGCTCAAGGTATTTGAGGAGGCGCTTGCGGCGTCCTACCATCTGAACCAAGCCGCGACGAGCCATAAAGTCATGTTTGTTGGCCTTAAGATGCTCTGTAACTTCTTTGATACGAGCCGTCAAAATCGACACCTGAGCTTGTGGGCTACCAACGTCTTTTTTGCTGACCTGAGTCAAAGCAATCGCTTTCTGCTTGTCTTCTTTAGTTATCATCTGAGGTAGTATAGCAAATTATCCACAGAAACGCAAGCTACTCAAGCTGTTGCGTCGTCATAATACCATCGACAATGGCGGCAACTCTCGCAGGCTGCTCAATTGGCACAAGATGTCCACCCTCACACATTTCGATATACGCACTGGGAAATATCTTGCTATACGATTCAGGGGTTCGATACGAAGACGCCGTGTCACGATTCACTAGCAGTACTGCATCAACAAAACGCATTGAATCTGGTCGCCTATTTGCGCGATAAATTGCATCCATGAGTCTAATTTGATAATCAGTCTGTGACACCGTTGGGCTTGATACTTTACTGTTCCATATCAGTCGCCGACGTGCTGCCCTATCAAACCTATCGCGAGCTATCACTTCACGACGCATCCAGTCAAAAAACGGTAGATTGTAGATACGAGCCGTCACTGGTACAGTGTACTTAAACAGTGTTGCAAACACAAAAAAGAGTCGTCCAAGCTCTGGTACAGGTGTTATAAGTAGCACCTTACGCGTAGACGCAATATCATCCGCCCCTGCCACCAGACAGCCAAACGAATGCGCCACTACACCAGCTTCACAGCCAACCAGCCCCTCAATGTCGAGAACTTGTGCTCGCAAATCCTGACGTAGCGAATCAAGCGTATACGTAGGACTGTCTGGTATGGCTCGTGATCCATGACCGAGCAACTCAATAATAAAAATATCATAACGACCCGCCAGCTCATAAGCTAGTGGCACCACACCAAACCGATCACCACTTGTGCCATGTACTAGCACAAGAGGCTGTTTACCCACGGCACCACAACGCCACACCGTCTGCCCACCCGGTAGTTCAACACAACTAAGTGCTTGGCTTATCCATGTATCATAGTCTACATATGGCGATTTTCGCTTAGCTGTCGATACCATATTCTGCAAGGGTTTGAGCATCCTCTACCTGCCAATCTGCAATACTTATGCGACGGAGTTGGGCGCAATACGCACCCGTACTAAGCATTTTACCTATATCGACGCCCAAGCTGCGAATATAAGTACCACTACTCACATGCGTGCGGATTCTGAGCGCAGGATACGTATAATCCATCAGCTCTAGGCTGTGAACTGTAACGCTACGTAGTGGAATTTCAACTTCTTTGCCATCGCGCGCCAACTTGTACGCCCGTACTCCGTTAACCTTGAGCGCGCTAAAAATAGGTGGGCGCTGCTGAATCTCACCTGTAAATTGCTGCAATACTTTCTCGACTTCTGCGCGGCTCGGTACTTTGTCCGAGATGTCAGTCACCTCACCTTCAGGGTCACCCGTCGTACTCTCCTGTCCCAACCGAAACATGGCTTCGTAGACCTTGTCGTGCTTCATATACATGCCTGCGTTCTTACATTCTTTGCCCACGCAAAGGATCAATAAGCCTGTGGCAAATGGGTCCAACGTACCACAGTGTCCCACCTTCACTTTTTTACCCGCCTGCTGGCTCAATACACGCCGCACACGTGCAACCACACCAAAGCTAGTTATGCCTGCTGGTTTGTCTATCAAAATAATTCCGTCTGTCATTATTGTCCAGTATACTGTAAGTATGAAAAAACTTCTCTTTGCCATCTTTGCTCACCCAGACGACGAAGCATTTGGACCAAGTGGTACGCTGCTGCTCGAAACACGCGCAAACACAGAGTTGCACCTTGTCACTCTCACGGCCGGCGGTGCTGGCGCTAACCCCGACAACTACGACAATCTAGCCGCAGAACGACTCAAAGAGTGGCACAAATCTGGGGAGTTACTTGGCGCTGCCACAATGAACTGCCTAGACTATGAGGACGGACACCTAGACAACATTGCGATGAGGACAATTTCTGAGCAGTTGCTTCAGATCGTAGCAACTAGAGCTGCAGCTCAACACGAACCATACGAGATTGAGTTTATGAGCCTAGATACTAATGGCGTCACGGGACATATCGACCATATCGTCGCGAGCCGAGCAACTCATTATGTTTACTACAAGCTCATGCAAACTCAGTTACCCATTACCCGCCTACGTCTTGCCTGCATACCACAAGAATTTACAGGCAACACCCCAAACCTAGGCTTTGTCTATATGGAACAAGGTCGTACAGCAAATGATATCGACGAGACAATTGATGCCCGTAGCGTACTCGACGAAGTATACGCCGTAATGCGCTGCCACCACTCACAACGCGTAGACTGCGAGCAACATATCTCACAGCTTGGTGACAAAGTCGCCATCAATCACTTTATCGTAAAATAATAACCGCCCAGTGTACTAGGCGGTTATCCATTTTATTGACCGGGAATCTTAAACTGACCGGGATCATTAGCTACAGCAGGCGCTGGCGGTGTATCTGGTGCTGCTGGCAACACCTCACCCAACTGCTCAGGCGGCAGTGGTGCCTGTGGCAGCTGTGGCGGCTCTGGCCCTAGAGGTGCAACAGGTGGCAAGCTTGGAGCTGTAGTAACTGGATCTGTGGCCGGTGCAATTGGCGGGGGTGGCAACGGTGGCAGCTGCGAAAAGTCCGGCATTGGTGGCGGTGGCGGTGGCGCAATAGGCGCGACTGAACTCGGTGCATCAATTGGCGGTAGGATACCTGCTTGTGAAGGGGTATCATTGATTGCCGCCAGCGGATCAAACGACTGCGGATCGGGTGATGCATCTACAACTGCTTTGACGGCATCAAGCGCGGCGTTGCTTTGTGGAGATTCCACTGCTCTATTGTTTTTATCGATATCCGCTAGTGTATCCGATGCCGATACAGTGCTCAACAAGTCTACTGCACGCTCAGGAGACTCCACAGCGAGTTGCTCGCCTATATCCTGTATAGACTCTTTTGCTGGCGCCGGGGCCACCGATGCAAGCTGCTCAGATAATATGTCATCTGCCGTCTTTGGTACTGATGGTTTCGCATCGGGCTTTGGTTTTGGCGCAGGTTTTGGTGTGACTGGCTTGAGATCGGGCTTTTTAGTCACCTGCACAGTTGGCTTTTTGGCAGACTGATCCGCTGCATCACTGTCTGCAACCGCACTACTACCCCGATGAGCAATACTAATACTGCCATCACGACGCTTTTGCCCAGCAGCGGGCTTGGTAATTTTGCTACTCACCCCCTGGTGAAGCGGCAGTTTCGCACCTTCGCGCAATTTAGAGGCAATCAGCTGCTGATTGGCACCTGCTGCCATCAACATAGCTGCCACAGACATCGTCTGTGAAGTTGTATGATCATTACTAAAGCGCTCCGTTGCTGCCACAATACCTGTAAGCAATGCACTCGCCACTTGCGGCGTAATTGGCTTTTCGGGATCCTGGAGAGATTCAGCCAGTCCAGAAACAATCTCAGACAGGCTGCCAGCAGACTCGTCTACCCAATCTATTGCGCCCAGTACACTTGGTGTGAGGCCAATCGTTGCAACCATTGCATCGTGAAAAATCTTGCCATGCGCAGTGAGTGCTTTGTCCAAGTGGTCTTGATCTGTGACACCAAGCGCAATCACCATCTCGACGTTGTAATCACCCTGTGTATACTGCAAATCCTTGTCAGTGATAATCGTTTTGTACGGCGTAATAAAGATTTTTACCAAGTCGCCCTCTACCTTGTACCGCAGATGATCCGCCTTTTCTTTATCCAGTGCAATCACAAAGTCACGGAGGCTATCTACAGAAGTCTCAAATGTCTTTTCTGGCTCCAAAAAGTTGATAGCTGGCGGCACATCTCCACTCACGACAGCCGTAGTATGTTTGCCGATATCATTAAGATACATCGTGAGTCCTAACGCAGCAGAAAGCTCGTCTACCGACGGATTACTGCCAACTGTTACCAAAATCGAATCTACGTTTTGGATATTGTCGACGATTTGTTGCTTGACGCCCGACTCGTTCATGAGTATTTTTCCTTGTTGTTTGTGTTATCTATAGATTTTGATACCACTGTACCATAAGCTTTATATGTTCGTCAACAATATTGTTTCATCTAGACACTTTACATTTTGTCTGATTTTCTGTATAATTCACTACTGATTGTATTAACAAACTTATAAGAGGTACTACACTACATGCCAATCATCAAAAGCGCTATTAAGCGAATGAAACAAACCATCAAACGACGCGAACGCAACGTTGGTATCAAAAAAGATATCAAAGCTGCCAACAAAGCGTTTGCCGCTAAGCCAACCGCTGACACCGCAGCCAAAGCGCAAAGCGAGCTCGACAAAGCTGTCAAAAAAGGCTTGATCAAGAAAAATACCGCTGCTCGTCGTAAGGCTGCAATCGCTAAGCAAGCCAAAGAAGCAGGTGTAAAACCTACAGCAGCAAAGAAAGCAGCCACTAAGCCAGCTGCAAAGAAAGCTCCAGTCGCCAAAGCCGCTCCGAAGAAAGCAGCCGTAGCGAAAACTACTGCAGCCAAGAAACCTGCTACAAAAAAGCCAGCTGCCAAAAAAGCCGCAAAATAGTCTAAGTTTGCGCAAAATAATAACCTCGCACTTACAGCGAGGTTATTTCTATTACGGCTACGTTCTTACAAGCGCAGCTTCTATCTGCACCCAAGGATCAACAGCACTAGATTTAAGGCCTATGTCGGCATCGGCGAGTGCGGTGACGATGCGGCCGAGGCGCGCCGTATCGATAGATTTCGCTGCAGACGAAAGATTGCGAAGTACAAAAGGACTCACGCCCAAATCTTTAGCTATTTCACCTTGCGGCTTGTCGCTCAGTACGAGTCCTGCCAGTGCAAACGCTTGTGACGCCAAGAGACCCATCGTCATATACGGATCATTTTCAAGCCGAAGTGTTTGGATCATGGCGTGGATTTTGCGGGTATCGCCACTAATTGCCGCTTCTAGTAGAGCAAACACGTTTTCACTGGGGGGGTTTTCGATATGTACATCGACGATATTTGCGGTGATCTCGCCAAATACAGATAATTGCTCGAGTGTAGCAAGTAGTTGGTATTGCTCTACGCCACGCCGTCGGACGATTTCGCGAGCTGCAGCTGTATCGAGCGTAATTTTGCGAGCTTTTGCCTCATCTACCAACCACTTCTCTGCCCTAGCTGCGTCGCGTTCACCCCATGCCGTAAACACGCGAACATCGGCGTACTTGGCCAGCGCCTTGTACGTTTTGGTGCGTTTGTCTACCTTTGGTTCCACAAGTACAAGTGTCGTATCGGTATCTTGCTCAGCTCGCTCGCCAATCGCCTCCCACAATGTAGTGTTTTCCGATACATGCCTGAGAATTACCAGCCGCTCGGCACTAAACAACGATACACCGCTCAAGATATCCACGAGATCTCGTGACCCCAGTTTATCAACATCAAGCCGCTCTGCCTCACCATCAAACTCTGCTGCCACACGTGCTAGCTCTTGATCAATTTCGTAGATATTGTCACCTGTGAGAAGAATAATCATACTACTTCGCCTGACACACTGGGCAAAAGTGTGTCCCACGCCCTGCCCATTTAATTTTTTCGATAGTAGTACCGCAGCGTGGACATGGCCGCCCTTCTTGGCGAAACACGCGCGCAAAATCCATATAGCTACCACGTTTACCTTCGGCGTTGACGTAGTTTTCGTTGGTGCTACCACCTTTTTCTATCGCTAGGTTCATCACGTAGCGCAACTCCTCATAGAGCTTAGCAAATTCTTCTGGCGTCACATCCGCCACTTTACGCTTGGGGCTGATTGTGGCACCCCATAGAGACTCATCGGCGTATATGTTGCCGACACCCGCTACGACAGTCTGATCAAGTAGCGCAGCTTTGATATTTGTCCGCGCACGCCTAACAAAACACTCCCTAAATTGCTCCGCGGTAAAATCTGCTTCTAGCGGTTCTGGCCCCACTCTTTTCATAAAATCGATATTTGACACTTCTATAGTCGGCAGTAGCTTAATCCAGCCAAATTTACGCTGGTCGTTAAAATACAGCCATGAATTATCCATAAATTCTATCATCACACGCGTAGAGCGGTCGGGTAGTTCACCTATCAAACTGTCTGTCGGGTGACCCGCACCAAACACTTGCTCGCCGCGATACACCAGCTGGCCTGTCATCTTGAGATGGATCATCAGCGTATACTGCGTAGATAAATCTATAAGCAATACTTTTGCGCGGCGGCGCGCGGCTATGATTTCGGCGTTGATCATAAACTCATCGACATCTGCCTGTGCATTCGGAAAACTTTTGGGTGAATCTAACACACCGACCGAGCGGATTACCCGTCCAATGACTAGTGTTTCAAGCCCACGTCGCACTGTCTCAACTTCTGGCAGCTCAGGCACGGAGTAATTCCTCAACTTTGGCCTTCATCTCGACAAATGACGTAAACACCACCCCGTGCATACCTGCATCAATCGCACCCGCTACATTAGAATACGCGTCATCAATCATGACAGCTTCTTCCGGCTGCACCTGCAATTTTTCTAGCGTGCGATCATAGGCAGTGATATATGGTTTGGTTACCCCGATATCCCCCGATGCCACAATCTCGTCAAATAACTCATAGTCGTCATTGTTAAATAACCTCTGAATTGTGTCACGCCCAATATTACTAAGCACCGCCACTTTGTAGCCACGTGCCTTGAGCTCGGCAGCATAGTCAAACACTGCACGACTACGCACCTGTGCGTCGCCCATGAGGTCTATTACCTCTTGCCATCCAAGGTTTGTCAGCTGCATTAGCTTTGCAATATAGTCATCTCGTGACAAAAATCCATGATCGGCTGCGCGCGTACTATTGTACACCTCTTTGACATCTACTTCAGTCCGACAATGGCTTGCAAGCTCGGCGAGACTACCTGTATAGAGCACGCCAAAACAATCAAAAACAATCGCTTTGATAGACGTATCGTTTGTCATACTGCCGAGCTCCTTGCTACTTTTCGTTAATCTTTTTTAGGAGATCTGGACCCTGAGGAATCTGCTGCAAAAACATCTCGCTGATACCTATCGCATTACCTTTGAACGATCCCTTAATCTTGCCACACGTCGTTGTCCATAGCTGTTCTACAGTCTTGTCATTTTGGAGTGTTTCAAATTCGAGAATCTTGCCACTCGGACAGAGTCCACGACGATCATTCGCCGCACCCTCAAGTGGCGTACCCGCCATCATGCCGGCTCTATCCAGTGCAAAGACAAACTCTTCATAGGCGCGAGTATTGTTATCGAGCTGCACGGTATCAATTTGTTCGTCTAGATATCCAGCATATGTCGTCATAACACGGCTAGATGGTGACACACTAATTTGATACGAACGAAACTTCTCGTCAGCGGTAATCTGCCCGCGGATTGTCATACGCACCGCCCTATCAGCCGTTGTTTGAATAAGAGCCGCTACTTCTTCTTCGCCTACTGGTTCTTTCGACTGGCCACCAAAAAGCAACGTTCGTGCTAATGCAACAATAGCCGCCACGCTTACAACAACAATAACGACAATCAGGATGACAGGCAAAAGAGAGTTTCGGCGTGGATTCATGGTATGTATTGTGGCACTACCTCTATAAAATGTCAACATTTTCGGCGTAGCGATAAAATCCTTCGCCTTTTTCACCATACATCCGTATCACTTCATGCAGCTTAGCTGCCAATGCATCGGTATGAGTAAATTCATAGTTTACTACCTCGCCAAATACCTCTGGTACAACAGAAAAAAGCACCACCCGCACCGCATCATCGCGCCGCCCGTTAATCACTCGTACATAGCCACGCGTGAGCGCAATACCCACCTCGTACTCATCTAGGCGCCCTTCTCTCCGCAAGTCTTCGATTCGATGCAGATATGAGTTCGTTGTTTTGCAGTCAATGTTTACATAGCGTCCAGATTCTGGCCAGCGAATTTGCATATCTACACCCATACCATCTGCCACACGGCTCGACATATGTACATCAAATCCATGCTGCCGT
Source organism: uncultured Candidatus Saccharibacteria bacterium (assembly GCA_964593465.1). GTDB lineage: Bacteria > Patescibacteriota > Saccharimonadia > Saccharimonadales > Saccharimonadaceae > Mycosynbacter. The sequence goes on from CAZQJY010000001.1 coordinate 48,578, forward strand.
GCACCTAGGTAGAGAGCTATTTCACGTGATAATCCATAGGTAATTGCGTCGAGCTGTTCAAGTGAAAACGCATGAGTACGAGCACGTCGGCAAAATTGCCGCATTGCCTCAGGTAGCTGTGCAAGTAAACTGCGCTGATAAGGATTCAGTGCCAATACCATGTCAACAAACGTATCATTAAAGTCTATCAGCTCGAACAATCGTTTGTGCCGATGCCTGTATCCACCGTGCCGTTTGTCCATTGCATCTTGTGCTCGCACCGCACGTGGTGTTTGCAGTAGCAATAGTGCCAGCAGTCGAGCAGGCTTCTGTTCATCTTCACTGCGCTCCACCCGTCGTTTCATCTCGTCTATTGCTCGAGATAGCTTTTCCACCCGTACTCGCTCCCAGCCTCTGCCAAATACATCATAGAGTACATTATCGATTTCGGTTTGTGCCTGTACATACAATGCACCACTTCTCGTGTGAATCGGGCGACGCAAGTGATGATGTGAACGATGCATAGCTCTAGCTTATCACGCCTCTTTAATACCCGTACTACCGTAGCCGCCCGTACCGCGTGCTGTTTCGTCGAGGCTCTCGACGTGCTGCCATGTAATCTGTTCGTATTTACTCAGCACCATTTGCGCAATACGCATGCCAGGTTCAATCGTAAAGGCATCTTGCCCTAGATTGATGACAAGCACACCCACTTCGCCGCGATAATCGCTATCGATTGTGCCGATGCCGTTTACCATCGCGATGCCGTGTTTGATACTCAACCCGCTGCGCGCGCGAACCTGCACCTCGTAGCCATCGGGTATCGCCATCGCGAGGCCCGTCGGGATGATGCGCCGCTCCATTGGTTGCAGTGTCAGCGGTTCATCCAAGCAAGCGTGAATATCAGCGGCTGCCGCACCCGTCGTTTGATACTCGGGTAAAATCACATTGTCGTGTAGTTTGGTTACACTAATCTTCATGTAGTAGCTCCTGCAAATCTTTTTTAAATGTATCGAGGTCTCTATACTGCAAGCCCCTCATACCCACAGCTTCTGCAGCCTCAACATTGTGTAATTTGTCATCTACAAATATACATTCAAATGTCTGAGCATCAAGCAGTATGGCTGCTAGCTCAAACGCTTTCCCATCTGGCTTCACAAGGCCAATGTCACATGAGAGTATTACCTTATCAAAGATTGTCTCTTCCCACTCACGAAAGACATCTGCCCGAAAGTCTTTCCCGACATTACTGAGAATGGCTGTTTTGTACTGCGGGTTTAGCTCTTCTTTGATATAGTTTAGCAATTCAATATTATCTACATTTGAGTGCCTCTCATGGCGCACTTGCTCTTCACTTAATCCAACAATAGCCGCCATGCCGGCAACCCACTCATCGTAGCTACACCCACCTCTATCAGACAAGCTATTTAATGTAGTGGCTTGAATAGACTTATTCTTATCATGTGCCAAATACTTATCGTGAAATTCCTGCCAGTTGTCGCTAGCCAGCACGCCAAAACAGTCAAAGATAATGACTTTAATCATAAATCATTTATCCAGCCGCAAAAATCAGGCGAATACTTATTGGTGATTTTTGTTGCTAAATCTTGCGCACGAAGCCACACCAGCTCTGTATTTGCCTCATTTGCAAACGGCTCACCCGCCAGCTCCACCTTGTACACAACAAGCAGCAAGCGATGGTCGGGAGCCTTGGGCAATGTGATGAGCGACGTCGTGACGGTGCCTAACGTAAGATTAGTTGCCGATACACCAATCTCTTCACGTAGCTCACGATTCAAACAATCAACAATATCCTCGCCCGCGTCTATTCGCCCTCCGGGAATATCCCATCTGTCACTTTTCGTGTCGTGAATAGCAAGTATTGCGCCTTCTTGATTTCTGGCTACAGCTTTTATACCAACCTGAAACGATTGCTCGAGCATTACAAAGCTCCCCAATTATCACCCACGCTCACATCCACTTTCAGCTTTACAGGCAATTCTGGTGCGATGGATTCCATGGTGGATTGCAAAATCTCGCCGATTTTTTCGGCCGTTTCTTTTGGTGTTTCGACCAAGATGCTGTCATGGATTTGCAAAATTTGCATGCCATCACTACCGAGTTTTTTCTCCACAGCAAGCATGGCGAGCTTCATCAAGTCCGCTTCGGTACCCTGAATCGGCATATTTGCGGCGGCCCGTTTGGCACTTTCGCGTACCATGAAATTGCTACTCTTGACGTCTGGCGTGGGGCGACGGCGGCCGAAATACGTCTCTACGTAGCCTTCGTTTTCGGCTTGCGCGAGCGTTGCATCTATAAATGCACGGATAGGCCCCCGAATTTCAAAATAATGATCGATAAACCGTTTGGCCTCGCCAAATCCCATACCTGTGGCAGCAGCAAGGCCATGCGGGCTCATGCCATACAGTACGCCAAAGTTAATCACCTTGGCATCGCGGCGCTGATCTTTTGTCACCTCTTCCATGGGGATACTGTAGACCTCCGATGCCGTCTTGGTATGGATATCGACATCGCTATTGAAATCTTCGGTAAGTTCTTTGTCGCCAGCCAATACTGCCGCGAGTCGCAGCTCAAACTGGCTATAATCCGCACTCACCAGTACATTGCCCGGCTCCGCCACAAAGGCCGTGCGGATGGTGCGCCCAAGTTCACTGCGGATCGGGATGTTCTGTAGATTTGGTGCGGTGCTACTCAGCCGACCTGTCGCCGCCACATCTTGGTTAAAAGTTGTATGCAACCTACCGTTTGCATCGGCAAGTTCTGGCAGCGCATCGACATAGGTGTTTTTGAGCTTGGCAAGTTCACGTGTGCGCTCAATCAGCTCGATAATTGGATGCTGCCCGCGTAATTTATCCAGCGTTTTTTGATCGGTGCTGTAGCCAGTTTTGCCACGTTTGATGCCTGTTGTTGGCAGCTGCAACTTTGTAAACAATACTTCGCCAAGCTGCGCGGGTGAACCAATATTAAATTCATAACCGACAAGTGAATAAATTTCTTGTTGCAACTTCTCGTACTCAGCACCGAGTTCGCCGCTCATGTCGTGCAGCCGCGCTATGTCGATTTTGACACCGCGTCGTTCAATATCAAACAACAATCGCACGAGCGGAAAATCGAACCGCTCGGCAATATCGGCTACTTTCGGCTTGTAGCCAAACGCCTCAACCTGTGTATGATACACACTCCACAATGCCGCCGCCACCTCACCTGCATTATCCATATCGACGTCCGCACCAAGTAGCGCAGACAAGCTACGATCTCGTTGCAACGGGTCGAGCAAAAACGCCGCCTGGCGGATATCGTAGACCTCGTCTATCGCTGTAGCAATTCCTGCATCGGCTAGTTCGTGCAGCGTTTTTTTGACATCGTAACCAACGACGCGCGCCATACCCAGCAATTTCCACGTTGCGTCTGACACATCAGCAATTGGCGCCGTCATCACTCGTGACTCATCCAGCGACAGCCATACACTACCCTCATGTACATGCAGGACGACTCGCTCATCGATAGAAATCTCATCTGTCCACGGCACAATTTTGAGTGAATCAATTTTGTGTTCAACATACAATCCACCCTGTGGCACCACATCTTGCATGTGCGCAGGCAAGCGACCAACAAGCGAGTTAAACTCAAGCTTTTTGAGCAGATCCACGAGTCGCGGAATATCCAAATCATGTACATCCATATCGTCGAGATCAAGTGGCGTGGGTGCGTCTGTCCATATCGCAGCGACTTCTTTACTGAGATAGGCAGACTCTTTGCCGGCCTCCAGCTTCTTAGCAAGTGTTGGCTTGATATCGCCAATGTGCATGTAAATATCATCGAGATCTTTGTACTCAGCAAGCAACGTTGATGCGGCTTTTGGCCCAACACCCGGGACACCTGGAATATTATCAGAGCTATCCCCTACGAGCGCCTTGTAATCTACAAACCGCTCTACTTCGATACCGTATTTTTCTTCAAAATGCTCTGGATCATACAGCTCAATGTTTGCCAGGCCTTTTTTCATCGCATAGACATGTACCAGCGGGTTCACCAACTGCAGCATATCCAGGTCACTCGTCACGAGACACGTCTCGATACCCTCGGCAGCCGCGAGCACTGCAAACGTACCCATGATGTCATCAGCTTCGTAGTCATCAGCTTCGTAGAGCGGCCAACCAAATGCCTCGCACATTTCGTGCAAAATCGGAATTTGGTCAAAGAAATCTTGCGGTGGCGTCTTGCGCCCTGCTTTGTACGTTGGCAAAATTTCTTTGCGCCTGCGTATGCTCGTGCCTTTTTTATCCCACGCTACCGCCACATAATCCGGCTCTAGTTTTTTGATAATCTCAATAGCCAAGCTTGCAAATCCAAACACACCACCCGTCGGTGCACCGTCTTTGGTGCTCAGCCCCGGCATGGCAAAATAGCCCCGATAAAAAATTGATTTCCCGTCTATCACTACTAGCCGTTTTGTCATACTACTAGTGTAGCATGTACCTACACCATACTACTAAGAAGCCAGGCCGCCCACACCTCGACGGCGCAGCTCTTTTCGCTGTTCTGGTGTTAATCCACCCCACACGCCAAAATCAATATTGTGTTCAAGCGCATGCGATAGACACGCTGCCTTTATGGCACAGCTACCGCATATCGGCACAAGTTCTTTTTTGGCTCGTACCTCAAACTGCCTGTGTGTTTCTCCGTCACGCTCTTGCTGAAAAAAGTCCATACCTTCGCAAGCAGCTCGACCTTCTTTGAATAAATTCATGTTCTTATAATAACCAAGTAGTGCCCGATACAAAAGCATATCCATTTTGTTATAATACATAACATGAGCGATCACCGCGACATCAAAATCATCTCCTTTGTAGGTCTAGTAGGTGCCGGCAAGACAACTGCTGCCGAGTACATGGCTGCTCGTGGCATCCCAAAAGTTTCGTTTGGTGACATCATACGTCAAAGTATGATACGTGCCGACATCGAGCCCACACCAGAAAAAGAGCGAGCATTCATCTCGCAACTATTATCGCAAGGTCATGCCAAATTCATTAAACAGCACACTCTACCGCATTTCCACAAGCTTATCGACGCAGGCCAACGTCGTATCATCACCGACGGCTCTAGCTCGCTAGAAGAATACCGTGCTCTATTGAGTACATTCCCTGGCAGCGTAACCACCGTCGCTATCGTCGCACCAAAACGTACTCGCTACAGCCGACTCGAAAAGCGTCCGAACAACCCCCTCACCCGCACCGAAGCCACCACACGCGACATCGCAGAGGCCGAATACGAACACAAGGCTGCGCCAATTGCGCTTGCTGATCACTATATTGTCAACGACAATAGCAGAGATGTCTTCTACGAACGACTCGACAGGCTTGTACAAGAACTACGATTCACTCGATAACTAATCGTGTAACTCAAAAAGTTCAATCACATGAGAGTCAAAGTGACTCTCATCTTCAAAGCTATTATCAACCTTTACATCTGCCATCTCACGCACACCTGCCATATTAAGCGCCGATCCGTCATCATCAACCGGCGGTGTCATCTCTGCATCTTCATCAGCGCACCATTGCTCAAAGCTCGCTGCATCTTCCGCGCGTCCACGATGCGCTGCTTGTATACGATCAAACCTCACTCGCCTATCGGCATCGAGCCATAGCACCATGCCACCATGCTCCTGAATCACTTTTGTCTCGGCCGGGCGACGAATGCTACCTATTGCAAGACCCTTGTAGTCAAACGATTCTTTTTCGTTTTGATACTTCATAATCGTACGTAGCGTCAAATACTCTGCGCCGTGTTCGCGATGCCACCGACTACTCAGCCCGCGCAAATTCTCACGCGTATGTTCCAGCCCAAGCACGTCGAGCTCTGCTCGCAGCGTATCACTCAGACTAGTAAACTTATATCCGTAATTGGTAAGCAAATGCCCCGTTGTATCCTTGCCAGCACCGCTCGTGCCGGCTATGCCGATGATTTCTGGTAGTTTCATTACTTACCAGTATAACAAAAACTCCCAGACACCTGGGAGTTTAAGATACTAACCATAGCGATATTAGCCTAGGTATTCGTGCAACTTCTTGGCATCCTTGTGCTTACGCAGCTTAGCCAGCGCCTTCGCCTCAATCTGGCGGATGCGCTCGCGAGTAACAGCAAATTCTTGTCCCACTTCTTCGAGTGTGTGACTTTTGCCGTTTTCTAGGCCAAAGCGCATTTTAACGATTTTCTGCTCGCGCTCACTCAGTGTCGAAAGTACTGACTGTACTTGCTCCTTAAGCAATTGCTCACTAGCAGATACTTCTGGTGTCTTAGTATCTTCGTCTTCGATGAAGTCGCCAAGCACACTGTCTTCGTCGTCGCCGTCGCGACCCACGCCAGCATCAAGCGAGTGGATATCCTGCTTGATCTTCATCACGTATTCAATCTTCTCTGGCTCCATCTCGAGCTCTTTGGACAGCTCTTCCATGGTTGGCTCGCGGTTGAGCTCTTGTGTCATGCGGCGCTGGGTGCGGAGCAATTTGTTGATTGTCTCTACCATGTGGACAGGAATACGAATCACACGAGCTTGGTCGGCGATGGCGCGAGTGATAGCCTGGCGAATCCACCACGTTGCATAGGTACTAAACTTAAAGCCCTTGTCTGGATCGAACTTCTCGACTGCGCGTAGGAGGCCTGTGTTGCCCTCTTGGATCAGGTCGAGAAAGTCGAGCCCGCGTCCACTGTAGCGTTTGGCGATAGACACCACCAGTCGCATATTGGCTTCGGCCATCTTGTCTTTTGGCTTGCTCAGTTTGACAGCACGAGATTTGAGCTTACTGCGCTCCACTGATGTCAACTCAGCCTCTTCATCTGCTAGCTTTTCTTGAATTTCTGCCAGCTCGTCGCGATTAGCTACAATTTCTTGTGCAAGTGCCAACTCTTCCTCAGCGTTGAGTAGTGGAATCTTACCAATCTCACGGAGATACAGACGTACTGAGTCGTCGCTCACGTCGTCAAGATATTGACCATTGAGCGTCTCTTCGTCCATCTCCTCTTCGTCGGCTAGATCGTCAACGTTTGGCTCTTCGAAGTCACTAATTGGCGCACCGCCGCTAGCGTCTACTACTTCGTCTTCAGCAGGTTTTGCGATATCATCGCTCATGAATGAATTTCCTTGTTTAGAGTTTGGATTGCTTGCATCAACTCACGCACTTTCGCGTCGTCACCTGTTGTTTCAGCGTCACGAAGCTGTTCTGTGAGTTGCTGTTTTTGTTGTTTCTTGTGTTCATCCTTTATGCGGCGGAGCAAGCGCGCGGCTTCGTGGAACTTATCTGTATCTGTCCACCCGGCGTATCGTGCATCGGCCCTCAATAGTAATATTTTTACATAGTCATCGTATTTTTGCAACTCCTTGGGCGTATCGCTTACCGTTGCTTCCGCGGATTGCAAATAGCGAGCTACCGCTTGGCGCGCCTCACTCACAAACAACTCAGGCGATGTCTCCACAAACAGTTCTCGTACCGTATCGTCGACTAGCCCAAGTGCCAGCACACTGTCGTGATGCGTGTGTTGCTGATCATCATTTGATTCAGGTTGATGTACAACTTTTTTATACGCTTTCTTTACCTCTGTACCAGTAGCCATTTTTGTGCGTAGTGTTGCAAGCGTAGTGTTACTAATTTCGGCAATTTTTTGCAGGTAATGCTCCTGCTCTACTGGGTCTTTGAGCGCCTTCGTCACATCAAGTGCAGCAGTGGTAAATGCACGTTTGCCCGCTGCTGTAGTTACATCATGACGTGACTGATACTGACGCAAAATCCAGTCTACTACTGGCTCAGCATTATCAATCGCTGCTTGCCACAAAGCCACATTTTGCTGGATCAATTCATCTGGATCTTTGGCACCATCGGGCAAGCTCACGATTGTCAGACTCACGCCTGCATCCTCGGCTATTGGTATAGCACGTTCAGTTGCCGCGACACCTGCTTTGTCACCATCAAAACTCAGACGAATGTTACCCGTAAGCCGCCCGAGCGCCTTGAGGTGGTGCAGCGTCATAGCCGTACCGGCCGTCGCCACCACTTGCCGCACGCCTGCCTGCCAGCTACTCACCACGTCCAGATTTCCCTCCACCACCACGGCATAATCTGTTGTACGGATTGCTTCTTTTGCTTGACTGAGGCCAAATACATGCCAACTTTTGTCGTATAACAGTGTGGCTGGCGTATTGAGGTACTTCGGTGCATTTGGGTCGTCGCGAATGATACGGCCAGTAAAACCAATCACCCTACCCGAGCCGTCCATGAGCGGCACCATCATGCGGCCTTTGAACAAATCACCACCAAACCGATTGGTGAGCCCCGCGTCCTTGAGCTCTTGACGAGCAAAGCCTTTGCTCGTAAGGAATTTCACCAACGCATCACCACTTTCTGGCGCGTAGCCTAATCGAAACGCCTCGGCTGTTTCGCGCGAGATGGCACGTTTTTTGAAAATGTACTCTAGCGCATGCTTATTGCGCATCATGCTATGCTGGAAATATTTGGCCGCTAACTCATTGGCTTCACCTAGTCGCTTTTTCTTGGCTGCAATACTGCGCGCTTGAGCATTTTGATACAGACTCAGGTCGACATTTGCCTTACGCGCCAAATGCTCTAGTGCCTGGCGAAAGTCCATACCCTCTACTTCCATCACAAAACTGAACACATCACCGCCCTTGTTGCTAGAAAAATCATGCCAAATATTTTTCTCTGGACTCACAAAAAAGCTTGGCGTCCGCTCACCGCTAAAAGGGCTCAATCCCTTGAAATTGCGCCCTGCCCGCTTGAGCTCCACATACTCGCCTACCACATCTTCGATGGCCAGCCTAGCTCGTACTTCTTCCTTAGCATCCTGCATTACCTATTAGTATACCACTTTACCCCTTGTCTACCCCTATTGCTTATGGTTAAATAGTAATAACTATGGATCCAAACCAAACACCTAACCCAAACCAACCTGGAGCCGTGCCGCCTCAACCGCAGCCATACCCCGGAGCAACGTCCCCACAGCCATATCAGGCACCCGTACAACAAACTCCTGCCATCCCACCAAATCAGCCAGCTACGCCAGCCTCATGGTATGCGCCGCCCGTCGACCCAAATGCCAACAGACCTGCCGACGCAAGCTCTTATATCCAAGCAGCAGGCATACCGCCGCAACAGCCAGGCACTCAACCTACTGCAAACGTCGTACCTGGGCAGATGGTCAATGGCCAGTACACTGTCGATCACCTTAGCCAGATTGCGCCTGTCACAACAGCAGGTTCTACCGGTTCTACCTTTCTCAATAAGAAATTCATCTTCCTTGGCATAGGACTCGCAGTAGCGCTTCTCGCTGCGGCAGCCATACTCTTTATGCAGCCAAAAACAGCCACCAGCAACAAGCCAGTACTTCTCTATACCACTCTCGTAGACATAGAAAAAACCACCGCAACATCTGGCAAACTACTCAAAAGTAGTAAACTATCCAGTATCAACAGCTCAACGCGTACACACCTGCACAACGCCATTCGGGATATGGAAGCACCCCTGACCAACGCTGGCCAGCAGCCATCCAAACTCAAATCAAGCGCTACCAAAGAGCCATATCATGACAAGAAGTTTCTTGAAACTCTAGACGATGCGCGCCTCAATGCCAAATACGATCGTACCTATGCCAGTGAAATGGATATTAAACTACAGGCCATCGTCAACACCATGGAAAGCGTGGGCAAGACCACTAAATCAAAGTCTATGAAAGAATTCGTCGACAAAAACATCGACAACTTCAAGGCAAGCCAAAAATCTATCACCGAATGGCGTACATCAGACGAAGCAAAACGCTACTAACTAGCGACCTGATCGCCACTCACTAGCCGGTAGCTCAGTCGCACAAGATCAAACACCTCATCATCCGCTAGCTGCCCGCTACAGATGATAGTATTCCAGTGTTTTTTATTTAGGTGATATCCCGGCAATACTGTTTCATACTTCTCACGTAGATTCACCGCTAGCACAGGGTCGCATTTCAGGCTCACACGCAGCGGATTGCTACCCTCGGCCACAATCGCTACAATCTTGCCTCCAGACTCTTTGTCGCCATATTTATACACCGCCGTGCCCTCGCCAAATGGATAATCTAACCACACATCGGTAAATTGCAGTATATAGTCTTCAAATTCTTTGTGCGTCATGCTTTTACCTTTTTCATATAATATTCCAGTTCCTCGATGCTACCGCGGATATCTTCAAGTGCACGGTGTTGCTCTGGCTTGGCAAACTTCTTTTTGTATTTGCCTTCCATCACCACCTTCCACGCTGTCACGTCGAGCATACGGTAGTGCAGACGTGCCGCTAGCCGCGGCCATTCATTGTCGATAAACTTGCGGTCTTGGTGGATTGAATTACCCGCGAGAAGCACTCGCTCTTCGCCTGCAAAATGCTCGTCAAGAAACGCGAGCAGCTCATCCTCAACAACCTCTACCTGGCGCCCAGTCTCATTTTGCGCCACCAGTGCGCTGCGTACATCGGCATATTTGTCCCAAAACTCACCCACCATCCGCGTCGCCACTAGATCATCAGAGACTTTTACCACCGCTTCATATGTGGCAATTTCTTTAAAATTCCAATCTGTTGCTATTACGGCCACTTCAAGTATGCGGTCTTTACCAGGGTCAAGCCCCGTCATCTCTAGATCCATCCAGAGCAGTTTTGCTTTTTTTGTCATATGTACTAGTATACCCTACACATCATACGGTGACACAAACTTACCACCTGTTTTGACATGAATCAGCCTACCATCCGGTAGTGTGAGCTGTGATTTGTCAGCTCGACGGACGGCCCCCAGCAGCTCTCGTCTACGTGGATCGATTGCCACATAGGGAGTACGCTCATCATCAGCGAGATATTGCACTTTGAGATACTGCCCATCTATCACGATACTGGGGATAGAACACTGCTCAAGATACTCACGATTTGGTTGCTCAAAATACTGCTCAATACCGATATTTTTGCTATACATATGCGCGCCAAGCAATCTATCAATTTCGCTTTTGCTCGTTGTCCTCTCTGCGTAGAGTTTGATAAGGTCGGTGATGGATTTTTGTGTCACCATCTCTGTAGGAGCGTCGCTTTTAAGGTACTTTTGGAGTGTATCCTCAGGAATCGTCTTTGTATAACGCTCCAACTCTACCGCAAGATCTCGAAAGGCGTTTTGATTGTACCCCGGCTCATTGAGCACCCATTGGACAAGAGTGGCTTGAGCCTCTTCGGGAATCATCCGATCTGTCACATGACGTTCGGTCGTACCTACCTTGAGTGATCCAAACATTGGTTGCACCTCTGTCTTGATCATATCACCGTCTTTGACACGCCCTACTGCGTTATATGACAGCAAACCAGCCGCAGTAGCATGTCGCCCCACAACTTCTGGATCAACTGGCATCGTCTGCTCCACTACATCATGCTTCACCCGCTCGACAGCTTTAGACTTACTTCGTCTTGTCTTTTTAAACCACCGAGGAAAACCAGCCAACAATTGCGTGTCTTTTGGCGTAATGCTACGATCGCTCAGCGCCCGGGAACGGTCTGGCTCATCAGAGTGAATATTGCGATATTGGGTCGTGGTGCGTTCCTTCCGAGTGTATTTGTATATGAGATCGATCATACCCGCCGTCAAGTCATCTCGAATCGCCTGTGCCTCTTGGTAGTTCATCGGTGCATGTACGACATTGCGCGGTTCGATACCTAGCGTGCGCATAATCTTGCGAGCAACTTTTTGTGTCTGCGAGATGCGTTTGTAGCTCAGGTCGTGTCCAGCAATAAAGTTGACATCTTGGTCTGGGTCTCCCGTCGGTAGTGCTGTCACGATATCGTACTGGGCGACCATATCATCAGTCGTAGATTCATCGAGCAGCTTCTCCCACTCCCTAGACCGTTTGTCTCGAAAATCTTGCACACCACCCGCACCCACCGCAGCGGCCACGATGGCAATGCGGGCGAGATGCAAAATCGGCCTCTTGCCACGCATCGCCTCTACAATGCCGCGAGACAGCTCTGGTCGAATCTGGTACTGGCTCATCTGCCGACCAATATCGGTGATTTTGCCGTCGTGGTCGAGTGCACCGAGGCGCATCAGCTGCTGCTTGGCTTTAGTGATGGATACCTCTTGCACACGGTGCGGCAAATATTCGTTGACTTCAGCAAATTCCATATCTAGATTTGCAACTGATAATATAATACCCGCTAGGTTGGTGCTGTAGATTTCTGCTGGCTCAAACTTATCCCGTTTGTGATATGGCTTGTATGGCATAGCCAGTTCTTCAACCTCTTGGCCTTTGTCACGAATCTTGTCTTCTTCGATCATAGTTGGCTGGCACAAGTAACCTTTGCCACCTGGCACATCACGCCCTGCTCTGCCAAATTGTTGCGTAATACCCGCCTGCGAGAGGTATTCCCGAGAAAGCCCCGATACATCATCGTCATCAAGCTCTTCACGATTGATAGTGCCGTCAGAAAACACATGTGTCACACCAGGGATTGTGATACCCGACATACCCGCAGGTGAGGATACAATTACCAAGCGATAGCCATCGGACACTGGGTCATTGATATGACTAATTTCACGCTCAGTCAGCTCGCTATGAAGCTTACGAAACACCACTTTATGCGACGAGCCTTTCTCCTGTAGCTCCAGCTCATGCCGTGTTTTGTCGATAATATGGTCTATCTCGGCCTTGCCAGAGGTAAAAATCATCGACTTTTCAGCTTCGCCGCCGTATTTGGCATAAGCCTGCATCACAGTATCGTCTGGGCATTCATGCTGCTCAAGTTCAAATGGCCGACCCTCGATCTTGAGACTCGGTGCTATCCCATCGTTGACCTTACCCAGTGGCCTTTGTAGGACTGCTTCATTGTGCGTCGCGCTCGCAGCGATGAAGCGCCAATTGTCATGTGTTTCGACAGATTTGAGTCCGACACCAGCCGCAATCTCCGTATACACATTAGCCTCATGCATTTCATCGGCCACGATAGCGACTTTTTTATCACCATGCTGCTGCTCAATCTCATTGCCCGCACGCAAAAACGTGTTGGGCGTCATGATGACGATACGATTGTCCTCATGCGTCTCGCTACGCTCACCGTGCATCACGCCGATGGCGTTTTCTAGCTCTTCTTCGCTAAGCTGACCAGACATTTCCTCGCAAATACGATCATAGAGGCCGTCGGCAATGACACGACGCGGTACCATGACATAGATCTTGTCATAGCCTGCTTCATACAAAAACTGCGGCACTTGGGTACTCTTGCCACTACCCGTCGCACCACCAATGATACACGCTTTGTAATTTTCGACGATATCGACTATCTCTTGTTTGTGCTTGTATGCCGGCAGGTCACGGTTGCCTAATCCGTACAACTCTTTGAGACGAGCCTTCTCGCGCATCGTGACAACATCAAGCAACCTTCGCTTATCCTGATACCCTTGATGCAGATGAGAGAGACGTGCAGGCACAGAGCGACTCGCACGCGATACTGTACCGTGTGTCTGCTCCCGGCTAAATGGATACTTCAGACGCTCTGCCATATACCTTCACTATACCCCTGTTGCATCTACTTCCAAAGCAAAAGCGTCTTGCGAAGAAGCAAGACGCTTCGTAAGTGGTCGATAAGACTAGCTTTTCTTCTTGTCGAGCTTATCGAGCTTGGCAAAGTGGATGATGGCATAGATCACCAAAGCCGTAGCTGTAAGTGTAATGGCCGAAGACACAAATGCACCCCAAGCAAAATCAGCGTTACGACCCCACAGCTCTACGCGCCATGTCGCTGACTGCAAACCTTGCTGCGAGCCTACGATAAACTGCACGACTGGGTTGATAAAGCCTTCGACGAGCTTCTTCACCGTGTCGCCCGCTGCAGTACCAATCGCGAGACCGACCGCAAGCCCTACGACACCTTGTGTCCGGATAAATTCCACAAAACCGCTCGCGTGACCTTTTGTAGCTGTACGTGCTTGCTTGCGCGCTTCGGCTGCACGTTCTTTCGCTGCCTCGGCCTTAGCCTTTGCTTTTGCGGCCGCGGTCGGTTTTTTCTTGGTAGTATCTTTTGTTGCCATAATCACCTTATCTCCACACCCGTTGTTACACCTTGTTGTTACGCCAAATTATATCATATCAGGGAAAGTTAGGAGGAAAAATAGGTGTTGTAGCGACCCGGCGAGCATGGTAGTGCTCAGCCGGGTCGCTACAGTGTTCGCCTCGGATTACGAGGCGAAGAACATAGGGGTTGCCACAGGCGTCACACCCAGCTCGTCGACCAGCTCCTGGAACCTGCTCGTCGGCTTGTACTCGATCGCAACGGGAGTGTACGCGTCATACGGCTCATCGGAACCTCTGAGTTGGTACGAGATAGTCCCGTCCCGATGCTCGTGCCGATCATAGCGCGCGCAGTAGACGTAGCCATGATACACGAGCCAGCAGAGCGCCCGCTTGAACTTCGATGCCGACAGCGGCTGACCCGCGACCTCGAGTCTCTCCCCGACAACGGCATCGCCGTAACTATCGTACCCAGCCTCACCGCGCACAGCGCTGAATCGCAGACATGCTTCCCTGCTAGCAAGGCAACGAACTACCGCAGAAAGTTCTGCGGTCTCTCTCATGCTACTCATTTTTCCTCCAAATTGTTCACACAGCCAGGGAATCTCCCCTTGACTGGACACCTCATCGCTTCTCTTACTCATCCGGAGAAAAAGAAGTCGCCGCTCTTTGGTGGGAGCGGCGAGTGAGGATTCTGGTGAAAATGAAAACTTCTCGACGCTACACATCAATAAACATCACGAGGCAGAGGTTGCCGCGGAGTTCTGTTGTGTTGTTTCGAAATGTCTTCACGACTTGGATTATACTACATTTTGTCTGGTGCAACAATACCCAAAATCATGAGCCCTGCACGCAGCGTATCGGCATAGAGCGCCACAAGCGCGAGGCGGTGCTGCTCGTGGTCACTGCCCACCACTTGATTTACCTCATAATAGCGATTGAATTCTTGCGCGAGCTCAAATAGATAATTGCAGATATGATGCGGTGCAAGTTCGCGAATCGCCACATCGACAACTTCATGGTATTCACCTAGTTTGCGCACGAGCGCACGGTCTTCGACACGCACGTCGGCTAATTGGCCAGCACTACCATCGGCTTTTTCAAGGATGCGGCGAGCACGAGCATGTGCATATTGCAGGTATGGACCGGAATTTCCCTGTAAGCTCACCGTTTCGTCAAGATTGAACGCGATATCGCCACCCAAACGATACTTGGCAAACGCATACTTAATCGCGCCAATCACCACATCATTCACAAGCTTTTCATCTTGTACAAGCTCGGCTACCTTTTCACGCACGGCATCCACTACGTCGATACCACGCGTCACATTACCAAGCCGTGAGCTCATCTTGCTGCCATCACCAAATCGCACCGTGCCGTTGGTAAAGTGCGTCATCGTACCAACAAGCTCAGGGCGAAATGCCTCGGCCGCTGCAAACACTACGCGCATGTATTCCTTTTGATCGTTGCCTGTCAGCAAATAGCGATGATCAAAGTCGTAGTCAGCTTTTTCTTTCCAGATCACGCCGATATCCTTGGTTTCATACGTTGGCAAGCCCTTGCTGGTAATAAATACACGGGTATGCAGGTGCTTGGATTCGTCGCCCTCAAACACTACCGCGCCGTCCGACTCTTTGAGCTTACCAGCCGCAAGCTGCTCTCGCACGACTTCTAGCCCCACAGGCGCTGTCTCACTCTCTGGGTAATACTTGAGTGGCATGGTTTCGATCAGCGCATAAAACGCCTCGAAGTAGTCAAAGCTCCACTGGCGCGTCACCCAATACAGCTTCGCTAAGTTTGATTCGTGATCATTGCTATCGTGGAAGCCATAG
>CAZQJY010000001.1:64496-140911 GCA_964593465.1 uncultured Candidatus Saccharibacteria bacterium
CATAGATCGTTTTGTTGAGCTCATCGATATCCTGTTTGACCGCCTCGTCGTCTTCGTAGGCTTTTGCGCCCACCACGTAGCAGCCGCTAATCCAACGCGCCCGCGCAAACGGATCCGCCTCAATCGCGTCGAGTCCCACAGGATCGTCACTACCAAGCTCATGACGCATACCCCACAAACACTTCGCCACATGCAAACCTACATCCCCGCCAAAGCTAGTGCGGTGTAGCCGCGCGCCGCCTACGAGGAACAAACGCGATACGATGTCACCAAAAATCGTCTGATACAAGTGACCTGTGTGCAGCTCCTTGAATGCATTTGGACAGCTATACTCAAACACTATGTTTTGTCCAGAGTACACTGGTGTCGGGTTTTTCTGTGTCAATGCCAAAAGTGCACCTGGCTTGAGCGTAATGTTTAAGAATCCAGGCCCTGCGACCTCTACTTTTTCATATTCACCACTCTCGGATAATGTCTCGGCGAGCTTTTCAGCAATGGCACGTGGATTTTGCCCCAGTGACCCCGCAAGTCGCATCGCGACATTAGTAGTGTAATCACCAAATTGCACCTCAGGACGTGACAATACTGGCACCTGCTCGATATCAAATTCAGTTTTTATCGCCTCTGCAATAGTATGAGAGAGTTGTTCCATAGGGGTAATTATACCATAATTGCCCGCACCACCCCTGAAAAACTATGCAGATTCTGCAAAAGCGTTGGAGTTCGACACACCAAGCTCTTCGGCACCGCCAGACACAGGCATCAACCCTTGCACCTGTTCGACAAGGAAATTCAGCACACGCATATCATCGCCCGCACCAATCTGCGCTGTTTCGAATTCATATATACCGTGAGTTACTTTGTCCATTACTGTTTCTTTTTAATTACGTTTATAGCTCAATATTAGCATAAACATTATAAAAAGTCAATAGTCTATCGTTTACCCAAAGCAGCTCGGACCAACCCCACAAACAAAGGGTGTGCTCGCATTGGCCGCGAACGAAACTCTGGATGCGCCTGGGTTGCTACAAAGAAATCGTGTTCGAGGGCTTCAACAAATTCTACCAACGTACCCTCTGGACTAGTGCCAACAATACGCAGTCCACCGTCTTCTATGCTCTGGCGAAATTCGTTGTTCACTTCGTAACGATGGCGGTGACGCTCAGTTACTTCTGTTGCACCATAGAGTCCCGCTATCTTAGAATCAGCCTCTAATATCGCAGGGTAGTCACCGAGTCGCAAAGTACCGCCTGTCGATTCTAGCCCTTCTTGTCCATCCATAATGTAAATTACTTTATGTGGTGTTACATCATCAAACTCTGCGCTGTTAGCATCTGCGAGGCCACTCCTGCGTGCCGCCGCAATAGCTGCCACCTGCATACCCAAACAAATACCTAGGTATGGCTTGTTGTGCGTCAGTGCGTACTCTGCAGCCGCAATTTTGCCCTCCACACCACGTGCGCCAAATCCGCCAGGCACCAAGATTGCATCTACACCTGCAAAATCCTCATCACTCGCCTGCTCTGCATTGATCCACACTAGTTCAAGTTGCGCCTTCTCTGTCCACGCCGCAGCCTTGAGTGCCTCTATGACAGAAATATACGTATCGTCGTTGTGCATATATTTTGCCACCATGCCCACACGTACTTTTGGTGCCTCTACATCCGATTCGCGGACAATCAGCTGCTGCCATGTGTCGAGTGCGGGCTCTGTAGTATTGCCTGTAAACTGCGTCAGTACGTCGTTGATACCACTTCTAGCAATTGTAAGTGGAATCTCGTATACCGTACTGGCATTTGGCATCATAATTACATGGTCGCGCGCAACGCCGCCAAACATGGCGATTTTGTCGCCAATTGATTCTGGCGCTGGGTCATCTGTACGCACCACGAGGCAGTCTGGCATAATGCCAAAGCTACGGAGATCTTTGAGCGCGTTTTGGGCTGGCTTGGTCTTAAATTCATGACTAGTATTGATATGGGGTACATACACCACATGCACATACAGACAGTTTTCGCGGCCTACGCGCGATGCAAATTCACGAATTGCCTCGATGAAGCTCAGACCCTCATAATCACCCACCGTGCCGCCAATTTCTACAAAGTGCACGTCGCTACCTGCACCAGATTTTTCTATCGCGTCTTGGATCGCGTTTGTGAGATGCGGCACTAGCTGCACTGTCTTACCGCCAAATTTGCCCGCGCGTTCATCTTCTATGAGCTGGCGCAGCAACCTACCAGAGAGCGTAGCAGACTCTTGCGTCACCTCTATGTCTAGAAATCGCTCGTAATGCCCGAGATCCAAATCCGTCTCGGCACCGTCGCGCGTCACAAAACACTCGCCGTGCTCGACAGGATTTAAAAGACCCGCATCTACATTGAGATACGGATCACATTTCTGAATCGTTACATTAACACCTTTGGCTTGCAACACCGCACCCATACTTGCCGCAGTAATGCCTTTGCCAACTCCAGACAGAACCCCGCCTGTTACAAAGATATATTTTCTGGTTTTCCCCATGTTAGTCTCCCTGTCCATGGGATTTTATTATAACATAGGCGAAGCGAGAGAGACAGGAGTGTACTGTTGACCATCAGCTACTGCTGTTTTGGTGATCTAGGGTGACGGATAAAACGATATTCACTGGGATTTGTCATTGGTCGCTCTCGAAAACCCGCCGTATCGAGGACACCCATGCTGCCAAAATTACCTTTATCGACGTTAGCTATCAGTATCCCTCCGCCCTCGTCTGCTTGACGAGCGATTATACCAAGAGCTCCTCGTGCGAGCTTCTTGCCACGCCAATCTTTGTCAATCCAGTACGATACTTCTTTGGTGTTCTTTTCGTCAGTCTCCACGACGTCGATACCACCAACTAGTTGGTCACCTACCCAAATACCGTTCCGACTACCCTCTTCTTCATTCTCGATGTGTGCTCTTAAGCCATCTGCATCTCTGTACATATCTTGCAAATGCAGTCCACCCTTGCGCATACGCTCTTTATTCTGCTCATCGCCCACAAGAGCCATATATGCCTCAGCATCATCGAGAGTAAGTGGTTGCACCTTGATATCTGGCGCGACCTCTTGGTTGGGAGAATTGTTTATTTTCGATCTTTCTATTGACATTGTTAGTCTATTTTAGCATAAACATTATAAAAAGTCAATTTTTTATTGTATACTATCCGTACGCT
This sequence comes from uncultured Candidatus Saccharibacteria bacterium, assembly GCA_964593465.1. Taxonomy (GTDB): domain Bacteria; phylum Patescibacteriota; class Saccharimonadia; order Saccharimonadales; family Saccharimonadaceae; genus Mycosynbacter. The sequence goes on from CAZQJY010000001.1 coordinate 67,690, forward strand.
GATCAAGACGAGATGAAAGGATTCACCATGAAGCTCATCGTCGCAAGCAGCAAAACCACCCAAGAAGAATTCATGCCTATGGGGCGTGCAGATGATCATCTCCGTAAGCTTACGGCCATCGCCGAAGGGCATGATCTCGACGAGTACGTACTACCCTATTTCGACGATGGCGAGATGTATGCATTTGTCATCACCGAAATCCGTGTCGCTGGCCCGAGGTCATTTTCGGTCCGCATTACCCGCGGAGAGCGTGAGTTCAATCCACCACTCTCAGCTCGTATCGAGCTGTAACCCCGAGAAAGGAACTCTTGCAGCAAAGAGAAGCCTCTCGGGGCTTTTCCTTTTTATCGCTCCAGTGTAAGCTCTAGTACCTGCTCGACTGTTGCGCCTTTTGGATACATACCGTCAAGCGCGTGCGACTGCCAAAATTCCACCAGTGGCTGCAGTACTTCCCAGCTACGAATTACCTCAGCATTAGATGTAAAGATATGTTTATGCCCACGAATCGCATCGACAATCACCTGTTCGTAAGCGTCTGGCAATACTACGTCGGCTGGGTACGCAAACGAAAGCCGAGTTTCTTCGTACTCGTATTCATAGTTCGGCTTGAGCGTATTGAGTGCAATCTCGATCCCTTCTAGCGGATGAATGCGAAACGTCAGGCAATTTGTCTGAGCGGCGTGAAACTTCTTGAAATGCACTTTAATCTCGGTACGTTTTTGGTCGAGTGCCTTGCCTGTAGTAAGCACCAACGGCACACCCTGCCATTTATCGGCACGCGATTCTAGCTGCACCGACACAAACGTTTCAACATTACTACGAGCATTGCCCACCTCGTCGCGGTAGCCATCGTATTGTGCTCGCACTGCCTGCTCCACACGAGCTGGCTCTAGTTTTTGCAGTGCTTCAAGCCGATGCTGTGACACCTGACTCCAGTGCATATCACCAGGAATATCCATAATTACAAGAGAAAGCAATTGCATCAAATGCCCTTGTACAAGGTCGCGTAAAGCGCCGGTTTGTTCATAAAATTGTGCTCTACCCTCTATATCTAACTGTTCAAGTGCATTCACTTCTATCTTTTCGATAGCAGAGTTGTTCCATACATGCGCAAACAATGCATTGTGAGCTCTGAAAGCCACGATGTTTTGTACCATTTCTTTGGCCAGGTAGTGATCAATGCGATACACCTGTGTATCATCATAAAATTCTTCTATCTGTTCGGCCATATGGCGTGCGCTTTCCAGGTCGGTACCAAATGGTTTTTCGAGCATGAGCTTTACTCTGTCATCATTGATACCTGCGCGGCCGAGGAGCTGCACAATCTGACCTGATGCCGCTGGTGGCACAGAGAGATAGATTAGCAACTGATCGTCTTCGCTCAGACTCACAACCTCACGGAGATGTTCGTAAGCAGCCGCATCCGCCAAATCCATTGTCACAATGTGCGTACGCTCAGCCAGCCCTGGATCACGAATCAGCATAGATGCTTCTACTTCGCGACGCGACACGCCGATAATTTCTAGGTCGTTATATTCGCCTGTTTCTGCAATGCGCTCCAGTGCAGGGATAAGTTTACGGCGACTCAGATCACCAGTAATACCGAAGATAAGAAGTTTTGTAGTCATATATATCATATTATAGCACTTTGCACGGTGTAGCGTATTTGTAATTATACAAAAATTATAGTATTATATACATGTTCAGACTCAATGATACTAGGAGAGGAAATGTCATGAACAAAAAGCTTCCTGACGAAGTCACAGCGTTCCAAAAACGAGTCGACCTCGTCATCACGCTCAGCAACCGGCTACCCAGCCAACTCAAGTGGATCACTAGTCCACTCAAGGCCAAGCTACCCCGGCTCAAGCAAGCATCGGATGCTGCCGCAATCAAGAGCGGCGACCCCCATGTCTTCAGTATCCATCGGATCACCGACATCCGCAGCCACGAGCTGATCAACGGCTACTGAGCCACCGACCCTCCTTGCCCGCACACCCCTATTAGTAGGGGTGTGCGGGTGCCTACTTTTTAGAACTTTACAGCTGCACTGCCACGTTATAGACAGCACCTTCCATCAACCGTGCGCGAGTGAGCGACCCATTGGTAATGTGCGTAATCGGATCTTTGTAGCGAGATTTATATTCCTGCTGCACAAGCACACCAAAATCGGGGTACTGCGATGGTACTTTGTCTGTCATATCATGCGGAAATTCTATATCAAAATCTATCCCCGCCTTTGGATCATCACCTGCTTTTTCGAGCACTGCCACTGTGCAGCCAAACACATTATGATTTTCGTGGATTTTGTCGACGCCGCTTTCAACTGTGGCGTAATAATCAGCCTCTACACCAAGTTGTTTCAAATTTGCGTGACGATTCATTGCGCCATCGTACGTTTCGGCTATACTATATGGCTGCTCGGCCACACCAGAGTCAACCTTTTTGCCAGCCACGCGCACCGGCACACCCGCTCGACGCATTGCTCTCGCCACCGCAGTATGTTTAATGATACTCTCAGTGCTCATATATACCAGAGGTAGCGACGCAATATGTTCGTCAATTTTGCTCAGCTCACCATTTAGCATAATCGGATGCATGCCACGGATTTCGTCAGCATAGCTAAGTTCTTGTACTGAATTAAGTAGGTATATGTCAAGTTTTTGAGCATAGGCATAGGCTATCTCCATCAATGTATTGCCACCAATATAACCAGGTGTACCGTGCTTGGTTTCGTTGACCACAAGAATTGCCTCGGATGTATCGATTTTTGCAAAATGTTCATCGATAAATCCCCGCTTGAGCCCTGCATTGGCATCAAGGTTGTCTGCATATACATGCCCCTCTACCGCATTTGGCTTATCTACTTCGTAGCCACGCTCTTCTAGCTGTGTCTTGGCTCGCGTCATTTCGGCATCAAATTGCATTGAGCCGCAAATCGTAATTTTCATTATAGTTTTCTCCAAAAATAAACAAGACACTCCGATTTGGAAGTGCCTTGCTGTTGTTAAGATTCTTTTTGCAAGTGCCTATTGGCAACCGAGACACATAGTTAGGTCCGCTGGGTCAAGCGGTGCAACAATCGTACCGTTATCGCTAGATTGTGATTGAGCTTGTGCCTGTGCATTGGCCATAGCTTGGTCGATAGCTGCGAGTTTTTCCTCTAGCGTCATGTCGTCCGAGATAATAGCGTTTGCGTTCATTTGATATTCCCCCTTTTTGCTTGTCTTGTTGTTATTTGGTGGTGCTTATGGTTAATTGTACGCTACATATAGCGTTTTGTCACTATATTTTGCAGTTTCGCCACCTCTGATAAATGTTGTAGTTATGTCGCTATTTTGTGGTGTTCACTTCGTAACTAGTGTTGGTACTTTCGAAGAAGTTTACTAGTTCGAGTGTGTCATTTGCGGTCGCCATCCACTTGGCAGGGTTTGGTACGTTGTATTCTGGATCAAAGCCAAGCTCTACAAGCCGTCGATCAGTCATATGCTTCACATATTGGTTCACGTAGTCAGCATTGAGACCCAGGATACCTTGTGGCAACATATCTTTGTTGTAGGCAACTTCGAGCTCTACAGCCTGCAGGATAAGCGCGCGAATTTCGTCGGCAAACTCCTGTGTTTGCAGCTCAGGGTTTTCATCGAGGATTGTGAGTAGCAAGTTGATGCCAAATGTTAGATGTAGGTTTTCATCCTTAGTAATCCAGTCAAGCAAGCTACCGACATTACGTAATAAATTACGCTGGCGGAAGCTCATACCAACCATGAAGCCGCTGTAGAACCAAATACCTTCGAGTACAATATTGTAGGCCACGAGCGAACGCACGAAATCTTTTTTGCCTTCAAGTGTGTAGATATCGAGATTTGGGTCAAGCATGACGTCGAGGTGCTTGTTTTGAAAATCAGCTTTGTCGGCCAAGCTCTTTTTGCCGAAACCTGCTTCGTAAATCTCTTCGCGATCAAATGGAAAAGTCTCAATGATGTATTCAAACGTCATAAAGTGATTGGCTTCTTCCCACATCTGTTTCGAGAGGTAGAGTTGTGCTTCGGCAGCGTTGACGTAGGGATAAATACCAAATGCTAGTGACTTATTGATCAGCAACTCGTTTGGATTGAGGTAGCTAATCACCGTCTTGAGCGCGTGCTTTTCGTCGTCGGTGAGCTTCTCAAAATCCGCCAAGTCCTGCACCAGCTGCACTTCGTTTGGAAACCACGTGTTGGCTACGGCCTGGTTATACAGATCATACGCCCATTGGTAGCGCACCGGGTGCAGCGACAATCCATCGCGTAAACCTGACCCTAAAATCCCGGTTGATTGCTGTGAGTTTGTCATACTTCTCTCCCCCTTACTTACTCTTTGCAAAACCAAAGCCACGACGGCCTGAATTCTGCTGCTTAATTTTTTGCTCGGCAATCTTCTCTACGCTCACTGTCGTTTGCTCCGACTGATGGCGAGGTTTTACATGCAGGTAATACGTTGTTTTAAGGCCGCGTTTCCAGGCTTCTGTATAAATCTTTACGTATTCATCGATATCGCGTGTCTCAAGATACATATTGCGGCTAATTGCTTGGTCTACCCATTTCTGCGCGCGCGCCGCTACTTCGATAAACGCATACGGGCTGAGCTGGAAGCTTGTCTTGTAGGTATCTTTAATTGTCTGCGGCACAGCGTCGATGTGTTGCACATCACCTTGGTTGGCAAACAACTCATCTTTGACTTGATCCCAAATACCTAGTGCTTTGAGGTCGCGTGTCAGGTTGGCGTTTACTTCTAGGAACTTGCCGTTGAGCGTGCTGCGGCTAAAGATTTGAGCAAACTGCGGGTCGATGCCTGGCGTCGTACCGGCGATGTGCGCGATGTTGGCTGTCGGTGCGATAGCCATGAGTGTGGCGTTACGCATGCCTTTTTTCACCTTGCCGCGCAAGCTGTCCCAGTCAAGCCGCGCTTTGCGTCCAATATTCACTTTTACTTTGCGATCTGTGGCGAGCGTATCGAGCGTATCGATTGGCAATACACCCTTGCTCCAACCACTGCCCTTGAATGCTGGGTAGCTACCCAATTGCTTGGCGAGTTCGGCTGATTCATCGATGGCATAGTAGCTAATGTATTCGCTCACTTGGTCGACCAAATCATATGTCTCATCACTTTCATAGCTGTAGCCCAGTTTTTCTATCACATCCGCAAGACCCATAAATCCAAGACCAAGCGCACGTGTCTGACTGTTAGCATGGAGCGCTTCTGGCACAGGTAAATTAGTAATGTCAACAAGGTTGTCAAGCTGGCGAATCGCACTACGCGTACTAGCTTCAAGTCGCTCCCAGTCCCATGTTTTGTCCGCGTTCAGGTGTGCCGATAGGTTGATACTCACGAGGTTACACACAGCGATATTGTCGTTGTCTTGCGGCAGCGTGATTTCTGTACACAAGTTCGAGAGGTGAATAGTGCCTGTATTGTTATTGAGCGCGCGCACATTGATAGTGTCTTTCCATGTCAGCCATGGGTGACTTGTCGCTTGCAGCTGGATGAGGATCTGGCGAAACTGCTGGCGCGCCGATACTTTTTCAAACTTGCGCAGCTTGCCTGCATCAGCGAGCTTGGCATACTCTTTGTACTTAGCACTAAACTCTGCACCGTAGAGCTCGGTCAAGTCCATCACCTCTGCTGGGTCAAACAAATACCAATCTTGGTCTTTTTCAACACGCTTCATAAACTCATCAGAGATAAACACAGCCGTATTGGCAAAGCGTGTACGCAAATATGGGTCGCCTGAGTTTTGCTTGAGGTCGAGGAACTGTGGAAAGTTGAGATGCCAATTTTCCATGTACATGGCAGCAGCACCAGCTTTTTTTCCCTTGCGACTCACTGCAAAGAGTGCGGTGTCAATCATCTTCATAAACGGAATCGGACCAGTACTCTCGGTGTTTGTCGTTTTTACAGGTGAGCCAGCTGCACGCAGCTTTGTAAAGCCAATACCGATACCACCTGTACCTTTGGCAATAAAGCCAGTATCGCGCACACTTTTCATGATAGACTCCATGTCGTCATCAACGTTCATCAAGAAACAGTTAGACAGTTGCGGGTGTGCACCACCGGCATTCACACGAGTCGAACCACCAGGTACGTAATCGAGACTACTAAGGTGCTGGTAGAAATCAAGCGCAGATTCAGTTGGGTTTTTTGCATTATAGCTCATACCCATAGCAATACGCATATGAGTAAACTGCGGTACTTCGATAGGCTCACCGCTCCCCTTGCGTAGTGCGTAGCGGTTGCGATTGGTAATGACACCCAGGTATTTGCTCAGATCATCGAGTGATGGGTCGAGCGCCTTGGCGAGCTTCTTTAGGTCAAATACTTTGCTATCAGCCATGCGCGGGTCGAGCAAACCATCGCTCACACCTTGCTTCAGGTAGCCAGCAAACTTGGTTTCATGTAGTTTTTTGAGCTCGTCATTCGTCCGATACTGACCAAGGACTCTTTTATAAATAGTTTTGAGCAACAAGCGCGCAGCGATTCTATCAAAGTCTGGATCGTCTTTGACATTCTGCAGTGTCGCCTGGATAACTGCTTCGTCGAGCTGTTCGCTCGTGATACCGTCAAATAATGTCAGCTGTACTTCGCTTGCAACCTGCACGACTTTGCTAATTTGGTCTGGCAAACCCTCACTTGCCGCGACCAGCGCGAGATTAATTTTGTTGGCGTCAAATGGTTCGCGGGTGCCATCGCGTTTTACCACATGAATTCCGTTCATCTTATACCCCTGGCTACGTTGTTGATTATGTTTTTATTATCCACCTCCCACCCGAGAAGTCTCTCACCTCTTCTCCTACCGGTGGCGCAAGCAAAAATAACGACGTAGCCGCTCCCGTTACCCTCCTTGCAATATGTGTATTTTATTGACTTACTACATATGTAGTGTCTACGTACAATGATAGACCCTATATATGTGGGTTTCAAGCCTTTTATGCGATTTTGTATGGGTAATTTTCACCACACGGCATCCCGCCTCTGTTATATATTACCTAGTGTCTTGTTTTGTTTTTACAACGCTATATGTAGCGTTTATGATTATGAATGTAATATAATTGTATTGACTTTTTAGATATTTTATGGTAATATGAAAGCATCCCCAACAAGAAGGAGAGGGAGTACATGAAGAGCTTCATGTCGAACCCGGTAGGGTTCATCGTGGCGATGATAGTCGTACTGGTACTAGCAGCATCATACATCGACACCATTGTCACCGTTGGTGCAATCGTCATCATCGTGATGGCGATCGGATGGGCGGGTAGAGCCTACCTGGAGCGCAACAAGCGCCGCCGACGCCACGAGAAGGTTGAGCTACGAGAGCGCGAATATCGCGCCCGCCGCGGCCACTAGCCTATCTCACCCAGGGAACCCCTTGGGCTCTGTTGAGTCGCCTACGCGATTCCATTGTCCAAGGGGGTATTTTCATTTTAAGCAAGATATCGCTTCGCTCCTCCATTCACTTATAAAAATATGTAAACACATTTTTATTTCGTTCATTGCGCCGAACACTCGGGTTGCGCTACTTCGTAGCGCCCGAGAGTTCGAAGCTCGACTCGGAGAAATAGAATAACCACGACCATCTGGTCGTGGTTATTCTATGGCGGAGAGGAAGAGATTCGAACTCTCGGTGGATTTTTAGTCCACACCGCTTTTCGAGAGCGGCACCTTCAACCACTCGGACACCTCTCCAGAGTGCACTGAATATTTTAGCATAGATCTCTCGCTCAACAGAACTGCCAGTAAAGGCTATTCACAAAAGAAAATAACCCCACTGAACCGTGAGGTTATTTTCATGGTACACCCGACAGGATTTGAACCTATGGCCTTTGGCTCCGCAAGCCAACGCTCTATCCAGCTGAGCTACGGGTGCTCAAAAGTGATTTGACACTAGAGGTAATTATATCAAAACTATGCACAGAATACAAGAGTTAGAGGCGGAACATTTTGACAAGTTGATCGACAAAATCTGGATGCAACTCCTGCATAGGCAAACGCTCGCCCACCAGATCAACTATGTTCTCGCCAGCCTCCACCGGAAAGTATACCTGTAAACTCGGACGAAAACGTTTTACCGGTATAAACTCTATGAGATTTTCCTTGCCATCGTGCATCACGCCAAAGGCTTTGTACTCAGTAAAATCATATAATCTTTCGTTGGCATGCAAGCCTTCGCTATCTAGCCTATAACTCACCATTCGTGGTGGGCGAATATGCATCACCACTATTGCGATAGCCATCACAATCCCCAAAGCAGACACGGTAAAAGGTGTCTTAAGTACAAAGATGTCGAGCAAGATAATTGCCACTACTGCCACTGCCAATATAGCGTACCAAATTGGACCCTTGTCTGGAGAGATAAACTCCTTGGACTGCCACTCCACTTTGCTGGGTGCCAGACGAGTTTTACCACCACGCGCACCGTCCATTTGAACAGGCGCAGCCGCACTACCGATAGATAGCGTGATATTTGGCGTCTGTCGAACAACGGCAGGCTCAGCTGTATCTGTATCCTCCGACAACTTTGGAGCATCTTGCTTCATATTGCTAGTATAGCATGAGCGTTGTGGGAAATACCAGGAAAAACGATTGTCGAATATAAACCTAGGATGCACATATAGCCATCATGGTCACCGCTATTATTACCTGCTAAAATAGCTCCATATACTCGAGAATCCTCTATAGCTTGCTGCCTGCTTCTGAAACCCTGTGTTTGGCGCAAGAGGAAGCACTGGCGTAGTAGTGCCGGGCGCAAGCAGTGGCACATCCTTGTCCTGATTGTTGGCATCAACTAGAGTACCCTGCTCGGTGTTTGGCTGATCAATAGATTCGGTCGGGTCAATAGGGTCAGTGGGTTCGATTGGCTCGACAGCTTTTTCTACGTTGAGTGTAAATGACTCACCAAACCACGTACGCATGTCTAGTGGAATTTCGTCGGTAGCAACTTCCAGTACACCATCGAGCGCATCGTCAGGAATTGTAATCGTAAATGATGCTATATCATTATTGCTCAACGGCACACGAGCGACCGAACCGTCGCTGAGTGTCGCCAGCTGTACAGGTATCGTATATGTTGCACCTGGTCGCACAGGATTTGGCAACTCAGCTGTACGCACCACCCATGTAGGGATAACTACTAGCCCTGGATTTTCTGTCACCACCGCACATGCTGGTGTAGGATCATGCGGGTCTTGACTACACCCCACCAATTTGCAGGTGCAGAAATTGGTGCATCACTGGTGTTCTCGATCCCAACATCATTAGCCGCCAAACGGTTTTCTGTTATGACAACATTTGTCGGTGAGCCGCTGGCATTGCTTGTACTACGTACAGCGGCATTCAGGCCAACGATTTCGTTACCAAGAATCGACACCGCATCCATTGCTCCGATTATGCGAATACCCGTTGTATTGTGCGATATATCTGCAGACGAAAATCCATCACCCTCAATAAGATTGCCTTCGATATGTAAACGTTCAACACTCTGCCCGACACCCGCAAGTGCAGGCGCTTGGACGGCAATTGCATTTTTCATTCCGTTGATAGCACTAATGTGATTGTTAGTGATTTCAATATCACTAAACCCACCATTGAGCCTACCGGGCGCAGTCTGTGCTATCGTCACACCACGCCCTATAAAGATATTGTTGTCGATTGTGATTTTGCCCAAATTTGGACCATTAACAGGGATACCATGCCCGATAAACAGCGACGTCGCCCCAAACGGCCCTTCGTGTAGTGTTGAATTCTGCAAAGTGATATCGTTGCGCCAATCTTCAAACAACACCCCATTACCACGTGTACCAGAAACCTCTATTTGGCTGAGTGCTGCAGCAGGCTCTGGGAGCGATGCAATACCTGCAAAATAAATACCGTAATCAGTCGCGCTGTCAGACAAGCCAGTCCCCTTAACCTCAATATTCGAAAGACTTACAGGGTATGTCGTTGGAAAAGGAGTTGTCGCACCTGAACGTACAAAGATACCAAAACGACCACCTGTGGCATTTTTACGACTAAAATTCTGCAATGTAAAACCCGAAAGATTTATCTCGCCATCGCGGCTGGTATGAATTCGAATTGTACCATCTTGAGTGTAGCCACCGTTTGTAAGTCCTCCGTCAATAATTGTCTGCCCTTTGCCAGCACCAACAATTGTCAGTGGCTTACTGATAAGAATCTGTGTCACTGTGTATGTGCCCGCTTCTATAGAAATCGTATCATGCGCCGCAGCAGCATCAACTGCCGTCTGGATGTCACTATACGCACAGCCACTTGGGCAGACATCGAGTATCGCAGCTCGTGCGGGTGATATTACCTGTAGCAACACAACTACAGCCACAAATCCCGCCACTACCACTGCTGCGATACTCAGAAACGAGATACTGCCTACTGGAGTGTTCAAACGACGAGGTTGCGAGATGTGAAGGTGGTTCATTGTTGTGTTTTTGTTTTATGTATTTGTAGATTCTTATGTTAATAATTAGCATAGATTTGTAAAAAAGTCAAGTGTACAGTTTACATGTGGAAAATGAGAACAGGATATCGCTTCGTTGCACTTTGCTCCGCAAAAGTCAGGCTCTCATCACTTGCATCTCACGCATAGAAAAACTACGACCAGATAGTCGTAGTTTTTCTATGGCGGAGAGAACAGGATTCGAACCTGCGAAACGGTTACCCGTTTACACGCTTTCCAAGCGTGCGCCTTCAACCACTCGGCCACCTCTCCAATAAGTCATCTCTATTCTACCAGAATCATACATCAAACAGCGAAAAGTTCATCCTACAACATTTCCATCCCGCTCAAGGTTGCGCCATCTCTGTTTTTCACCCTATAATAGTAAGAATGAAAAAATCGACTCCAGCACCAGTCATAGCTTTACACGGACTCACAAAGCGCTACGGCATTGGCGATGCCGAGCAGACGGTGCTAGATGGAATTGATCTCGAAATAAAAAAAGGTGAGTTTATAGCCATCATGGGCCCGAGCGGCTGTGGCAAAACTACCTTGCTCAATGTACTCGGCTTGCTCGACAAGCCAGATGACGGTGAGTACAAGCTCGACGGCAAAAACGTCGAACGTCTTAGTAGCGCCAAACGTGCCGAAATCCGTTCGGGGCGTATTGGCTTTGTGTTTCAGAGCTTCAATCTCGTGCCACGTCTTAGTGTTATCGAAAATGTCGCGTTACCACTCGCCTACACTGGCACATCTCACGTCAAAAGCCTCAAAAAAGCCAGTTCTATGCTCGGCCAATTTCACCTCAACGAGCGTGAATACTACATGCCATGGCAGCTTTCTGGCGGGCAAACCCAGCGTGTAGCCATTGCCCGTGCACTAGTCAATGATCCAAGCATCATCCTAGCAGACGAACCAACAGGCAACCTTGACAGCAAATCTAGCCACATTATCCTCGAAGAGCTTTCTGATATCCACCGTCGTGGCAACACTATCATCATGGTCACGCACAACCCCGACATGACTACCTATGCCGACCGTGTCATCACTATGCTCGACGGACGCATAGATACCGACACCAAGACAACTGTTATCAAAAACAGCCGTTCGGCAAATAACGTCAAAAAAGTTTCACTTGGTTCGCGCAGTAAAAAACCTACCAAAAAGGAGAAAAAGTAAATGCGCCTACTCATTTTTAGCCACATTAGTGTTGCGCGCGAGTCTCTGCGCCGCAATCGCTTACGCACCATCCTCACTACACTTGGTATCACACTCGGTGTCACCTGTATCACCGTTATCCTAGCGCTTAGCTTTGGTGCAATTAAACTCATCGATGACCAAGTCGATGCACTTGGTGGCAACATCATGGTGCTTCGTCCGGACAACAACAAGCCTCTACGTGATTTTCGCGACGCAATTATTCCGCTTGGTGGTGACTCGTTTACTGTGAGCTCACTCACCGAACGCGATTACAAGACAATTGCCGATCTCGACGGAGTAGCAGAAGCATCTCCACTAATGTCTGTTGCGGGATCTGTTGCAACAGTCAATGGTAAAAACACTAATGCACCTATCATTGCCACAACCCCCGCGCTTGCAGCCATATCGGACCTCAAGATCCAAGATGGACAGTTCATAGACCACGTCACCAACCAAACAACAGCTGTCATCGGTCAACAACTCTCCGTCGACATGTTTGGCACCGACCAATCAATTGGCCGCGTATTCAAAATCCGTGGCCAGCAATTCACCGTCATTGGTGTACTCAAGCCAGTCAACGACTCAATTAATTACAACAATATCAATATCAACAACGCTGCTATCATTAGCCTCGACAGTGGCAAATCATTCAACCAAGGCATTGCCCAGATCCGCCAGATCAACATCAAAGCCAAAAACCCGGCTCAGATTCCCAAGCTGTCTAAGCAGATTACTAAACTCATTCGTGACAACCATGGTGGCGAACACGATTTTAGCCTACTTGTCGGCAAAGAAATATCACAACCAACCTCCACGCTCTTTACTATTATCAGCATGGTAGCTGCAATCGTTTCGGCCGTATCGCTCATCATCGGTGGTATAGGTATCATGAACATCATGCTAGCAAATGTAGCTGAACGTACCCGTGAAATCGGCATCCGTAAAGCCGTCGGTGCCAGCGACTACCATATCACCTTCCAGTTCCTCATCGAAGCACTTGTGATGAGTGTATCGGGCGGTGTTATTGGTTTTTTGCTTGGCTACGCTATTGCCTTGCTGCTAGGCACATTCCTGCCGTTTAGCCCAGGATTTTCGTGGCAAGTACCTGTTGCATCCATTGGTACATCTGTTATTGTCGGTGTCCTGTTTGGGCTCTATCCGGCCCTACGTGCGGCACGCAAAAACCCTATCGAAGCATTGCGACAGTATCACTAGATTCGTACATCCATTCACATTATAGTTAAATTGTGATATAATAGTGAATAATATGCCTAGAAATCCTAGGTATATACAACAAGAGAGGTCAACGATGAGCCTAGCAGAAGCAACCGCGGTAGAAGTCGTGCGTACTGGACGTCTGGCCAAAAGCACCGTCGAGAACCTGGCAACATTCGCTAAGCGTCCGTTCGTCTTCAGTCATGTCGATAACAAGACACGCATCTTGCTCAACAAGATGCAGACCGCAAGACCCGTAAAACCATCTATCGAAGTATACGACGCGGACGGCAGCACTCTGGGTTCCTACGAAAATGATGCCGTCACTATTGCACTTGTCCGAAAGTGCCTCGAAGCAGGTGTGCGAGTACAGTTTATATACTACTGTACTGGAATCGGTCTCATCTATACCTGCGACCGCAAGCAGAATGATGACAAAGAGCCCCTGCAAGTCACGACAAAAGACTTAACAGTCTACCCACCAAGTGGCCATGCATGGCGACAGCCTCTCAATGACTCACTCGAGTTCACGATCACCGATCTATCGGTGCCCAGCGGTGTAATCTTTCACCTCGAAAGGTACATCACGGAGTAGTATCGGCCACTCTAAGCCCGCCCACCAGCGAGTTGCGAGCCACCTTGGCTCCTCGCTAGGGCGGGCTCGTAACTTTTCTAGGCTAGTTGTTTTTTGAATTTCTCTATCAGATCTACAGGCACTGGGTCAACACCATTGAGTACTGCAACATATATACTCACAAAATCTGCCAATATACAGCCCCATAGCATCTGTGCCAGCGGTGTATCGCCCTGCAAATTCACTACGTGCGACTTTGGTCGCCGTCCACTCAGTAATCTATCGCTCACAGCAAATCGCTTTTGAATGCGTTCGTGCTCAAAACTACTCACCAAGTCGAACACCGCAAACGGTTTCTCCACCGGATGACTCGTCCACCCCATAAATTCATTGTGGTTAAATTCTGGTAGCTCGTTCCAAAAAGCCACGTTTTTCGCATTTTCGTTCCAGCTAATTTTCCACTTATACGCTACGGGTGCCATGAGATGCCCTGCATAGAACACTGGTGTTTTACCTACCGCAAACAATGCAAGTTGTTTGGCAATGTTTTTGTCGGTTGTAATCTCTTTTGCCCAGATAGCTGTTTCGCTTTGCAACCACTCGCCATATCTTGCAATCTCATCGTAATATTTTTGATCAATCAGCTCAAAATGTATCAACAACTTCACAAGTCCGCGCAGATTATACAGCATCGCCATACGAGGCTGAATCCCACTCGGCAATTCTACCGAAGTAACATTTCGCTCACGAGATTTATCCATCAGCCGTCCACCAGCTGCCAACACAGCAAGCTGTGCACCACGGGCCACAGCATCATCAAAAGCAGCTAGCGTTTCTTCTGTGTTGCCAGAATAACTACTACATATCACCAATGTATGTTCATCTGCGTAGTGTGGTAATTGATATGTGCGCACCACTTCTATCTGAAGTGGTAGCACCTCCTGAAGCCAACTTTTTGCCAGTAATGCAGCCAACGCCGAGCCACCCATACCCGTTACAATCACACGCGCAAGACGACGGTTATCATGCTCTGGGTACAAAATCTTCGCATCATATTGCGTTTGCTCCCATTCTATTGCCGCCACACCCAGTGCATCCGACGGATCTTTTTGCGCATACACTTGCACATCGTCTAACATACCACTCCTTTTATTGCTTCGTAGGTAACATATTGCTTATGTCTATATATTCATGATACAGTATTTAGTAAAAGAATTGTAACTAAAAGTTTAGAGGTGGGCATGAATATTCAACCAGATACAACAACCAATATCAGCGACGACCAAGAATTGGCCAAAGTACTTGCTGGTGTCAACGGCGCCGCAGATGATGCTGCCGAAGAAGTCCAAGAAGAGCCAGAGGTCACCACGGTACCAGCTCCGGAACCAGAACCAATCGCAATCGCACCGCTACCCGTTGCTTCACCCGTACCCACCCGAGACAATCTCGAAGATGTCAAATTAGAGGCTATCAATGAGCTTCGCCCGCTCATCGACAAACTTGATCTTCCAGCCGAAGAAAAGTTCGACACCTATCTTCTCCTTATTCGCTGCACAGACGACAAAGAACTCGTACCCCCGGCACACGAAGTTGCCAAACTCATCGAAGACGAATCTCGTCGTGCACTCGCGCTTCTCGACATCATCAAAGAAATCGACTACCTTGCGAGCAAAACTCCTGTACCAGAAGAACTCGCTACAGAAACTGGCGCACCGGCAGAGCTTGGTGGTGATATTTCTATCCCAGCTCCAGAATTCTAGGAACTATCACCGTTGTTCCAACAAAACACCCTGTCGTATACAGGGTGTTTTGATTTGCACAAAGCAAATACCGCTCATACGAGCGGTATTGTCGAATCCTAGTAACCCAAATTACATCATACCCATGCCAGGCATGCCACCGCCAGCCGCTGGCGCTTCTGCCTCTGGAATGTCGACGACGAGCGCGCCCATAGTCGCAGCTGTACTTGCGATAGATACAGAGTTTTGCACCGCTTCTTTGGTGACGCGTGCTGGGTCGATTACGCCAGCTTTTTTGACGTCCACGAGGCCATTTTCTGGCGCGTTGACGTCGATGCCAAAGCCAGGCTTGCCGCTTTCCACCTGC
Organism: uncultured Candidatus Saccharibacteria bacterium; assembly: GCA_964593465.1. Taxonomy (GTDB): domain Bacteria; phylum Patescibacteriota; class Saccharimonadia; order Saccharimonadales; family Saccharimonadaceae; genus Mycosynbacter. The sequence goes on from CAZQJY010000001.1 coordinate 83,265, forward strand.
GCAAGTAGCGCTTCACTATTGAGTCCTGCATTTGCCATAATCTGGAGGAACGGCTGTTTGAGTGCGTTTTTGAGAATCAATTTACCGGCTGAGTGTGAGTCTGCGCCATCGGCTTTGATAGCAGTCGACAGATTGACTAGTGTCACACCGCCACCCGCGACGATACCTTCAGCTAGAGCAGCCTTGGTAGCAGCCACAGCGTCGTCTACGCGGAATTTCTTTTCGTCAATCTCGGTCTCGCTCGCGCCACCAACTTTAATAACAGCTACCTTGCCGCTCAGCGCTGCTGCGCGTTTTTCGTATTGTTCGCGGTCGTAGTTGCTTGGTGCGTTTTCGGCCTGTGCCTCGATTTGCGCAATGCGTGCTTTTACGTCGGCCGCTTTGCCCGCACCCTCGATAATGGTGCTCTCGTCTTTGCCGATAATCATCTTGCGCGCCGAACCAATCACCTCGAGACCTGTGTTTTCAAATGTCGTACCACGCTCTTCGCTTACTACTGTCGCGCCAGTGAGTACCGCGATATCTTCGAGTACTTCTTTGCGGCGATCACCAAAGCTTGGTGCTTTGACGACCACACTATTAAATGCACCTTTGAGTTTATTGAGCACGAGAATACTTAGCGCTTCGCCCTCGACTTCATCAGCGATAAGCACCAAGTCTTTTTTGCCTACCTGCGCCATTTTTTCGAGAATCGGTGCCACGTCCTGAATGCTGCTGAGTTTTTTGTCTGTCAACACGATAGACGGCTTCTCAAATACCGCTTCTTGGCGATTGACGTCTGTTACAAACAAGGCCGATGCAAAGCCTTTATCAAGGTGGAAGCCTTCGACCACTTCGCTCTCGAGCTCGAGTCCTTGGCCAGCTTCTACTGTCACGACACCATCTTTGCCGACTTTTTCGATGATGTTAGCAATCAACTCACCAATCTCTCGACTCCCCGCTGAAATAGTCGCGACTTCTGCCACACGGTCGCTTTTGCCTTCGATTGATTCAGCTTGCTTCTCAAGTGATTTAATCACATCTACAGCTGCCGCTTCGATACCTTTGCGCAGCTCTTGTGGATTGTGGCCAGCTGCGATGAGGCGATTTGCCTCTTTGAGGATGCTATACGTCAGCACTGTCACGGTTGTTGTACCGTCACCCGCTACCTTGTTAAGCTTGGTTGCTGCCTGCTTGATAAGCTCTGCGCCAACTTTGTAACCTAGTGTTTCGTCGTCGTTTTCTGGCAGCTCCACGCTCTCCGCTACTGTCACGCCGTCGTGTGTCACCGTCGGGCCACCATAGCCTTTGGCAATCACTACGTTGCCGCCCTTAGGGCCATAAGTTACCTTTACTGCGTCGTACAGCGCCTTCGCGCCACCAAGTACACGCTCGCGCGCATCTTCGTTATAAAAAATCTTCTTTGCCATAATGTTCGTTTCGCTCCGCTTCACTTGTGAGACAAAACTACGTTTTTTCTCATCGCGCCAAGAAATTTATGCGAAAATTTCGTCGGGCTGCTCTTTTTTCCTTGCCGTGTGTGCGGAGCTGCTCCTTTCTAGTTATTAAACTGTTGCTAAAATATCTTCTTCTTTGACAATCAAATACTCAACATCATTGATCTTAAGCTCTGTCGTCGAATACTCTTTATAGACAATCTTGTCGCCCTTTTTTACAGCTTTGGCATCTGGCCCTACAGCCACTACCTCTGCTACAACAGGCTTTTCCTTAGAACTATCTGGAAGATACAAGCCGCTCGCGGTTTTTTCTTGCGCTTTTTCCCGCACAGCCACAACACGATCTGCCAGTGGTTTGATAGGTGAACTCATGTATTTTCCTCCGTGTTTATTAGCTTTACATGTCTAATTATAGCCAACACAATTGGCACTTGCAAGCATAGAGTGCTAAATTATACATTATCTATTGTATATTTATAGTTATTATGCTATAGTATAAAAATATGCCTCGTTTAGAACGCTACCATATTGATAGTTTTTCTGCCGAAAAACACCTAGATCACGATAGCTCACTCAATGAGCCTGTCTTTATGACAACCCCAGGTGGTCAAGGTGCGTTTGAATATCTCTATATCTCTACCTATGACACTTCAGCAGTCAAATCAGCCCGCATTGGTGGCACTGCACTCCTTGCTGGCGCCAATTTCAATGGACACCTCAGCCTTGTAGACAACAATGGTGAGCTTACCGTGCGTCATCACTCCGTGTCATAGAGACCCCTGCACGACGCTGCGCAAGCCATGTCTGAAACGGCATATTGTAATACTGCTCAACACGCGAAATGTAGTCGTCACGATCAGTCTGCGGTATATAGTCACGAATCTTTCCGTCACGAAACCTCTCGGCAAGATGTTTCATATCTCGTCGCAGCTGAGACCCGCGCGTATCATGTCGTCCGTTCATGGCCATAAATGGCGTGCTGAGCACATATTTACCAAGTCGCTGCTGCCTGTTTGGCGACTCACCAGACCATTCAGTATCGACGTCCTCAATCCCGCCTCTACCATCAGACCGCGACGCATCATACCAGATAGGCTTCTCTGTATCTGTAATCTTTTTATACATTTCGTCTTGCCCCTGATCATAAAAATCATAGATGTAGGTGCTTGGCGTCGAGAAAAATACAGGTTCAAAATCTGTATCAGGTAACGCTCTCTGAAGTAACATATCTGCAATTGTGAGTGTAGCCTTTGAAGATTTCACCTCATCGACAATCGCCACATGCTTACCGTCCATCACCGTTGGCATGTCCCATAGGGCAATCAGCTCATCTGTTTTACGCGTCCCTGCCTCAACACTCGTAATCAAATCTTCCGCTTGCGCCATATGCTCGTCGTCCAGGTATAGTGAACGTATGCGCGCCACTTGATTTAACAGAAAGTCTGAATCCATCTTGTCTAGATTTAATTCACTTGGATTAATATAACGTCCACGAAAATCCTCACGGCTATATCCCATAGCATACAGCCAGTTCTCTTTGTCGATATTAAGAAATGATGCCTGTGGTTTTTGTTCAGAGGACATATCCCGCCATAGCTCACTCACCAATGCTCGGACAGGTCGCGCCGATTTATCAAGATAAATAGCACCGTCAACTGGACCTTGTGTGCGACGTTCCCCATAAAGGAAGCAATCACCTTCATCAATAGATCCGTCTAGCGCACCTATCAGGCGATCTGTATCGTTGATCAGATCTTTCTCTACATCTTCAACAGGTTTCGACACATACTCCATGCGATACAGTTCGTTGCCATGTTTTGGGTCGCGCCCTGCACCCTTAATAACACCACGAGTAGTCTCGTTGATCACTTCGTACTCGTAGGGAGAAGATGGAGCTATGTTTATTTTTTCTGACATGTATGTATGGTTTTTATATTATCTACGTATATAGATAGATATTAGCATAAAACTATACATATGTCAATGTCGCAAGCACGTTGTGGCGATTTGTTAACCAGCGAGTTCTTTTACCACCGCCGCATCATTCCAAGGAATCCGTTCGCCATTCACAATGCGGAATGTCTCGTGCCCCATGCCCGTGACGAGAATTGTATCACCTTTTGTCGCGATAGATAGCGCTTTTTCTATCGCCTCGCGCCTATCAGCTATCTCTGTCATTTTTGCAGTCGCCTTGGCTTGTTCGACACCCTCTATCACCGCTTTGCGGATGGCATCTGGGTCTTCGTTGTAACTCTCCTCGTCTGTCACGATGATGCGGTTAGCCAAGCGCCCCGCTATCTCGCCCATGATAGGTCGTTTGAGCTTGTCGCGGTCACCACAAGCGCCAAATACCAAGATGACGCGGTTTTTAGTAATAGCTTTGGTAGTTTCGAGCAGCTTCTCTAGCGCATCGGGCGTATGCGCATAGTCTACAATCACCTCATACGGCTTATCGCCGATATCCACGCGCTCAAACCGCCCCGGAATTTCCTCAAGATCGGCCACACCTTCCACAATTTTATCCACACTCACCCCTAGCAAATATGCAATCGTCGCTGCAGCTGTCATATTGCTGATATTAAACTTACCTGGTAAGTGCGTCGCCAGCTCCAGCTTGGTCTGATGATCAAACACCACGTCAGCCTCGCTACCTTTTTTGTATAATTTGGTACGTTCGATATGTGCTTCGGCCTCTTTGTGTTCGCCATACGTCATCTTTTGTTCGCCTGCATCAAACTTGTCGTAATAGTCAAACCACTCGTCATCGCGATTGAGTACCATATAGCGTGGTTCATCTGCAAACAGCAGCGCCTTGGCAGCGGCATACTCTTCCATCGTCTTGTGATAATCCAAGTGATCCTGCGTCAGGTTGGTCATCACGGCCGCCTCTATCGGCACGCCGTCAAGCTTATGCTGATGTAGTGCATGACTGGTGATTTCGAGCATCACATAATCTACCTGAGCCTTTTTGGCATCACGAAAAAATTCTTGCATACGAGCAGTTGTGCCCACAGTTGCGTTGAGATCATTGAGCTGTATTTCTCCCGCCACTTCTATAAGTGCAGTGCTAAACATCGCCGTTTTGTAGCCTGCAGCTTTGAGAATCGAATTGATGTAGTTAATCGTCGTCGTCTTGCCATTTGTACCAGTGACAGCAATTACCTTGAGTCCTCGTGCAGGGTAGCCGTAGCGAGCACTCACCGCTTTGACACGTGTCTTGCGATAGCTCTCTTCCAGCTTACGGACAGATTTCTGTGGCAGCGCTTTACGCACCCCTCGAACAAGCTTTTCCTTCATACTATTTAGTATACGCCTGGTGGGCGCCGTCCTCAACCGTCATATATAATGACGATTTATAAATTTACAAGGATTAGTTTCTGCGCCACACCGACACAGGCTCGTCGTCACCGTATGATTCGAGCAGGTCTGAGCCACAAAGCTTGACGCACATCTCTACGTGCAATTCATTCGTGCCTGTTAGTGTTGTAACACCAGCACAACTACGAGACAATTCCGCCGCTTCTTCTTGACACTTGTCTGCAAAAGCCCCGCACCCCTCAAAAGCATCTTCGACCGCGAGATTACGACTCAATCGCTGCGGGTCCACTCCTCCATTTCGCTCTAATGCCACAATCCGTTGCGTTCGCGGACTTGCAAACAGGGCTGCTCGTGCAAGCTCTTCGGCCACAACAAGCTTCTCCTGAATCTGCTTCTTCATCTCTCGTACCTTAGGGCATTCTTGGCAAGCCTCCGGCACAATCAGCTGATCTTCCGCAAATACATCCATAAACTCACTCATATGCCAGGTATACTCTTTTTTTGAATTAGTGTCAAATATTATCGCTAAAATTGACCTTCTAGTGGTATAATTTCACTAGTATATGTTGATATTGGGAATCGAGAGTAGTTGTGATGAAACCGCTGCCGCAGTCGTTAAAGACGGCAAGCGGCTGCTCAGTAATGTTGTAAATTCACAAATTGACATACATGCCGAATATGGCGGCGTTGTGCCAGAGGTAGCAGCGCGGAGTCATCTAGAGGTCGTCAATCCTGTTATTAACAAGGCACTGAGTGATGCAGGTGTGACGTGGAGTGATATCGATGCGATTGCCGTCACTTACGCGCCAGGTCTCTCCGGCTCTCTACTGATTGGTACAATTGCTGCCAAGACGCTGGCGTATTTACACGACAAGCCGCTGTATGCGATTCATCATGTAGAGGCGCATGTGTATGCGAATTTTATCACCGAGACTACGGGCGACTTACGATTACCCAGCAAGCAGCCTGAATTTCCTATGCTCGCCCTAATAGTCAGTGGCGGACACTCGCAACTAGTTCTCTTCCGCGGCCACGGTAGCTACACGCTGCTTGGGCAAACCCAAGATGACGCTGTCGGTGAAGCGTTCGACAAAGTCGCCAAGATCGTCGGCCTCTCCTACCCTGGCGGGCCATCTATCGCAAAAGCCGCCGAAACAGGTGATGCCATGCGGTTCACGTTGCCAAAAGCCAAGCTCGCGGGCAAATACGACTTTAGCTTCTCCGGCCTCAAGACAGCCGTTCTGCGCACAGTACAGCGAGAAGTGGGCGTAGACTTCACTTTTCCCTCTCACGAGCTTCCAGCGCGCGTAAACGACGAATTACGGCATGATATTGCGGCGAGCTTCCAGCGAATTGCTATTGAGACGCTCGTCGATAAAGCCAAGCTCGCCTATGAAGAATACTCTCCCGCTTCCGTTGTCATCGCCGGTGGCGTAGCAGCCAATCAAGAGTTGCGACACCAGCTCTCTGCCACGCTGCCTCTCGACATCGAATACGCACCAATTCAGCTCTGCACCGACAACGCTGCCATGATTGCCACGCTTGGCTATTACAGAAGTCAGATCGACCAGCCCATCAGCCCATTCGAGCTAGAAATCCGCCCAAGCCTATCTATGTCAGTAAAGGAGAGTGTTGTATGACACACAACGATTTATCAGTTCATTTTTTACAATCGGAGTCGTGGCAAAAATTTCAGGAATCGCTGGGCCGTAAAGTATTTCACCGCACTGGCGATGGCTGGGAGTACCGCGCCATCCTAGAGCCAGCGCGCTTTGGTTTGAGTCGCCTCTATTGCCCCTATGGCCCGACTGCCTCTAGTCCTCGTTCGCTCAAAACTGCGCTTGATTCACTGGCGGCGCTTGCTCGCAGTCAAAAAGCAGCATTCTTGCGCGTGCAGCCACTTGGTACAGATTTTAGCGCAGCGCAGCTTAAAAAACTCGGTCTGCACCAAATTGCCTACTCGCAACCTGCACACACCTGGTGTATAGATACCACTCGCCCTACCGATGAGCTTATTGCCGATATGAAACAAAACAATCGCAACCTCTACCGCACGTATGAGAAAAAAGGCATAGTGTATCAAAAGAGCCACAAACCCGAAGACGTCTCTCGGCTCACTTCCCTGCTCCATGGTGTAGCGGCACATAATCAGATCTCCATACATCCAGATAGCTACTTTGAGGCGCAGGCCGAGGTGTTGCTATCTACCAAGGCCGCATCTCTTCACTTCATGACATACGAGGGTAAAACAATTGCCGCCGCACTGGTATATGAAGATAACTACGCCTCGTACTATGCACACGCTGCTGCCGCTCACGAACATCGCAAACTTGGTGCCAGTACTGCCCTACTCGCACAAATTATCGTCGACACACACGAGCAAGGCAAGCAAGTCTGCGACCTCTACGGCATTACCGATAGCGATGACCCGTCCCATCGCTGGGCAGGATTTACACGGTTCAAAAAATCGTTTGGCGGCTATGAAAAAGCTCTTTCCAATACATACGAGTACCCTATTGATAGGCTGCGCTATGGCGCCTACAAAATAGCGAAATCCGCCAAAAAACTTTTGTCATAGCACCACTAGGGCAACACCTGTGTTTACACTATACCCCGAAGCATGACAACTCTCCCCTATCTATGCTATACTACAAAGTACAAACAAACATGTGGCAAAACCTGGGTAGGTAGCCTCGCGTATTTTCACGTGAAAGGTTTAGTTTTGCTCAAGTTTTTTCACGTGAAAAATTACTTTTTGATCAGGAACAGACATGCAGCTAGCAAAAACATACGAGCCGAATCAATACGAACCGAATATCTACGCCATGTGGGAAACCTCTGGCGCTTTTTCTCCAAAAGGGGAGGGCGAACCCTATAGCATCGTGATGCCGCCACCAAATGCCAATGGCAACCTGCACGTCGGTCATGCACTCATGGTGGAGGTAGAGGATATCTTGATCCGCTACCACCGTATGAACGGTTACGACACGGTTTACCTACCGGGTGCAGACCATGCTGGGTTTGAAACATGGGTTGTCTACGAACGGATTTTGCGTGAAAAAGGGCAGAGTCGTTTTGACTTTAGCCGCGAACAACTCTATAGCCAGGTCTGGAACTTTGTTGATGAGCAGCGTGGCAATATGGAATTGCAGCTACGCGCACTTGGTGCTAGCGCAGATTGGCCAAAACTAACCTTTACACTCGATAAAAAAGTAATCGACACTGTCTATACCACATTCAAAAAAATGTGGGATGATGGCTTGATTTACAGAGGTGAGCGCATCGTCAACTACAGCACCAAGTACCAAACAAGCTATGCTGATATAGAAGTAGAACACAAGACGGAGAAGGGTACACTCTGGAAAATAGCCTATCCGCTAATCGACAAAGTAGGGGAGTTGATCGTAGCAACAACTCGCCCAGAAACACTCCTTGGCGACACCGCCGTCGCTGTGCATCCAGAGGATGAACGCTACAAGCACCTGATTGGCAGTAAAGTACAACTACCCCTGGTGCACCGTGAAATCCCCGTCATCGCCGACGAGTACGTTGATCCTACATTTGGCACCGGTGTCGTCAAGATTACACCCGCTCATGATCCAAACGACTTTGAGATGGGCAATAGACATGATTTGCCACGTATCCAAGTGATTGGTTTTGACGGCAAGATGACAGAAGAGGCTGGCAACTACTTCGGTCTAGAAGTAGAGGATGCTCGTAAAAAGGTACTCGCTGCACTCGAAGCACTAGAGCTACGCAGAGGAGAAGAGGCGATTGAACACTCTGTGGGCTACGATTATAAGAGTGGGCTACCCATCCAGCCGCTCATCAAGGAACAATGGTTCATTAGCGTAAAACCGCTAGTAGAAAAAGCAAAAGCAGCCATTGAGGCAGGAGAGATTACTTTCTACCCAGAGAGTAAGAAAACCGCCATCCTACAGTATTTCGACAACCTCAAAGACTGGAATATCTCGAGGCAAATCCCATGGGGTATCCCAATCCCAGCATTTGTGAATACGCACAACCCAGAAGATTGGATATTTGACACACGTGTCGACGAAAAAGAAATCGTTGTAAATGGCGCAACATATAGACGCGAAGAAGACACATTTGACACCTGGTTCTCTAGCGGGCAATGGCCTTATATCACTACCGATTATCTGGACAGCAGCGACCTAGCCAAATATTATCCTACTAGCGTACTAGAAACAGGTCACGACATCCTGTACCCATGGGTATCACGCATGGTTATGCTCGGTCTCTACGCTACTGGAAAAGTACCATTCAAAGATGTCTACCTCCATGGTCTCGTACTCGACGAGCACGGACAAAAAATGAGCAAAAGCAAGGGCAACGTGGTCAATCCTATGGAGACATTAGGGAAATATGGCTCCGACGCGCTGCGTTTTGGCCTCATCTCTAGCCGTAGCGCTGGGCAAAACCAAGCTTTTTCTATTAGCAAAGTAGTCGCGGGGCGCAATTTCTGCAACAAGCTCTGGAATATTTCGCGCTTCATCCTCGACAAACTAGGGGAGGACTACAAGCCCGGTGAACCAGAGACTACATCACTTGCAGACGACTGGATTGTACGTCGGCTCAACGAAGCGTCAAAAAATATAGGTGAACAGATCAAACACTACCGCTTCGCAGAAGCGAGTGAAGCTATGTATCACGCTATCTGGGATGACGTAGCCGACTGGTATATCGAAGCTAGTAAAGCCGAGCCAAATCCAGACTTGCTAGTATGGGTGCTTGAAACCTGTTTGCGCCTGGCGCATCCATTTGCTCCGTTTGTCACCGAGACAATCTGGCAAACCATAGGCTGGACAGACAGCCTGCTTATCCTCGAACACTGGCCAGAAGCACTGCATTACGACGAAATTGCCGCAGGACAGTTTACGCGCGTACAAGCACTTGTGAGCGAAGCACGTTACGTGATGAGTGAATTGCCCGGCAACAAACGTTATCCGATGCTTTTCCAGCAGGATTCGCTAGTAGGAGACAATGCGCAGCTTATCAAGCAACTATCTCGCGTGAGCGATGTAATGCAGGCAGATCAAGCCAGGGGTCTTCGTCTGGCAGCGTCTGGACGCGAGGCCTGGCTCGATATCGACGAAGATACACTGTATGAACACCAAACCAACTTAGAGGTACGCCTAGCTGAAACTAGGCAGAAAAAACTCTCGCTCGAAGCCCGCTTGGCTAATGAAAACTACATCGCCAAGGCTCCAGAGCACCTTGTAGAAGAAACTAAACGCGACCTTGAAGCGACCGAAAAGCTAATCGCACAACTCGCAGCAGAGCTAGACGTACTAAGCTAATCGTTTATGCCAGCACAATAGTGTGGTCTGTCATATCCGCCTGACCAGGCAAACGGAAAAAGTCACGATCACTACTGTTGTGATGACGCGCCTTATCGTCACGTGGATCGCGAGCTATAGACGCCTGTGACTTACTGCCAAGAGGGTTACGCTCACTATGAGTATGCGCATGAGATGCAATAGCCGTACTTGCACCATCTATCTGGTGGTGACGAGCAACGACATGCACCGCTACTTTGTCGAGATTTGTATCGTGCAAACACACACCGCAAAGTGTGCTGAGTGCCAAAAAGCCGACGATAGGTTGAAAAACTTGTTGCATGATGTTTGTTTTAATTGTTTACGCTATTCATATTAGCATATTTTGTATAAATAGTCAAGCTTATGCTATACTAAACAGCGAATGAGCTATTTCATCAAAAAGACAGCCTATATTCTTCTCTATATTCCACTCGGACTCATAGTTGCAATAGAGTCACCACATGCAATCGACTTTGTCGACAAGAATCGCATCAATAAACTACCGCTTGCAATGGCAGTTTTGATTATATTGGTAGCTCTAGCCCTCATTGCGGGGCTACTATATCTGCTATTGATATTCTTATAGGCTATATATGGTGGTATTTGCCACCAGCCGCAATCTCTTGTGCGCGATACAGCTGCTCAGTGAGTATTAGCCGCACTAGCTGATGTGGAAACACTAATTTAGACAGCGACCACACGACGTCTGCCCTCGTACGCAACTCGTCCGTGACCCCATATGCCCCACCAATGATAATAGTTACCGACCGACTGTGGACAAACTGTGTAGAGCAAAGCTCCGCTAGTGCTGGAGAAGAGATATTTTTGCCTACTTCATCAAGTAAAATCACATATGAACTGGTATCGAGCTTGGCAAGTATGCGCTCGGACTCTTCTTGGCGTGCGCTAGCGTTCGCCAGGCTAGAATGGGGGAGTAGCTGCCATTCTACGTCATAGGGCTTGCTGAGGCGCTTTTGGTAACGCTCTATGCCCTCTTGTGCCCATGACTCATGTTTCTTGCCAATAGCTAGAATCTTGACTGCCATAACTACGCCAGCTTCAGCTGCTCGGCCACAGCCGCCAATACCGTGTGATCCGGCTCGTTGTTCATATCTGGTACATGGCGGTATTCGCTTACCTCGCGAAATGGAATCAGATGAATATGCGCATGCGGCACGTCAATACCAATGATTTGCTCACCAATATATGGCACATTCAGCACCTCGCGCATGTGGCGGGCGATTTTTTGTACACTAGCTTGCAGCGCCTGATAATCAGTTTCGTCGAGATCCCACACAAACTCCACTTGCTTTTTAGGGATTACGAGTGTGTGGCCAGGGGTAATAGGGTGGATATCCAGAAACGCATAGGTGTGGTCGTCTTCGTAGATTTTATGGCTAGGGATTTCGCCATTGATAATACGGGTAAATATCGAATCTTGCATATCCCTAGTATACTAAAGTTAGGACACTCGTGTCATACTAGATGTATGGACTCTACAATACTCGCAGTACGAGCGATTACCGCACAGTATGGTCGCCAGCTACTCTGGCCGGTGCTGTGGATTGGGCTTGCTATCTATCTAATAATTTTTGGTGTCACATGGTGGCTGGCAACTTCTCTCAATAGCTGGTGGTGGCTTATAGAGCTTTTTGTCACGCCAATGTTTTTTGTCGGGACACTTTTGTGGATAGCTTGCTTCATTGTTATCCGTCGTATTCACCCAAAACTCAACAAAGAGCAGCGCAAGCTTGTGCGTGAAATAGTAGGGCATGCCACCCACATCGCTGCCGAGATGGGTACGCCAAAATTCATCATCCTTGGACGAATCGTGCGTGATGTCGTGTTTGGCACCAGTATCCGCGGCTCCTACATCGGCGAGCTTACTGCAGAACCAGGCGAGGCGAAGCGGAAATTTGACGAGCTGCGGCGGTCTTTGTAGTTTTTTGGTAAGTAGCATCGGGATGGGAGATGTCGCTTCGTTACACTTTACTACTCCGCTCATTTGCAAAATAAAAAGCTGACGCTGCTTTGTTTTTTCATTCGCTACATCGAACTCCGCATCATTCCGCCAAGAAAAAAGACCCTTATCCGGGTCTTTTTTCTTGGCGGAGGATGGGAGATTCGAACTCCCGCTACAGGTCTCCCCGTACTAACGATTTAGCAAACCGTCCCCTTCAGCCACTTGGGTAATCCTCCATGAATCCACTAGCTGACTTGGATTATTGTAGCATATCCACCCCTGATAGACAAACCTTATGTGTTTATAGTAAAATAGGGCTATCAACTAGCAGGAACTACAGCATCATGAAACGAACTCTCCAATACATCGCAGTCGCCATAGCAACCAGTTTTTTGATTGGACTCAGTACACCAGCAGCTGCAGCGCAAATGCAAGGTGGCCTCCCTGGTGGCGCAGCGGCAGCTCGTGGTGACGGTCAGCCTGCGATACTGTTTGGAGATGGGGGTGTATTTGCCAAAATCACCAACATCATGCTGTTTATCGTAGGTGCGATCAGTGTCATCATGATTATCATCGGTGGTCTGCGCTACGTGCTCTCTGGCGGCGACTCTGCAAATGTGAGTGCAGCAAAAAACACCATTCTCTACGCCATAGTCGGTATTATCGTATCACTACTTGCGTATGCTGCAGTTAATTTTGTAACTGGTGCATTTGTCGACAACGGCGGCATGGGTGGTGGCGGTGGAGCAACAAGCTTCTAATACATTAGCTGACGCGTAGACCCTAGCCAGACAGAGGTAGACATGCTATAGTAGCAAGAGTCTGGAGAGATGACCGAGTGGTTGAAGGTACCGGTCTTGAAAACCGGCGTGCGGTAAAACGTACCGTGGGTTCGAATCCCACTCTCTCCGCCAAATAAAATAACCCCCTTGCGGGGTTATTTTATTTGATTGTATAAAACCCAGCCTTTGTGACCTAGATCTGCCGCATCAACACCAAAAAAGCTACATTTTCGGCCCCTGCGTCTCGCAGACATCTTACTGCTGCAGCAATAGATGCGCCAGTAGTAGTGATATCGTCGCACACTACATACAACGCGTCTTGATCTAGCCGCTTAGCTCTCATCACAAATGCAGTATCTGCCTGTCTTTTACGCTTGGCAGCCGTTGCACCCACCTGTGCCTTGTTGTGGCGGCGTGCGAGCAGGGGAGTATCGCTGTAACCTCTCAACCGAGCAAATGCCCCAGAAAAGTCACTTGTGTGATCAAACCCTCTGCGACGAATATGCGTAGTTGATGTCGGTAGCGGCACGATATGTATTAACCCTGGAAAGATTGGAGCAGCTACATCAAAACATTTTGCCACCTGACTATATGCGGCTCGCTTGCACGCAAACTTATACTCATCTACAAGCCTCTGTAGCACACCGTCGCGTTCTGCCAAAACCACTTGTGTTACACCCGCTAGGTCCAAACACTGCCTGCACTGTAAACCTACCAACAAACTATCACAAAAGATACATTGTTCACGCGGAGTAAGTTCGATGTCAAAAAAACAATTATCGCAAATTTGTGCTCCAATCTCACCACAAGACAAACAGTAGTGGGGTGCCAGTCGTGAAAATAGCGAATCAAACATTGTACTTTTTACGTATTTATACCCTTGTTATTGATTATAGACCCTTGTTTGGTATACTAAAAGAGACTATTTGTCGACCTAGAGCCTAGAGAAAAGTGGAGGATATCATGGCCCGTAAACAAAACGACGATTTGCTAATCGAAGATGAACTAGCGGCAGCGTTTCTTGACGATACTGATTTGACCCAGGATCCACAAGACGATGTTGCGATAACACAGCCGACCGTAGACGAAGACGAGGTGGAAGACGACTTTCCCGGACAGCTAGCTGTAGATGTATATGAAACACAAGACGAGCTGGTTGTAAAAGCTCGTACTGCAGGCGTAAACAAAGATGACCTAGATGTGAGTATCAGCGAGGGTATTCTCACTATCAGCGGTACACTCAGCAGTGGCGACGAATCAGAAGCCAATAACTGGCACATCCAAGAATGCTACTGGGGTGAGTTTAGCCGCACACTAGCTTTGCCTTTGCCTGTCAAAGAAGACGAAGCTAAAGCCGCTCTCAAAGATGGCGTACTAAGCATCAGCTTCCCGAAGGTAGAGCAGGAACAAGCCAAAAAGATTCAAATCATGTAATATACGCCTCCGGGCCATACATACAAAACTGCCACCAGTTTCCTGGTGGCAGTTTTGTATTAGACCTTCCATACCCTGGTCTACATAGCAGTTTATATTCAAAAGAGGATACAGGCCCTGAATTGTTCCATAGAGCCGACCTCATCCAAAAAATCACCCCTTCCATGGAAGGGGTGATAGGCGAGTAGCAACTATTCGTACTAAGTTGTAGTAAACGTGCTAGTCACGAACTTCACAACTGCGTAGGCAAGTATCGCCACGATGAGGCCAATGATCGCATACATGATAGTATTTTTGGCTTGCTCTACCTGAGACGTATTACCGTTTGAAGTAGTATAGCGAATACCGCCAATGATAAGCATAATCACGCTAATCGCACCAATCAAAAAGAGCATCACGTTGGTAATTGTCTGAAATACACCACCATCGCCAATGAGCTCATCTGGAGTGTCGTTACCCTTTGAACAGCTTGCACCGCCACTAATAGTCAGAGTGCTAGTGTCACAATCTGCATAGGCCGGGGTTGCCGCAGTGCCAAGCACTACACCAAATGCCATCACGAATGCAAATGTTGATGCAGCCGCAATATTTTTTAGTTGTGTTTGTAATTTCTTCATCTTTTGATTTCCTTCCTTATAGTCTGTTTATACCATACCTGAGTACAAAAATAAATGTTTACTGGAACCTCGATACGACAAACTGTACAATCGCATATGCCACAATAGCCACAATCAAACCGACTACCGCATAGAGGATTGTATCTTTGGCTGATTTTGTCTGGCTCGCATCGCCGTTTGATGTTACGTAGCGGATACCACCGATAATGATTGCGATTACAGCGATTGCGCCAATGAGGAAGAGTAGTATGTTTGTGATAGTGGTGATACCACTCTCAACAGTCGTGCCTCCAGTTTGTCCAGTTGCACCTGCACCATCTAAAATCTTACTCTTGGCGTCTGCGAAGACACTACTTGTCATAGCCAAAGATACCGCCAGTGCGGACAACGTTGCGCCCGAAGCCTTTTTGTATATGTTTTTAATCATTTTTATATTCCTTATGTTTTTCATATTGCGTATTATATACTACCTAGAATCTGTTTACAACAAAGTTGACAATACCACCAGCCATCAGTGCCACAACCAAACCAATCACTGCGTACATGATTGTATCTTTGGCTGATTTGACCTGGCTTGGGTCACCATTTGCTGTAGCGTATTTGATGCCACCAATGATAATCATAATGACTGCAATAGCGCCCAAGAGATAGAGAAGAATATTGATAATATTGCCAATCATCTTGCCTAGATTGTCGCTACCTGCACTACATACTGCATTGCTACCAGCCGCCCTACAGCTATCCTGCACAACGTCTATAGCCTGTACGCTGTGTGTTGCTGCCACAGATACCAATAAGATTGAGGCAACCAACGCCACAACAACTGCTACCAGCTGCAAAGTTTGCTTTTGTAGTATGTCTTTTATCATTTGGCCATTCCTCCTGCTATAAATGATGTAATCGTAAATGCAGCCATAACAAGCACCAGACCGATTACCGCGTAGAGAATAGCGTTTTTCGCCTGCTTAATCTTGGCTGCGTCGCCATCAGCTGTCGCATAGTAGATACCTGCTATCACAATTACCAATACAGCTATTGCGCCAGCCAGCCAGTATACATTCTTGAGTACGCCATTTAACACGGCAGTATCTGTCGCTTTTGGTATGCCTGTGCTGCCTACATCTACGCCACCCAGACTATCACCAAACATAGTCTGGGTAGAGGTAGTGTAGGAAACGATGGTGTGTAGTATGTTATTCATATCTATCCTCCTAGATATTACTTAGTACAAACCTTACGATTGCAACCGACATGATAGATAGTAGCAATCCTATACATGCATTGATAATAGTTTTGCGACCTTTAGTATTGCCATCTACACTACCTGCGCTGGTAATATACTGGAATCCACCATAGATAATGAATGCTGCCGATACATACGCCGCTACGTGTAGTAAAATCTCGACGATATTGCCAGCTACAGTGGCAGCAAACTTTGGAAAGTCCTTGACCTCAATATTACAATTACCGTCCGTTACCCCGCGATACCACGGAGGCATTGTAAGCAAGCCACCGCCACAACCACTCTGGGGAGCTGCAGCTGCAACACCACCAAACGCAAGTGAGACACCGAATGCCACCACCCCCGCAAATAGTATAAGTTTTTGCATCATGAGAACACTGCCCCTGGTACCAAGAAATTAATAGCTGCGCCCATTAGTGCGTAGAGCACAAGGCCTATCACTACATTGCGGATTATCTCTTTGGCTTGATTTACCTGCTGCTCACTGTCGTGTGCAGATGCATAGAGAATCGACGCGTAAACAATAGCACCTACCGCCACTATACCGATGATGACCGTAAGGATACGGATAAACCACGCCAACATCTTAATGATGCCTTCCTTGCCCGTACCATCGCCGCAGTCGATGAGAGACGTTTTGATGCCTCCACAGCTAGCTGCTTGTGCCACATCGGGTGTCGCAAAAGCCAACATGCCGGCTGCACCGAGTCCAACGATGCCTGCCGCAAATATTGATAGTAGTTGTTTGATATTCATAGTTCTTATGTACCAAGATATACTATAGTGCAAATCACTGCAATACTATGCTAATTTTTTACTTTCAAGAGGCACGTCTATACTCTACAAAGACCTTGTGCTTATACTAGGCAATCGTGTAGAGTATAGACAGAGATGTCGGGGATAAAACAGACATACCATTTTATGAGTATTGCCGCTCAGTCGTGGCTACTGGGTGAGTTTCCTGACACCAAAGGAAAAGTGTCATGATTCACAAGACGCTCTCCAGGGCTTTTCACCACAACAAACCGCTATTTTTTGCAGTAGCCTTTTTGATGGTCTCGATTACTAGCCTCGCATTCAATGTAGCGAATTACTCTGTCTCATATGCTTGGTGCGAGAACAGGATAGATGGCTCATCCGAAAGAAATCACGACTGCCTAATCGATATGTATGACGAAATGGGTAGCGAAGACCTAGCAGAAGGGTACACATTCGACCAGTACAATGCAGACATAGACACTTGCATGGGTGGCAATGCAGACGGAACATCCGGTAGTCCTGACGACCGTTCCGAATGCGCCAATGCCGTACTAACCTGCCGAAGACACTCCGTAGATATAAGCAAGTGCAGCAACGGCGACGTAACAGCCAGTATTGCTGAGTGGTGCAACGATGGCAAGAGGGGAAGTGCCGGTAGCGATGACTGTGACAGGCTAAAGAGCGAAAACGAAGACAGCTATGGCAAGTTACGCGACTCCTACAAGGACAAGGCACGTGAGCATTGTTCTACAGCACAAACTCAACGAGATAGAGAGAATTGCGCAAAAGCCATAGAGGATGCATGTAATATACCTGGGCTGCAAGATGATGGCACTCCAAGCGGAACAAGTGCAGTAGCCGAGAGAAGACGGCTAAATAGTTGTTACGCAGAGGCACTAATGAATACCGCCACAACAAAAGAAGATTGTGAAGGTAGGGGTGGTAAGTGGCAAGCAAATAAGTGTGAGCCGGGTGATATTGAGTGTAAAAATGCCGCTGGCGATACAAAAACCGTTAAACTTGGCGAAGAATGTCCCGCTGGTTACACACCATCCGACCCTAATAATAATCCTCTCGGGGGAGATCCCAACTCTGGGGATCCGGATGCAGGAGGAGAGGAAGTTACTTGCGCCGTAGATGGAGTAGGCTGGATTGTCTGCCCGATATCAAACTTCCTCGCCAAAATAGCAGACACAGCATACAACCTCATAGAGGGCTTTCTTGGCTACAACATGATGAGCGACGCAGCTGCTAAAGATAAGCTACAAAAACAATGGTCCGTGTTTGCCAACTTGGCCAATGTAGCTTTTGTAATAGTATTTCTGATTGTTATCTTTTCGCAGGTGAGCGGATGGGGGATGGATAACTACTCACTCAAACGTATGATGCCGCGTCTTATTGTTGGCGCAATCCTCGTCAACGCATCTTTTTGGATATGCGCCATAGCAGTTGATATGTCAAACGTACTAGGCACCAACCTCAAAGAACTACTTACACAGTCGGCAGGGAGCGGTGCGAATAATGGCACCTGGGAAAGTGTGATGTCGAGTATTTTGACAGGTACCGCCGTTGTAGGAACAGCTATCGTCATTGGGGCAGTCGGAGCAGCACTTTCGGGCGGATTCTTTGCACTACTAGGTCTAGCTCTACCTGTTCTAATAGGTGCACTAGTGGCAATCTTTACAGTATTCCTAATACTAGTAGCTCGCCAAGCACTCATCACTATCCTTATAGTGCTTGCGCCCCTTGCGTTTGTAGCCAACCTACTCCCAAATACCGAGCAGTGGTACAAGAGATGGCAAAAAGCATTTATGGGTGTTTTGGTAGTCTTCCCTGCCATAGCTATACTTTTTGGCGGAGCCCAACTAGCTGCAGGTATTCTCATGAGTGCTGGCGGTATCACTATGAATATCTTTGCACTTGGCGTGCAGGCAGCACCACTCTTCTTAGTACTTACCGTCCTCAAAAAGCTGATGCAGGTGGATGGAATTGCAGGTATGTCGCAACGGTTTGGCGGCAAGTTAGGTGGCGCGCTCGGAAAAAAAGGACAAGAGGCAGCGAACAGGCGGCAAGCAAAATTCAATGCAAACCATATGGCACCCAGTAATCACAGCAGGTGGGATCCTAGAAGATACGCAGGCGGAGCCGCACGGCGCGCAAAACAACATGCATGGGAGGACGGAATAACAGAGCAAAGAGCCAATGAGGCCTTTCGTAGTAGTAATTCAGAACGCCTGAGAAACGACCCTGAGTATAGAATGCGTATGGCTGGCAATAATGAAGATACGGCGAATCTACTCCGAGCACAGGCTGAGCAGCAGGGAGTTGAAGAGGCTACTAAGCATAAACAAGCATTTCAAACTAGATACGATGACATGAGTAGTGATGCGATAATGAGTGAGCTTGGCCTAACAATAGACAATGACGGCAACATAGATGGCATGGAGCAAGCACTCGAGCGGAACGGTGCGCAGGTTGCTGCCGCAGTAGCCGCCCTTGGAAAGCGAGGTTTCGACAATAACGGACACCTTGCTGGTATATCTAATGCAGTCATTGCGCATGCCGAAGGGTCGTCTATGGCACGTGGCGCAGTGGCTGAGTCTATGACTAATCTCGGTGTTATGGGAGCGGGTGCTGCAAACGCAATGCGCATGGAGGGACCTGGTGGAGACAATCTTGATCGGCGACTAGCTGCATCAGCAGCAGGTATGAGCGAAGAGAACATCGCAAAACTTCGAGGAAGTGAATTTGCAGCCGTTGCCAACGCAGCCCAACAAACAGGCAACTTCGATGCTATGACGAATTTAGTTGATAAATCAGAAAGACTTATTAACCCCGACCATCGATTGCATGGTCAGATAAAAGAAGGTACCATCCAAGAGATGGAACGATTAGGAATAAGACGACCATGAGGATAATGTAGGATATGGCAGTATATAAAGTACCCCAAGACATCGAAGCCGAAGACAAGCTCCTCGGGCCGTTTACATTTCGACAATTCATCTATCTCATCGTAGTGGCGATGTCTGGTGGGCTGGGCTATATACTCTGGCAGCTAGCTCCGCCACTCGCGCTCATCTCTGCGCCACCAATTATCGTATTTGGCACACTTGCGCTACCACTCAAAAAAGACCAGCCTATGGAAACATACGTAGGCGCAATGGTATCGTTTTACTTCCTCAAGCCCCGCAAGCGTTTTTGGCAGCCAGACGGCATCGAATCACTCGTAGAGATTACTGCACCAAAAAACGCACCACCAGATCGCGTGAAGCACATCACGCAAGACGAAGCACGCGACCAGCTTGACTACCTATCCGACATCGTAGAGTCTCGCGGCTGGAGTGTGCGTGGTGTTGGTGTTCCCCTGTCTGGCATCTCTGACACCACTGCCATGCAGCAACAACAGCCCGCCACGAGCGAATACGACTCAGACGACATGTTTAGCAAAGGTAGCGCCAGCGCCCAAAGGTTTAGCCAAATCCTCGATAGCAGTGGCGGTACAGCTCGCGGCAAGCTACTTACACAGTTCCAAGAACAAGCAAGCGCAATGCCCGCAGCACCGCCAGAACCAGCTACAACACAAAATCCTACGCCAAGCACTAGCGTAAACAGTGTATCTACTGGTATAATTGACCTTGCAAACGATAACGCGGGACTTTCAGTGTCTGCGATGGCGAAAATCGCCAATATCCAGACCGATACAAAAGACCACGGATTATCAGATGGTGATGAGGGCGAGTTATCGTTACATTAAACAGACAAAGTTGTTAGTAAACTAGGAGGGGTAGGGAGTGCAACCACAAAACCAGCAATATCCGCCGGCGGCAGATCCGTATGGCTATAATCCTGCAGCTCAGGGTGTACCCGCACAGCCTCCTATGGACCCGCAGCAGATGCAGCAGCCATATGTTGCCGCTCCTCAACCTGTGGCGGGAGTAGTAGACCCCTACACACAGCAACCCCCTATAGCACCAGCTTATCCGCCGGCGGCAGATCCGTATGGCTATAATCCTGCAGCTCAGGGTGTACCCGCACAGCCTCCTATGGACCCGCAGCAGATGCAGCAGCCATATGTTGCCGCTCCTCAACCTGTGGCGGGAGTAACGGATCCGTATGCCGGGCAACCCTCGGTAGCAATGCCGGAGCCAATCCCCACAGCCCCTACAACAAACCCAAATCTCATCCCCGACACAGCAGTGCAAGGTGCAACAGGTGCCAAAGAAGCGCCAAAAAAGGCACCTCAGCGCCCCAAAAACACCACCCAAAACACCTTACTCTTCTCGGAAATCCGTGACAATATGGTAGTTATGGCAGATGGCAGTTTTCGTGCGGTGATTGCCTGCGAATCCATCAACTTCGACCTAATGAGCGCGCGCGAACGCGAGGGTGTCGAGTTTAGTTACCAAAACTTCATCAATTCACTCACACACCCAGTCCAAATCCTCATTCGTTCGCAAAAAGTTGACATCGGCCCCTACCTAGACCGCCTGACAAAAATCCGTAAGTCACAAGACAACATGCTCCTTGGGGTACTCATGGACGACTACATAGATTTTGTGGACATCCTAGCAGAGGAAGCCAACATCATGGACAAAAGCTTCTACGTAGTGATTCCGTATTCACCAACAGGCGACCTAAGTAACATCAAAGACAAGGGCAAGGGATTTTTGGCTGGACTATTTGGTAGCACTACCAACCAAGCCATCACCAAGATCGACAAAATCACTTACGAAAAAGCTAAGGATGAAATGAAACACCGCATCGACTCAGTCACAAGCGGGCTTTTCGCTATGGGTGTACACTGCGCGCAACTCAATACCAAGCAGCTCGGTGAACTTTACTATAGCTATTACAATCCAGACATCGCCATCCGCGAGCCTCTGGGTAACTTCGAATCCAACACCTTTACCTATGTACGCAAAGGCGAGGGCGAAGCACAAAGACCAAACATAGGAGGAAAAATATAATGGCCAAAAAGCAAGACGCTGTCGATATTGCTGCGCAGCAGCGTGCACGTGAACAGGCCGAGGTGGAACAGGCATTCCTCAAGGGTGTCAATACACTTCGTGACCTGATTGCTCCTAGTAGCCTAGAATTCCACGCCGATCATTTCCGCCTAGGTACCAAGTATGGCCGCACGCTCTACATCTACGGCTATCCACGCCAGCTCTACACTGGCTGGCTTAGTAGTATTATCAACATGGACGAAGTGCTCGACGTAAGTATGTTCCTCTACCCAGTGGACACGCAAGTAGTGATGAACAACCTCAAGAAAAAGGTGACTCAGCTCGAAGCTAGCATGGCTATTAATCAAGAAAAAGGCAAGACACGTGACCCAGGCCTTGAAGCTGCGCTGCAAGATGCAGAGGAACTGCGAGACGAGTTGCAGGTGGGTAGCGAGAAATTCTTCCGCTACGGCCTCTATATTACGCTATACTCCGACAACCTAGAGGATATGACGTTTGTTCAAAACAAGGTAGAAACATTGTTTGGCCAGCAGCTCGTATTTAGCAAAGTAGCAAGCAGCCAGCAGGAACAAGGGCTCAATAGTACCGTGCCACACCTGATGGATCAGTTGCAGATTCGCCGCAACATGAACACAGGTGCTATCTCGACGTCGTTCCCATTTACCAGCGCCGACCTGACGCAAGAGCAGGGTATCCTCTATGGTATAAACATGCACAACAACGGTCTGGTAATCTTTGACCGCTTTACACTAGAAAATGCCAACATGGTGGTGTTTGCAAAGTCTGGTGCTGGTAAATCATTTACCGTCAAACTCGAGGCAGTTCGCTCGATGATGGTGGGCGCAGATGTACTTATTATCGACCCAGAAAACGAGTACCAGAAGCTTAGCGATGCCGTGGGCGGCAGCTACATTCGTCTGAGCCTCAACTCTGACGTGCGCATCAATCCGTTTGACCTACCAAAGGTAATCGACACAGAAGATAGCGACGACGCGCTACGCGCCAACCTTGTAACACTCCACGGCTTGCTCCGTCTCATGCTTGGCGGTGCTACAGCTACAAACACCAACGTGACACTTAGCCCAGAGCAAGAAGCCGACCTAGACCAGGCACTTATCGACACCTATGCACGTATCGGTATCACTAGCGATCCACTCACACACACCAGCCCTCCACCAACTATGAGTGACCTCTATGATACATTACTCCATATGGGTGGCACCGGGCCACAGCTAGCGCAACGCCTACGCAAGTTTACGAGCGGTACGTTTGCGGGTATATTCTCACAGCAGAGCAACGTAGACATCAACAACTCTATGGTCGTCTTCAATATTCGCGACCTAGAGGACGAGCTACGGCCAATTGCCATGTATATCGTACTCAGCCACATCTGGAACATTACTCGCTCACAGCGCAGGAAGCGTATGCTCATTGTGGATGAGGCATGGCAACTCATGAAATACGAAGACTCAGCAAACTTCCTCTTTAGCCTCGCCAAGCGAGCTCGTAAATATTACCTGGGGATCACCACAATCACACAGGATGTCGAAGACTTTATGAGTAGCAAAATGGGCCGCGCTATCGTAGCCAACAGCTCTATGCAGCTACTACTCAAACAATCCGCTAGTGCAGTAGATGTACTCGGCGATGTATTTAAACTCACAGAAGAAGAGCGCAAGCGCCTCGGCAGCTTCCCGGTAGGGCAGGGGCTTTTCTTTGCGGGGCAAAATCACGTACATATACAGGTGATAGCTAGCCAGACAGAGACGCAACTCGTCACGACAAATCCGCTCGAAGCAGTTAAGCAGGAAAAACAGCAAGAACAGCAAGGGTAATACATGTCTACTGCGCTCGACGATGACAAGCTAAACCCTGCCAATACCTCCACTTGGGATGACGAAAGAGGTGCGCCAGCAATTAAAAGCGCCCGTGATGGAGAGCAGGCTAATTTTGATCGTGAGCTCGACGGTATAACAAATGACTCCAATATATCCGACCTAAAAAATGCCGAAGGTAGCGGGGGCAACAAATCTGCAACTGACGGCAATATCGAGAAGAAAAAGGAAGAAGACGAAGAAGAGTCTGGTTTCAAAAAACGCCTCAAAAAATCTGGACCACTAATCGGTGTTGGTGGTATCATCGCAGCATTCATGGGTACTGCGAGCTTTTTTGGATTGCCTGCCGCACTACTTGTTACATTCGAGGGTGTTCTCACTAACGCAAACTCACACGATACGCGCGCTAATACAGTATTGATGCGTGGTCGCATGGGTGCAATGTTTAATAATATGCTTGGTACGGGCCGCGACTGCTCTGCCAGCAAAATCAAATGTAAAGTCGCAACCATGGGTAATCGAGAGTTGAAGCGACTAAAGGCAATCGACGGCGTAGAGGTCGAGACCAATAAGTCCAAGAAAAACCCTTTTCGTAACAAAGTAAGAAAGATGTCTATACCTCTAAGCGATGGCACGAAGGTAGAAGTGAAAAACGCCGCTGAGTTTAATCAGCTTATGCGTGATAACCCTGATTTTAGGCGAACAATGTTTCGTGTCCAGCATCCTATAGCCTCTGCATTTATAGGGGTTGGTAAAAATGGATGGTCAAAATTTAAAGACAAGATTCTCAAAAAATACAATATCAATATGGGAGATAAGTTTAAGGCATCCAAAAAAAAGGACCCTGAAGAGCGTGATAAAGAAAATAAAAAGAATATGAATGAAAAGACAGGTGCAGATACTGACAAGGATAAGAATTCGAGGATAGATAAGTATAAGAAGAAACTCAAAACCTCACAGCTTGGCAAAGCAGCCGACAAAGCCAAAGGTGGTATTAGAAAAGCTGCCATCAAATCTGGTGCTGGTGGTATAGCAGCGGGAGTTTCTTTGGCAACAATGCCAGTAGAATTAGCCTGTATGTCGTACAATATCATACGTGCATCGGTTGCTACAATCAAAGTAGCCTACATGAAAGATCTTGTGTCCTTTGCATATCCTTTTTTTCGCATAGCTAGCCAGTTACGCAATCAGGGAGATGTAGACCCTACCGAAGCAGAATATGTAGGTAAGAGAGTAGGTCTACAAGTAACCAAGTCTAGTGATAGCTCGATAGTTGGCAAAAATGCTACTGATTCTCAAGGTTTTCAGGCAGCCTTAAACGGAGATGCCAGTAAACTAAAGGATCACACCAAGAAGCTTATGCCATGGTATATGGTTGGAGGAGTAAAGGGATCTGAGCTAATTAAAGGCGTACAAGAAACCTTAGGTGGCAAAAAAAATATACGCAATATGTGTATAGCCGCAACTATAGCAGGGTTTGCAACAGGCGCAATTAGTGGAGTCGCCGCACTCGCGCAATGCGCAACTATAGTTGGGTGTATTGCTCCGATTGCCGGAATGATACTAGGTTTTGTTGGTGGAGCGGTACTTGCAGATATTGTCGTAGACCAAGCTATAGAGGCTCTCACTAGCGAATCAGCTCAACGAATAGTCGAGGCGGGACTTGATGCCGATCTTGTAGGACCACCCCTAGGAGATGCTCTTGCCGGAGCAATGGCTATCATGGGGACAGAAAAAGATCGCGCTTCTGGCCTTCGACCAGCAACAAGTACAAACGAAGTACTCGTCTACAACAAGACAACCGAGTCATATTACCAAGACTACCTTGCTTTCGAGAAAGACGAGGCCGGAGAGACACCACTCAATCCATATAGAGAATTTTCGTTTGCAAATCAATTTATAAAAAGTATGTATCCTGACGGGGTAAAAACAGATTCAATAGGAGGGATGCTTGGCAATCTCACGACAATCGCCATGACCCCAATGAAGCTCTTGGGCGGATCGGCCGCTTCTGCGGCGGCACGCAGTAGCGGATACTATATGCCAAATCCAATCACAGACGATATTGATAATCTTAAAAATGCTATTTCGCGTTGCGAAGATGTTCAGATGGAAGAAGTTGGATTTATATGCGATATGCACGGACGACCAGTGAGCGTCATAGACCCTAGGGTGCTAGGTTGTGCAGACAAGATGGCCAAGGGTGAAGATTTGATTGATGTCGATGACGAAGGCACAAAGATGACAAAATGCTTCAGTGACATGATTGATTATATGACAGATAATGATTATATCGATGAGGAAGGCAAACCCACTAAATTCGATACCTATAGCGACTGTGGGGGCGAGGAGGAGAAGAAGTGCGAGACAGACTACCTCTACTTCAAGGCATACTGCACAGAAGATAGGGTATACCCATGGGGCACATCCGTCAGAGAGATAGATAGTGATATGATGAGCCCCAGCGCCACTAAGGCAAATAGCTGGAGAGATGGCGTACTATGCTCGGGCAAGAACGAAGCGGGAGAGGAAGATAGAGCATGGGCAAACAAAATCTATAACTTCTCATTCTACTACAACTTCTGCGAGTCACAGCTATCATTGCCAGAAAGTACAGATGGATGCTGGGAAGACGAAGAAGCTGGGGGTAGCGGAAATGAAGCAAACACAAGCTCTGCTGAGAAAAATACTGGAGACTGGGAAGCGCCTGCAACTGGTACGTGCGATGCGGCGTCCGGTGGATTCGGCTCCAGAGGTGGTGCGCACAAAGGTATCGATATATCAGCACCGTCAGGAACACCGCTTCTCGCGCCCACAAGTATGAAAATAATTTTTGTAGGAGTAAGTAGCGACGGTAGTACAGGTAACCAGGTCACCGCAACAGCAACCGACGGCTCAGATTATAGCTTTAGATTTATGCATATGCTCGAGAAAGGCCCGATGCAAGAAGGGCAAGAGGTGTCAAAGGGTACAGAGATTGGTAAAATAGGCAGCACAGGCGACTCTACCGGACCACACCTACACCTTGATGTATTCCCACCGAACGTTGATCCTATGTCATACGGCGGACAAGTTGATCCGATAAAAATATTCCAAGAACACGGAGTTACAATACCATGTCCATAATGCGATTTATTCGATCGATAATACTTTTTTCTATGGCCACTACCATCGCCTTTACTTCTGTAACAGGGGCTACAGAGTACGGCTTCAGGGCATCAAATGGAGTACTATACTATGATGAAGATGATAGGTGTGGCCCTAGCGGAGATAACTCCTCCAGCTCATCAGATGACGCGGATCTATCTAATGTATATATCGTGGGAGACTCTATCACTGTAGGAGGATTGCGCTATGGTGATTATGTTGAAAAATTAAAATCTGCTGGTGCAAAAGAGGTACGGATTGTAGGGTCTAGCGGTGGTCGATTAGATGCGCCAGGTAGTGATGGGTGGATGGTTGAAACCGATGGTACACCCAAGCCACGTCCTGATAAACCCGGATTTGACTACATGCAAGAAGATAAAGATTTTATCAAAGACGCGACCACTGTCGTGATCGCACATGGCACCAATGGCATGCCGGGCGGCGCCAATGATATCCAAAAAGCTATCGATATCATCAAGAACGACGCGGAGTCAAAAGCTAAAATATACTGGGTAGACATAGCTATTACTAATGGATCAGGATCAGGAACTCCAGGCACTGGTCCAGGAACATACCATGACATATCCAGAAATCTCAATAAAGTTATTCACGACAATACCAGCAAGGGCTACTCTGTCATCTCATGGGCAAAGGCTGTCGATAGTGACTTTGACCCGAATAAAAGCGAGCCTGCAAAAGACGCAAACAATATGCTTGGCGACGGTATTCACCCTGCCGACTACAATAAATATACAGATGTAATAGTAGACCAGCTCAAGGGCTCCGGGAACACCAATACGCCTTCAGATAACTCAGCCACCCCAGTAGCAACCGGCGAAGAGAACAGAGTTGTCATGACTAATGGCTTCACGGCAGGTAAAAACGGCCGTAAACGAATTATCGTGCACTGGACTGGCGCAAATTCGCTAGACAAAGCTCTAGAGTATAGAAGAAATACTGGAGACGGGTATCATATACTCATAGATAAAGACGGCAAAGAAACCCGCACAGCAGAAGATGAACAAATAGCCTGGGGTGCGGCCGACTCAAACAAGGACAGCCTACATGTCTCAATGGTATCTGACGGATCCGAGAAGTTCGATCCAGAGTCTCCTCAAGTACGAGCACTCTCTGCACGTATTGGCAAATGGGCAAAACAGTACGACATACCCCTTAAGAAGATAAGTGGACCCGGTGTACTAGACAGTGGAGATGAAAAAGGTGTGCTTGGCCATCTAGATGTTCAAAATGCATCACCAGGTTCATACCCAAACAAAGACCATCCAGATCCAGGAGAAGATTTTCCATGGGATGAAGTACTAAAAAACGCCGGCGGTGATACATCGGCGAGTGATGTTAGTGATGTATGTTGTGCTTCTGGCGGAAACACAGGCGGGTCAATAATTAACGCTAGTGTCGGAGGAGGAGGTGGCTGCGGTGTGGACAAAGATGGCGATCAAGGTAATAAGGAGCAGATCTGGTCATTTCTAATCAATAAGTTCGAAGGTGAAGGCTATAATCGAGATGAAGCCGAAAAAGCAGCCTCTGGAGTTATGGGGAATATGTGGCAAGAGACAGGTGGTAGTTTTAACCCTCATATTGACCACGGTATGGGTTGTAATAGCGGACCCGCAATAGGACTGAATCAGTGGTGTTTTGAGCGACAAACTAATCTAAAAAACTTTGGCGAAGAAAAGGGTAATGGCTGGCAATGTCTGGGCACTCAATTAGAGTTTTTATGGGGTGAAATGACAACAACCCATAAGCATTTGTTCGAAGTTATGAAGGGTAAGCCTCCACGTGAAGCTGCCGAGATTTTCGACCATGGCGGGGATGGAGCGAGCCAGGGTATTGCAGGATTTGAAGAATCTTGGGATAGCCAAAAGGGAATGCATGTGCGCGCTGGATTTGCTGATGAAATTTACAAAGAGTTTACAGGTAAAGATCCTTCCACCCTCAGTAGCAATAGTAGTGCAAATTGCACCAACAAGAGCAGTACCGGTGCGCCAAACGGAAGCATCGCCGAAGTAGCAGAAGAGATGGCAAGCTGGGCCAAAGAGGCCGGAGGTACCTGCTACGCAAGTGAGGGTCACGGGACCCCTACCGAAGATATTAAACGAAGAGTAGAGAACCATTTTAGAGGGGTAGAAAACGGCGTCGACTGCTCCAGTTTTGTGCGAGCCGTCATGGTAACTGCTACAGGTAAAGATCCAGGGGAGAATGGGGCAAGGTCAAATACAACAACAGGAATCTGCAACTCACCATGGTACAAAGAAATATCTGAAAATGAAGCTGGCCCTGGCGATGTAATAGTAACCGGCGCAGGATGCAGCTCTCATGCAGCTGTCATCATCAAGGATGAGGGGAACGGAGTATTTACAACTGCCGACTCCCAAAGCCCTGGCTGCGGCCCAGATGGTTTTGGTCCTAATGTAGTTGAGGGTAGCCCGGGAAGCTGGAATAATGGTCAGCACCCTAGAAAAATATTTAGGTTTGTCGAAAACACTCAAGTTTAATAAGAGGAGATTCTCAGTGGATATAGAGTACATACAAAGTTGGATATATAGGTATCGTTTCTTATTAATCATCATTTTTGTCGTAATCATAGCGGGCTTAGTGGGCGTTACCTCAATGCAAAACTACCGTGATACACATATAGCAAAAGAAACGATAAATAAAGTCGTTGATCCTGCAGAATTTGAAATAAAAAAAGTACTTCTGTCGAATGAAGGCTGGAAGTACGTACAGATTGCATATACACAAGGAGAACTCAAAGGCACGACCGCCGTAGCAATACTCCACGACGAAGCAGATAGAACAGTTCTTAAGGTTGGGCCCGGAACTAGTTTATCAAAAAGTGTTATGAAAAACGCAGGTGTACCAAATAATATCCAAGCGGAAATACTAAGAATATCCCTATAGTTCGCGAGAAAATTTATTATGAATCGTAATCCACTAGATCCACTCAAAAAAATAATAATCTACACCACAGTAATAGGTGCCATTACCTTAAGTCTGTTATTTTTTATCATCAATTATACGTTTGCCTATATAGCCGTCGAGAAACCAGACGGTATACGTGATACGCGCATATCACTGTACTACAACTCCTACCAGAAAGAGATTGGAAAACCAGGTCTCCATATAGTCAAAAGGGGGGCTGATGAAATATCCGTCTGGTCTGGTGATAATATACATACATCGTCACCTTTTAAAACTCCTTGGTATGGATTCTCCTATAAAAAGATTAAAATTCAGTATGATAAGAATGCCGATAAAGCCGCGTATCAATCCATGCTTGATGATGCATGTGGTACGTACAGTAAAAATCTAGCCACCTTGTTGCAATATAAGTGTACAGCACCGAGGGCATTAACTCGGTTCAATACGCCTGACCGCGGAGAGTGGACAACGAATAGCATATATTCTGAAATTTATTTTGCAAACATGTCACCAAAGCCTTATATAGGGGGGTTATTGGGCGTGGACTACGACCTACACCACCCGCCCAGCATAGTCGCTATTCGCGATAACGGCAGCACAAGAAAATTCAATCCACCAGAAGGATATAGGCAGGATACATTCTCATCCGCAAAGATCTTTACCGATACGCACACTACGGAAAATAATCGCTTTGTAATTGTAGAGTCAGACGGAACAATATATTTAGCCACACCTACATCCGATGATTTGTCGGCTATAGAATATAAAAAGATTGAGACACCAAAAGATTACGATATAAACAACTCTCAAACAATATGCGACATCAAAAAAACTATTGTTGCATGTTACACAGGGCAGACGAGCACGCCAAAAGGAGCGGTAAGCTCTAAGCCAACGAGGTCATATATAACAATAATGAATTTCGAGAATAATGATCGACGTGAAATCAAACTACAGGATAATTTAATTTTACAGAATTTCGTTATTACAACAGACAGTAGGATGTTTGGTAGTAATCGTGGTGAGTTACTATACTTCAAACAAGATAGAAGTGGGGACAAAGCTTTAGGTATTAAAATGTCTAAAGAAATCTCGGCAATCTCGGCTGATGACGATATATACTTCATTAAAAACAATGGCATCTACAAGGCAAGCACTACCACCTTTGAGTCGTATCGAGTGTTCTATTCTCCAAGTATACAGCCGGTAAAACTTATGACAGTCGATAAAAAGGTGTTTACCATCGGTAAATCAACATTTATTAAAAACTATACCTATGCATGGCAACTCAATAACCAAGATAATACTACTAATTCTCCCCGAGCTATTGACCTACTTCCATCTGTACCAGAATCCTCAACATATGGCACAACTGACCTTTCAGAAGATAAGTTATACATAGTAACACCTCTCACTCGTTCATCAAGTAATAAAGATACTGAAAGAATAAAGCGTAACACTCTCGACTATCTTAAGCTTATTGGAGTTAATACCGACGAATTTACTATCGTATATCCATACGACAAGTAGCAGTACTTCAATACAGACAATTACTTCTAGCAATTCCATTATATATATTGCATAATAAGCAATTTTACGCTATACTCTATCTGTAACTACGTAATCTCGTGTGCCATAGTGTGGGAGCTTACGAGAGATGGGAAACTACCACTGCTCGATGTCGACAAATTTAGACGACAATCCAGATAAATACGCACCTCGCTACGACGGTGAGTATTTACGTAAGAGTGAGCAGCAGCCAGACACCCATACAACAGACGAGCAGCAGCGCCTAGATCCCCCTCAGACACACACAAATCCATCACCGCGAAGCCGCAAGCAATTGCTACAAAAAGCTTTTAGCAACATACGTGGCACGCGTTCCGCATCACCTATACTCCTCATTGCAATACTACTATTTGGTGGCGGTAGTATATTCACTGCTATATTAGCACCAGGTGCGACACTTTTGCATCTAGCCGATACACTCGAGCGTGACCTCAACAGTCAGCTCTCTGCAATGGACAAGACCTCTATGCAGCTATGGCGCACGAAGCTCAAGCAAACAACCTCAGGCTCGTGCGGGGCAGTGAAGCTAAAATGTCGCTTTGCCACAGTCAATGAAGAAAAATTCAGCAAAGCCGTACAACGCGCAAATGGCGGACGCACAGACGTGCTCCGTGTTCACTACGACGAAACAAAAAAAGGAGTGCTTCCTGGCAGATCAGCCATAAAATCTTTTGAGTATATCGACGACAAAGGCGTCTCGCACTCACTTGATTCAGCTGAAAAGTTTACTAGCTTTATGAAAGAAAATACCGGATTTCGCTCGATGATGTACGGTGTGTATAGTCCGCGCTTTTCACCGTTTAAAAACAAAGCTACGATGAAGTTCTTGAACAAAAACAAAACCAGCTGGGCAAAAAAGCTTGTTGGCAAAAACGAAAAGGAAGTTGACGCCAGTGCCAAGCGAGCTATAAAAGGCACAACCACACTAGCAGTAACAAAACTTACACCCGTAACAGACGAAGACGGCAACCAGACGGGGGAATACGAAGACGAGAAGGGTAATAAATACAGCGCCGACGAAGCCAAGGGCTTACTCGAACAAGAAGAGCGGATCAAAAAAAGCCCGACAACACAAAAGGTACTTGGTAACATGGCAAAGGGTGTACTGATCACAGGTCTTGCCGACACAGCCTGCACCATCTATAACACCTCGCGTGCAGTAAGTGTCAGCGCCAAAACTATTCGTGCCGCCGAATTGGTACGCACAGGTAATATCTACGCTATAAACGAACCTCATGCTATCAAAGCCGAGATGGCCACGCCAGAAACGGTACAATACGCCTCAAACAACATCATGGCCATGGAACCGCGCACAAAAGTAGCCGACGAATCCCAGCTTGCCAGTACACCGGCTGGTCAAAAGCTTGCTGAAATAGATAATCCTAGTGGTGGCCAGACCGGTATGGATTCTCCTATATACAAAATATCGAGCAGCCAAGACTACCCAGAAAAGCTTGATGCCGAGACACAAGCACTGCTACCTGGCGGTGGACTCACGGGCACACTTGATAGTGTTAATACTGACATCGCAAACGCACTTGGATCTAACGATCCCGCTACACTATCCGAACGCTGCAAGATAATCCAAAACCCAGTTGTGCGTGGTGGCTCGCTCATTATCGGTATTGCAGCGGGTGTTGGTAGTTTTGGTACAAGTACGGCTTTTTCCGTAGCAGGTAGTGCGGCACTTGGGCTCGCCCTACCATACCTGACAGCACAGCTTGCTGATATGGTCGCAGGTAATGTCACCGAGGGACTCAAGGGTAAGAATCTTGTAAGCGCTGTATCTGTGGGGGCATCGCTTACCTACAACGGTATTGCACGCAGCCAAGGCATGATGACGATGAGCCCCGAAAATATGGCTGATTATCAAAACGGTAAACGTGAGTCACTTGTAGCATATGACGAGATAGACAAGATGGCAGCACGCAAAAACCCTTTTGATGTGACAAATCAATTCTCATTTACCGGCTCGCTAGTACGCAGCAGTCTGCCAATCGCAGCAACAATTCGCAGCAATGGCGCAGGCTTAATTCAATCTCTCCCACAAATAGCATCAGTTGCAGCCAAAGCAATACTGCCGATAGCTGGCGCCGCAAGCGAACGAGATACACTCGTCCGTGCAGAGAGGTATAAGATGTGCGACGATGTGGACTACAAGGCACTTGGCGACGATGTAGCTGTTGATATAACTTGTGTGATGAACTTTGGCCTGCCACAAGAAGCAATGTCACTAGAAATAGATGAGGCGACAGATTATATGATTGCCAATGGCGAGGTGGATGCTAATGATATATCTGGCGATCCTGTTGACAATGGCAACACCTGGAATTACGCCAAATACTTAGAGCAGTGTCGCGACAGTCAACCAGGTGCTGTCGAAGATATAGAGTCCGAACCAACCAACGGTGCCGGTTGCACTGATGAGAAAAATTTTGAGAAAAATTATCACTATGCGAAGTTTGAGGTGATTCGAAATTCTGATGACGGTATAAGCCAAGAGCTTCCCGGCATGGACAGTGGCGCACAACAAGAGTTTACTGATGGCTCTGCAGGTGAAATTGGACTCGACGGCTGGGCATATCCAACCGACAAAAACAAGACAGAGGTATCGAGTAATTTTGGTCCTCGTGACGGAAAACAACACAATGGTGCTGATCTTACAGGGCCTCTTGGTACACCTATTTATGCCGCGAGAGACGGCGAGGTGATTGCTGCGGGACCCGCTAGCGGCTTTGGTAACTGGATTGTCCTTCAGCACGACGTCAACGGCAAGCGTGTCGACACCGTCTACGGCCATATGCAGCGCAGCGGCGTGCTGGTGCGCGTAGGGCAACGAGTAAAAGCTGGCGAGATGATTGGCCGCATTGGCAATGAAGGCCAAAGCACCGGACCACACCTTCATTTTGAAGTATGGGATGGCGGGCGTAGCGATATGGAAGGTGGGTCTGGCGGCAAGGCAGTCGATCCGGCATCGTTTCTCGAAAAAGCATCAAGTAGCAACAGTAATGCGAGGGATGTTTAAATGAAAAAGCTTCGTATTATCTCGCTGCTATTTGCTGCTATCCTAATCACGCAAGAAGTGATTTTTCCTATCGACGTAATGGCGATATCCGACCCAAATAGGTTAATACGTCAAGATGCGTGGGGTATTGATGACGAATGCGGCGTACCAACAAGCACCAGTGAATCTACCGATAACCTGCAGGAGGTAGTGAACGAAATTGTAGACGACGCAAAAAATAAAGGTGTCAATGCATCCATAAAAATAAGTGGTGATCAATCCGCCTCTGCCGGATCATCAAGTCAGATGCCATCTGCGTCTATTATAAAACTCTTGGTTGCTGTAGCACTGATGAAAAAAGATATACCCCTCAATGACGTACGCACAGACCTAGAAACTATGATTCGAGACTCTGATAATGCGGCCGCCAATAGACTTATCAATGCCGCTGGCGGGTTTGATGCTATCAATACAGCAGCTCGTGAACTAAACATAGAGAATGATATTCATATCGGACGAAAAATGCTCGAAACACCCACAGGTTCCGACCCAAACACTATCTCATCTACAGGCTCCGATATACTACTTGGCGCTATCAAAAAGTCTGCTGATAGCAGTGATCCTGTGAGTAAAGAGTACGCAACTGCTATCATCTCTGCTATGAAGAGCCAAACTGTAAACACGAAATGGGGCTCTTCTGGTATTCCTAGGCAACATATCGCCCATAAAACAGGTGAACTTGGTGGTGCGCAGCATGATGTGGGATATTTTCTCAAAGATGATAGGTGGCTAGCCGTAACAATCCTCACGAACGAGCCTAATAGTAATGGCTCTCAGGGTATAGAGGTGGTGAAAAATGCAGCCAAAAAAATCTGGGACGCATGGGAAAAAGGAGGTGAGATAGGCGACGACAATCAAGAGTCTGAAACTGTAGGCTCTCAAGACGAGCTAACTACTAGTAGCTCATGCTGTCTCGACCCAAGCGCCAGCCGCGTTGCTCTAGCCGGCAATAACAATGTCGAAAAAATACTCAACTTCTATATGCGTAAAGGCCTCAACCTTGCCCAAGCAAGCGGTATCGTTGGTAATATGATGCAAGAGTCTGGCCTCAAACCAAATATCGTACAGGGTGGACGACTTATAGCACCAGGCGAAAACTATCGCATGCAAAACGGTGTAGGGTTTGGGCTGATTCAATGGACATTCACTGGCAGACAAAAACCACTCCAGGATCATGTCGATAAAATGGGTGTTAAGAATACCGACCTCAGTGGGCAATTGAGTTTTACATGGGTAGAATTAACCGGGCCGTATCTTTCAACGTTGAATAATCTCCGGCGTACCAACGATCCTATACAGGCGGCTGTTGTTGTACACGATGGCTACGAAAAATCTGCTGACTCTGCAGGGCAGGTGCGAAGTGTGCGTGGTGGTAATGCAAAGAAAATTTTCGACCAATACAAAAACGCGCCGGCATTAGCTGGAAGCTCCGCTGCAAGCGCCATGAATAATCCGTCGGGATTAGAAGAAGTTGACGCACATGGGCAAGCTGACACAGAAACAGCAGCTAGTGTGGACGAAAGTGGTGAATCCACAGGAGGCTGCGGCAGTGCAGCTGGCGGCAACTTCATAGATACTCTCAAAGCCTACGCTTGGCCAACATGGAAAGGTCTAGACACTAAACCCACCAACTCTTACGCAGGAGCTGTATCAAGAGCTTTGAGTGGAGGATTTTATGTTGGCGGCATCAGGTATAGAGGGATTGACTGTGGTGGATTTGTTACACTTCTAGTACGTGATAGTGGTTATGACAAGGGCTATAACTTCGATGGCAAAGGAGGCCCCACAAGCTCTCAGGAACAATGGATGCGCTCAAACTGGCAATCACTCGGGTCGAGCTCTAGTATTAACGCTGGTACGTTGCAACCTGGCGACGTTGCAATTAATTCAACTCACACGTTTATATACGTTGGAGATGTTCCAGGGTTTGGATCTAAAATAGCGTCCGCCTCACTCGATGAACGTGCACCAATGGCCGATACGCAACAGAGTCCAACTCAACCGGGTTATAATTGGTACAGGAAAAAATAATGCAATACGAGCCAGCTTACTACATCGGAAAATATCGTACTCATATATTTGTGACATTTATCGTGCTATTAGTGGCTATTATTAGTTTTGTTATATATACGCAGTGGCGAAATTCTATCGAGCGAGCCGGCAAGATTGCCGTGCCTGTAGAGGTAGCTCCACGAGATGCAAGTGTAAAATTAGGTGATGATTCTATAACTAGTCGCGGCACAGCCTGGATTACACCAGGCGAATACGAGGTCGTGGTGACACGCGAGGGATTTAAATCACAAACACGTACAATTCGCGTATCCGAAGATGCTGAGCCATATATTTATATCGCACTCGCTGGCAACACAGACAAGGCAAAGAAGTGGCAAGAGTCGCACCAGTCGGAATACAAACGTCTCGAGCTACTCACAATTCAAAAATCGCGCGAATACAATACCAGGTTCAAGTCAAACAACCCAATTGTAAATATTTTACCAATCAAAGATCCGTATTATTCCATAGATTATCGCAATAATAATGACAAGAATATTGAGCTAATTATTTATGGCACATCACCGCAATATAGGCAGGTAGCTGTGGATTTCCTGCGCAAACAGGGATACGATCCGATAGACTACAAAGTGACATATGAGGGATTTAAAAATCCGCTAGGAAACAACGATGAATAGTGTACGAGCTGGCAAGATTACTCGAATGATACTCATTGTCATTGCTGTAACTGCATGTCTTTATGGTGTGTGGGCATATATATTTTCGTTTCAAACAGTCACTTTCACATTTGATGATAAGCTTGGCTACATAGAAATAGAGAATAGTAGTAAACAAAAATTGTACCCAAAAAACAATCAAGTCGCACGACTCAAAAAGGGTGAGTACACAGCCAAAAATATTGGCAAAAACATCACCAAAGATACACGAAAAATCACTATAGCCAGTGGTATACAGAGCGTAGAGACATCATTTAGCTATACCGAAAAATATTTAGAAAAGCTATATGCAGCAGAAAAGGAAACTATCTACAAGGTACTTCTGCGTGAGTATCCAGAAATTAGCAAGTTGTATGTAATTCGCACAGACAGACTCTACGCTCGCGGTAATGTGTTTGGCGCGACACTCATTGCTAAAGATCAAAATAGTGATAATGCAGATACCTTGCGAGTAGTTATGCAAAAAAAATCCGATAGATGGGAAGTGCAATCCAAGCCGCCAACACCAATCCTTAGCGCAGCAGAATACCCGGATATACCGCGTGACGTCTTACTTAAAATCAACAATTAGTAGTTATTGAAGCTCTATAACCGCAGCGCTATCGATACCCGTATAGGCATTTGTACTAGTAATAAACATTTGATTACCTCGGCATTTTTCCGCCAAGCGTTGTTGTCGTGATTCGTCGAGCTCAGCAAACACATCATCAAGCAATACGATAGGTGAGAGGCCAGTAGACTCGGATGCAACATCTACTTCGATAAACTTGAGCGCCAGAATAATACTACGGATCTCTCCGCGCGATGCTACCGCCACTGCAGGCGATCCATTAAACTCGGATACTATATCATGCCTGTGTGGACCGATACTTGTAAATCCTAGATAGGTGTCGCGTTCAAAATTTGTATGCAAGTCGTTCGTGAGCTTCTGTTCGATATTATCTATCATTGTGTGTGAATAATGGAGCGCTACAGCGTCATTTACCCCGGCAATAGTAGCATATGTATCGCCAAGTGACGTGTTTATGCGCTCTACCACTTGTGTACGTTCACGGATAATTTCGGCGCCATACTCTGCCAGCGACACATCCCATATAAACACCTCATCGCGCGATATATTTGAACTTTTAAGTAGAGCATTGCGTTGTCTTAGCGCTCGTTCATATTTGCGTACTGTAGTAGGGTAGTGTGGGTTGAGCTGCGAGATAAACGTATCTATAAACTGTCGACGACGCGTTGGTGAACCATGAAGTAGGCGTAGTTCGTCTGGCTCAAAGAGTATTACGGGATACTTTGCCCCAGGTGTCATGCGGTAGCTTTTTTTGCCGTTGATATCAAATTGCTTACGCCCAGACTGCTTAGTGCTATCAAATTTTATAGTGCGCACATCATCACCAGCACTAACATCCACTCGCCACCATGTCTCGTCTCGTGCTAAAAAATCTACATCACTACCACGAAAAGAAGTGCCGCGAAGTGCGATATTAAGCGCTTCTAGAAGCGTTGTCTTGCCGGAGCCATTGCGTCCGGTAATCACGCTTACACGAGACGATATATCAAACCGCGCATCATTATGAGAGCGAGTGTGTTGGACGCGCAAGCTTGTTATGTTCATGTGCTAGCTCTTGAGCGGCATTACGATATGCTTGTAGTTTACTTTTTTCTCGTCACTCGTAAGAATCGTTGGCGCAAGCTTGCCAGAAAAGCTAAACACAACAGTATCGCCATCTACTACAGATAATGCTTCACTCAGATAACGCGAATTGAGCGTCACTGTGCCACCACCTGTCACAGCAGCATCAGCCTCGGAAGTGTTTTCACCCAATTCGGATGCCACAGAATGGAGTGATAATGTACCTGCATCTGCATCGGCGGTAATAGTCACACTGCCACCACTGTCGCGAGCAAATAGCCCAGATATTTTAGTGATTCGCACAAACTCAGCTTTTGGTAGTACAACACGTGTTTCCGTCTTCTCGGGTATGAGCTGACGATATGGCGGAAAGTTACCACTAATAAGCTGACTTGTCACCTCGGCTTCATCAATACAGAAGCGCACCTGTAATTCATCAAAAAGTATCTCAACTTCTTCTGTAGCCTCGCCAATAGTGCGCAGGACTTCTTGTAGGGTGGTGGTTGGTATAATAGCCGCAACCTCACTTGTCGTATCCACAAGCCATCGCTCTGCCAGGCGATATCCATCCGTACCAGCTAAATACAGTCCGCCTTCGTGAGAATGCCAGTATACACCCGTAAGAATTGGTCGTGTCGAATCATTTGATGTCGTGATGATAGTCTGTGCGACCGCTTGCTTGAAGTCACTCGCTGCAATACGATAGCGTACTGCTACATCTTCTTCAACAACAGGTAGTTCAGGGAAGTCCTCAGCATCAAGTCCATTAATTACCGAGCTGTACTTGCCAGATGTAATATGCAGCTGAGTACCTTTTACTTTGAGTTCGATTGTATCTTTGGGTAGGCTTGATACAAAATCAGTAATCAAGCGAGCGGGAACTGTAATAGATCCAGGTGTGACAATCTTCGTGCCAATAAACTGGGTTGAGGCAATTTCCATGTTCATCGCAGCCACTAATAGGCGATTGCCATCTGTACGTAACAAAATGTTATTCAATATTGGAAGCTGGGTACGGCTACTTGCAACTCTACCCACTGCACTAAGTGCACGAGCTAAGTTTTCTTGGAGGACAGATAGTTCCATAGTTGTTATTTATCCTTTCTTTTCTTTGTGTGTAGTTATAGTAGGGGGTGTGGATACGGTGGAAAAATAGTCTAAGTACAGAGGTGAAAGATGTGTAGTTGGTTGTTGAAAAAGTCTAGTAAAACTTGCGGATATAGTTGTGAAAAAGCTGTGTGTTTTGCACGATTTTTGTGCAAAGTATCGCAGTGCTGCATGATCTGTGGATATGGGTACACATTTTATCCAGCTAGTTGTGCGCAGTGAATACACATATTGTCCACAATTACGCATAGAGTTGCTCCCGAATCTCGGCAACGTGTTCACGCACGATAAAGTCTAGTTTGGTGGCTTTTTCTATCTTTTCGACAGAATGCATAGCTGTTGTATGATCCTTGCGGCCAAGTTCGCTTGCTATGATGGGAAAACTGAGGTGTAGCTCGCTTCGGAGCAGATACATAGCAATCTGACGCGGCAAGACGATGTGTTTGTCTCGCTTAGATCCACAGATTTCTGCCACAGGAATCTGAAAGTGCCGAGCAGTTTTATCGACAATCTGTTTGGCTGTGAGGTGGCGTGGTCGGGTTCGACGCACGTTGCCCAGTAGTCCCTCGGCTGTAGAGATATCTGGCGTAACACCGCGCATCTCTGCATAGGCGAGTAGTTGATTGAGCGCACCTTCAAGCTCACGGATATTTGTCTTAATGTTTTCCGCTAGGTATTCCACAGTCTCTTCGCCTAAATGTACGCCAGACATTTCAGCTTTGGCTTGGATGATGGCGCTACGCGTTTCAAAGTCCGGCATTTGTACATCGATAGTCATACCCCACTCGAATCGACTGCGTAAACGCTCTGTGAGCGTAGGGATGCTTTTGGGCGGCTTGTCGCTACTGATGATAATTTGTTTGTTGGATTGATGGAGAGTGTTGAAGGTGTGGAAGAACTCCTCCTGAGTTTTCTCTTTACCGGCAATAAATTGCACGTCATCAACAATCAACACATCGGCATTTCGATATGTATCAGCAACCTTTTTTTTATTGCGGATGGCTTCGGTAAATTCTTTAACAAAAGTATCGGTATTTATATAGACCACATTTTGCGAAGAATCCTTGGCTTTAATGGCGTTACCAACAGCCTGCATAAGGTGGGTTTTACCGAGCCCAACACCACCGTATAGAAAGAGAGGGTTGTATTTTGTACCCGGCTGCTCGGCTACGGCTTGGCATGCAGTATATGCTAGGTCATTACTAGATCCAACAATAAAGTTTTCAAAAGAGTAGCGTGGGTTGAGCTGTGGCGTTGCCGTGCGCCTGTTTCCAGGCACAGTGAGTTGTATAGCATCTTCTAGCGCAGGGGTGGATCTATTGGCCGTAACCTCTCGGTTTACAACAGTACGTTTACCCTTTGAGTTTACAACATAGTTGATTTTTTGTACGTCTATCCCGTTTTTTTCTAAAGCAGCTTTTACCTGGGAGTTGTACTTTGTCTGAAATTGACGGATAGCAAAGCTATTCTGTACAGCAATTTCTACGTAGCCGTCATTAGCATCTACAAGTTCTGTAGTTTGAAACCACGTCGCAAAAATAGCTTTCGAAATAGACTTATCTAATTCTATTTCGCCTAATACACTTTGCCATAACGCATGAGTGGTTGCCATTGTAGCCGTACTCTCCCTATATTGAATTTGTACCTCGATACCTTGTAGTAGGGTTTCGAAGTGTTCTATATAAAAACTATAACGAAGTATATAGTTTTCCACAAGCTATAGGACGATGTAAAAAACTATCCAAAAAAGCTACAATTTATCCACATATCAGCAACAACATTAGTAATACTGTGGATAAACTATACATAAATGAGGATAACTCGATAACTACAGTATGATTTTTACCGCCCTGCAAGTGCAAACAGGCATCTCTTGAAAAAACAACAAATATAGGGTACTATAGGACAGATATGCCAAAGCGAACACACCAACCACATACTCGTCATCGCGCACGCACGCACGGTTTTCGTGCTCGTGTTTCGACCAAAGCTGGTCGTGCGGTGATTAAGCGCCGCCGAATTAAAGGCCGCGCTCGCCTCACTGTCTAGTTTGACTTTTGAGGTATTCTAAATAACTGTCTCGGGTTTAAGCTTGAGACAGTTATTTTTAATTGTAGTACGGCTACTAGTACCACAAGGTGGTATACTTTTTATATATGTTAGCTCAGAAAAATCGGTTTCATGGTCATGCGAGCCTTAAATATGTGTATCGCAATGGGCTTGTCTCGCGCTCGCGATTTTTTATTGTAAGAGTAACAGTAAATACCCGTCGAAAAGCACCACGATGCAGTGTGGTGGTAAGTAAAAAGGTTCTAAAAAGTGCGGTAGGACGCAATCGTATTCGACGTCGTGTGTACCATATCCTCCATGAGCAGCTTGTGACTTTTGATGGTAGTCAAGATGTAGTGGTGGGTGTTTGTCTATCTGAGGTGGCTTTTATGGATCACATAGAGCTTAAAAAGCAGCTCACACAACAACTCAAAGAAGTGTCAGCTATCGCTACAAAGTAGCAAAAATGATATAATTAGCTGAGTTACAAGTAAAAAAGAAGTGTGAGTTTACGTGAATCTAATTGATACTGTTATTATCCAACCTATATTTAACGCGCTAATGTTGATATATGGACTGATCCCTGGTGGTGATTTTGGGGTGGCCGTTATACTGTTTACGATTTTAGTACGTCTACTTATGTGGCCGCTTGTCAAAAAACAACTCCATCAAGTTAAGCTCATGCGTAAACTTCAGCCAGAGTTGGTAAAAATCAAGAAAAAAGCCAATGGTAACCGCCAGCAAGAAGGTATGATGCAGCTAGAGCTGTATAAGAAGCACAGTGTTAATCCTTTTCGTACAATCGGTATTTTACTAATTCAACTTCCAATTTTTATTGGACTTTTTCATGTGATACGTATTTTTACAGACCATCGTGATGAGTTAGCAAAATTTACCTACTCTTTCCTGGAGAACTGGCAGCCGGTTGCAAACCTTATAGCAAACCCAGATACATTCAACCAGATGCTGTTTGGGATTGTTGATCTTACTAAGCACGCAGTTAATTTTAGTACGGGTGATTTTAGTCCATTTTTGATATTTATAGCGGTAGCGGCAGGTGTTTTGCAGTATGTCTCTACTAAGCAGACTATGCCTCAACAAGAGAGTAAAAAAGGCCTCAGGCAGCTCATGGCCGAAGCTGCTGACGGCAAGCAGGTAAGCCAATCCGAAATGAACGGTGTGGTGATGCAAAAGATGGTTAAATTCATGCCAGTTATGATGGTGTTTATCATGGTGAGCCTACCAGGTGCTCTTGCATTGTATTACGCGGTTTCGACAGCTGTGGCAGTGTTGCAGCAACATATTTTACTTAAGCGCGACGAAGAGGAGATGGAAGATATTGCAGATATTGCCGACAAGGCTGTCAAAGATGCTGAGAAACAAGCCAAACGTCGCGAATCTAAAGCACAACAGGCGGAAGTAATTGCTACCGACACAAAGCCTCGTAAAAAAGCTGCAAGAGTAAAATCAACCAAAAAGAAGCCAACCCAAAAAGCTACTGTGCGTGTTGTTGCAAAGTCAAGCAAGAAAGGGAGGAAGTCATGAGCCAACAAGAATCAATAGAGCTTGCCAGCAAAACCGTGCAAGACATCATATCCTTTTTTGAGGTAAATGTAGATATCGAAACCCAGGTCGAGGATGATGTAATTAATATTGCAGTTGGATCGAGTGAACTTAATAGTTTACTGATTGGGCGTAACGCTGAGACGCTTCGTAGTTTGCAATCTATCGTTGTAAGCGTACTGCGCAATCAAGATGCTGAAATCCAGCGCGTCAACATCGATATTGCGGACTATAAGAAGCAACGAGCCGAGAAGCTGGCAGAAAAAGCTCGTAGCTGGATAGAGGAAGTTCGTACCACGGGTGAATCACATGTAGCAAACCTCAACGCAGCTGATAGGCGTGTAGTGCATCACGTAGCGGCAGAGTATAGCGACATCAAGACATTTTCTGAAGGCGAAGGCCGAGATCGTCGATTGATTATTGCTCGTACCCAGTAGTCGAGTTCTGTTCTTGTTGAGCTTTGCGTAACTTGGCGTAGGTACTTGCGCCAACGAGCGCAGCGCTTGCAATGGCTGTTGTAAGTGGGCCACCAGGTGCACGCTCAATAACCTGTTGAGCAGCCTCGTATGTATCCTGAGTGATGCCAGGTTTTACATGTTCAGCGGCGATCCATACGCTGCTACCTATAAAAATGACAGCATGGGCAGTGTTTCTAAAAGCATCTACTTTTTCTTGGAATGCACTGCGCCTGGGTGTTTCTATCGAACCCTCTTGATAATTTGATGGTCCATATTCATCCTGAGCTGGTTCAAAAGTGTTTTTTGCCACACCATAGGGCTGCATATCAGGGGTACCATCAGAATTCCATATATTAACAGCAGTGGTATTGGGTGTAATTTCGGGGATAGGCCGCTATTCTTCGGTATTTGTTTTTAGAGTTTCTACCATGTATATATTTTAGCATAATTATTATAAAAAGTCAATATGCTTCTATATACCTATCAATGTAATGCAATTTTATATTGATCAAGCGTTTCTTTGG
Source organism: uncultured Candidatus Saccharibacteria bacterium (assembly GCA_964593465.1). Lineage (GTDB taxonomy): Bacteria > Patescibacteriota > Saccharimonadia > Saccharimonadales > Saccharimonadaceae > Mycosynbacter. The sequence continues at coordinate 127,747 of CAZQJY010000001.1, forward strand.
CCATAGTGTGCCAAGAGTATTTTTCTCGCTGTTTTTTGCCGTTTGTAATGAGATTGGTGCGTAGTTCGTCGTTAATAAGTACATCACTTATAGCCCGTACGATATCATCGACACTGGTGGGTGTGAAATAGTGAGCTGCGTCGCCTAGTACTTCTGGCATACACGAGGCGTTACTACTTATCACGGGTGCATCGTATTGCATTGCCTCGAGTGGTGGTAGACCAAAACCTTCCATGAGCGAAGGAAACACATATGCAGCGCAGTTCTTGTAAAGCCAGTCACGCTGGTCATCTTCGATAAATCCGGTAAAGTGAATGTTTTTATAGCCTTTTTTCTCAAAATACTCTTTAGTTATTTGTGCACTTTTATTGACGCGCCCTACAAGGATGAGTCCGAGATCAGGATGATTAGCTAATAGTTTTTGATGTGCATCGCCAAGGCGTTTGATATTTTTGTAATCACTTTGCTGGCCGACGTAGAGTAGAAATTTTTTATATGGTGTGTCATACGGTGTTACTTTGCCAGCTTGAAGTTTATCGGCTGCTTCGTAGGTGACAACTACTTTATCTTCTATACCTTTGTGAAATGCTTCTACCTCGCGTTTAACGGTCCATGTCGGCACGAGTACGCGAGTGCTAGTAGTGAGTGCACGGTGAAACGCGTATCGTCCTATGAGTTGTTTGATGTGAAATACTAACCAGTTTTTATCTGAGTTGTAGGTATTAAGAAGAGTGAGGTCGTGAAACGTGGTGATGTGCGTGCCCTTGTAACGTAGCGGTTGCTGTGGCATACAGAAATGTACCAAGTCTGCATTTAGCTCATTGAGATAACGTAAAAACCGTGTCTGTTCGGCAAATGAATAATTCTTAAAATCAATAGTTTGTACAGAAAAGTTTGGATTAGTCGGAGTATAAAAATCCCTGTCTTTACTTGGCACCAGGATTGTATAAGTATTATCGATATCAATCTGCTCAAGATAGTGGATTAAGCGCTCGACATAACGACCGGTAGAGCTGTTGATGATGCGAGCATCGATAGCGATATGGCTCATGAAGATTGCCTCAGTAATTTTTGTAAGGCCGGGGTGATGTTCGTTACGCTATCGCACATAGTTACTCCAGCTTCTTGTAGCTTGGTAGTTTTGTAGCCTGCAGATTCCTGTTTACTTCCAAGAATAGCGCCAGCGTGACCAAGTTGTATACCTGCTGGTGCAGCGTGACCTGCAACATAACCAACGATAGGTTTGGTGATATGCGTTGCGATATAGTCTGCGGCTTTGTTTTCACTCTGACCGCCTATTTCACCAATCATCACGATAGCATCGACAGTTTCATCTGATTGGAATTTTTTGAGACAATCGACAAAGTCTAGCCCCTTAATCTGATCGCCACCAATTCCTACTACGTAGCGCTCGCCAAGCCCTACTGTGGAAAGTGCTGCTACAACCTCGTAAGTGAGCGTACCACTGCGACTCACGACGCCGATTCGACCCGGTGTGAGGATTTGATTTGGGATAATACCAAGCTTGGATTCACCTGGCGTGGCGATACCGGGGCAGTTGGGGCCAATGAGTATTGAATTACTCTTGGCTAGTTTTAGCTGCACTGCGAGCATGTCATGGACAGGAATACCTTCGGTGATACATACGATCAGTGGTACTTTGGCATCAATCGCTTCAAACAATGCACCGCGAGCATGAGCAGCAGGGACAAATATGACACTAGCATCTACCTTATGTTCTTTTTGTATGTCATGGATGGATTTATAGACAGGCACACCGTCAACTATTTGACCTGCCTTGTTTGGGGAAGTGCCGGCTACAATATTTGTACCGTAGGCGCGCATAGCTTGAGCGTGAAATGAGCCGTGTGAGCCAGTAATACCTTGTACTATCACGTTTTTTGGCGTGAATATGTTAGTCATTTAACTTTCCTATACTTGAGATTGCGGATGTTAGTGAGGAGTGAAGTGTAAGATCGCTTTTGGTTAATATTTCACGTGCCTCATGGATATTAGTACCCTCTAGACGAATGTAGAGCGTAGGGAGAGTGTCAATTTCATCGCGCGCAGCAAGAATGGCACGTGCTACTTCGTCGCAGCGAGTAATGCCAGCAAAGATATTGATAACGATGGCTTGGAGTTTAGGGTAGTCCATAAGCTTACGAAACGATGCTAATACCGACTCTTTGTTGGCACCACCACCTACGTCGAGGAAGTTGGCGGGTTCGTAGCCTGCGGCTTGCACCGCATCAACCGTCGCCATGGCAAGGCCTGCGCCATTAGCTATGGTTGCGACAGTGCCGTGACGATTTAGCTCTACAAAATTAGCACTGGCGGGCTTGTCGTAAAAATCCCAATCGGCGTGGCGAAATGCAGCGGCGTTATCGAGCTCCATCTTGCAGTCCGCTGCTACGGGTTTGTTGTCTGTTGTGATGACGAGCGGGTTGATTTCGAGTAGTAGCGCGTCGTTGGCGTGCATGCAATCAAGTAGATTTTTTAGTAGTTCGCTTAGTGCAAATTCTTGATTTTCAAGCTCCAGGTATTCGGCTAGTGCAAGGGCGGTTGTCTCGATGGTAGCGGCACTGAGTATCTCACGGAAGAAAGCCTCGATAGGCTGCGACTCAATATCAACACCGCCATCTTTGTGTGCCAGAAGGACGATCGCCTGTTCGTCACGATTAATGGTGAGATTGAGATATATTTCTCGGTCGATATCTACCAACTCTTCGACCAACACGCTGACTGCTTTGTAGCCCTCTATATCCGCGGCGAAAACCGTAGGAAGCGTTTGCTTAAGTTCGGCCTGTGTTTTTACGATTTGTATACCACCGTATTTATTACGTCGTCCAGTGAGTACTTGGGACTTGAGAACGGCGGGAAGATTTGATAAAAAACCACTAGTAGGATCAGTAATTAGTTGAGATTCTGGCACCGCGACGCCAGAAGATGCGAGCAGGGATTTTGCTTCATATTCAAGGAGTTTCATCTCTTACTAGTATACCACTTACTTACCGGTGAAGAATCTGCGAAACTTACGTAGACCAGTTTGGTCTGGCGGCAGATCGAGCCATAGGATGGATTTTATATAGTCTGCTGAGACTTTTCTGTTACGTTGTATTTTGATACGAGCCGGGACTGCATGGAACCAAAATAAGTACACACTCATAAGCAAACCCTTGACCGCAGGTGTGTATCGCTTTTTTTTGATTGCGTGTCCAAATATAAGCCAGTAGGCAAGCAGAAAGCGAAAACCGATAGGGAATAGTAGTCTAGAAGGGGTATTTTTTGCAAAAAGTAGCGGGAGATTTTTGAACGTATGGTAGATGGGTAGGTCGGGTAGACTCGAACTGGAGGCTCCACGTTTATGATAGATAATGGCTTTGTCTGTAAAATATGCCTTGTATCCATGAAGCTGTGCTCGAAAGCTCAGGTCTACATCTTCGTAGTACATGAAAAATGTTTCATCGAATAGTCCTACTTGCTGAAAAACCTCCGTATTGTAGAGTGTGCCTGCGCCACTGCCGCCAAAGACAAAACCACTTTTTGATGCATACTTAGTGAGTTTATCGCGATCTCTCGGAAAGGGAAGTCCCCATGTGGAGTACCAATCACCAGTACTATCGATTGTCTTGCGGTCACTATGGAGTACGAGACTTGTAGTGATACTACTAGCATATTCTTTACTAGCTGTCACAAGTTCTGTGAGCCATTTCGGGTGGGCGACAGCGTCGTTATTGATGAGTGCTACATAATCAAAGCCGTACAGTAACGCGTTGCGTATACCAGTATTAACGCCGCCAGCAAAGCCAATGTTTTTTTGGTTATGAATTATATGTATGCTATCCGATTTTATAGAATCGAGCAATACACGTGTACTTGGCTCGGATGACGCATTATCTACAACAAAAATCTCAAAATTTGTGTAACTTTGGCGTGTAAGTGACTCAACACAAGCAAGTGTGTCCGAGATTCCATTCCAATTTAGTACGATAACAGCAACTTTTTTAGTCATTGATTTGATCCGTATAGGTACGTGAAGTATATGATGCAATGATGCTTTGTGATTTTTTACTCATAGCGAGCAAAGCTTTGTTGCTGGTTTTTTTGTTGGCTATCTTTTCGATAGCACGGGCGATATCTTGTATGTTGGTATGATCAATAAGGTAGCCATTTTTACCATCGAGTAATTGCTCATCTACTCCTGAAGAGTTATTACGTAGTACGATGTGCCCCATAGTCATACCTTCGGCAATATAGAGCCCAAACGTTTCATTGATAGAGCAACAGAGTACGGTATTACATTGGCTTGCGATTTGCATAGCCTCGGGCTTTGGTACGGTGTCGTGTATGGTGACAAACTTGCTTAGGGTTGATGCGGCAAGCCAACGGATTTGTTGTGATATATAGTCGTCTTGGCGCACGGAGAGGAGGCTAAGGTGAACGTTTCGATAGAGAGAAGGGTTCTTTGTATAGTAGTGGTCGACAAAATACTGCAATGCACTAAGTGCGAGCACCTGGCCTTTGCGACCATCCGAAGAGGTGCCGGAAAGCCACATATGTATCGTGTCGAAATCTTTTGCTACGCGAGGTTTGGTGTATTCGCTCGGTACATCAACTCGTAGGTGTACTACTTGGCCTTTTGTGCTTAGCATCTCTGCATACTCGTCGGCAGTTTTTTGTGAAGGATAGAGGAGGCTTAATTTATCTGAGTTTGCGAGTGATGTAATGCGTCGCAGGTTTTGCGTGTCAGAAAATACAGGATTTACTGCAGGGATTTGTGAGGGGTCTTCGTGTATGAACCAATGCGCGTGCTTAAGTCGCCCGAGCTTAAGCCAGGTGAGGATAAAATCTCGATACGAATCATAGATAGCGATGGTGTTGATGAGTACGAAGTCATCTGGATGCAAGCCAAGCTGCAGGCGAATAAAACGAAAACTAGCGCCATACACAGCCTTTTCTGGCTTGATTCCAAGCGATTTGAGGTAGTTTTCCTGTGGCTGGGTGATTCCTGGTGTAATAACACGCACGCATGCCGCACCGTAAGTATCCACATACTCCTCTATCATCTGTAGTAGTACGCTTGGTGCACCAGTGTGATCGATAGGGTGTGATATGAAGACAAACTGTTTATCTCTAGAGTTTGTGCGTTTATGGGTCTGTGCGGCGATAATATCGAATGCGACTCTGGCAGTTTTTCGAATGCCTTTAGTGCGGACTTTTTGCACGAGCTTGGCAGGGTTTTTGATAAGTGAGTAGGTTCGTGAGGTGTGAGGTTGTGCTATGAGTTGAGGTGTAGCTACTGCAATTAACTTTCTGAGAGATGCTTCTTGATTGTAGGGTAGTGTACCTGTATCGATGATGCGTGCAAGTGGTGCTGTGGCAGTATCCCAGTAGTAGGTTGCTTTGAGTTTCTGTACGTTTTTACGGATTTTTTGCAGCTGCTTTGGTTGCGTATGAGCTGCTGTAATGAGTTTCTCGATGCTTGTAGCTGACAAATCATCAAGCTGCATGGCAGCACCTTTTTGAACCATCTCATCACTTAGGGGGTCGCCACCATTAGTGATGGTTGCGGTTTCACCCCATACAAAATCAATCACGCGTGTACGCCACGAAAACTTGTTTTCTTCACCTGGTTGATTTAAGCTGACGATAATGTCGGCATGACTAAACCAATCAACTCGATCGTCGTAATCTATCCAATCAACAAAGAATACAGAGCGGTCTATGAGCTTGTGGTGGGTTGCGAACTCAAGTGCAGTGTCATATTGTCTGGCCATATCAGGGTTTGGATTGAAAGGATTTTTTCCACCCACAAACACAAACTTAATCGATGGATTACACGACAGTCGTTTGATCGCCTCTAGGTATTCTTCGACACGAAACCAAGGGTATAGCCCCCCAAACCACAGTACGACAAAATCATCCCTGGTGATACCTAGTGTACGATAAGGATTTTTAGTTGTAGCTGGTTTTTCACGGTGTAATCCAAACGGTGTATGGATGAGGCGCTTGGTATGGTACGATGCAGGGTTTATGATGCCGAGCGCAGCCAGTACGCCTGTGTATAGTAATTCCTGCGCAGGGTTAGCATAGAGGAAGAAATCCCCACGTCGTAATGTGTGGTTGTGTCGTGCGAGGTCGGCCATGTAATTTTGATACTCAGTGGTTATGTCCTGTGCATTGCGTGCAGACACTTCTATATAAATAGGGACATATACATCAAGGATGAGCTGTGCGTCATCCCGAATATGGTCGGCGATAAATACCGATACGTCACCCATGCAGTAGCTCGCGATAACAGTGTCGTAAGAGTTGATAACTTGTATGAACTCACTGTCGAGCTGCCATTGTATAAGTTTGATACCATCGTATTCTTCGAGTGTGAGGTTGAACCCGGCATTGATCGCGATAGTTACTTCGACACCCTGACTTGAAAGACCCTTAGCAAGCCCCCATGCCCGCATGCCACCACCCTCTATGGTCTGATGCTCTGGCGTGGGGACTGGTCCGTATGACACCACAAGACAGCGTTTACTCATTTAGATATAGTATATCACCAAAGGTGTTTATTCTGCGATGCAGCGATTGACGATATTGATGTCGACATAAAGGTGGTTTTCTGAGTCGGTTGCATCGGCATCGTAGTAGCTATATTTTTCTGCAATAATAATGCGATCTGCCGACACTCCACGCTCGGTAAGCCCTCGGGTCAGTGTGGCTGCTCGTTGTTGAAACAAGTTGTTTAGCGCTTCTTTTTCTTCATCTTTGATTGTATCAATCCTCTGGTAGCCTTCGAGTTCAAATACAAAATCCTTGCTCTCGGCGTTCTTGTAAAAGTCTGCCATTCTGTCAACAAGTAAGTTTCCACCAACAGGCGTCTTGTACTCGTCCGATTCTGGCAAAAATATCATAGTTGCGCCTCGTATTTTACGTGCGTACACTTTGGTAGAGTCTATATATGAGAGATCTGATTTATCGAGACAGTGCGATGCGATTGATGCTTCTTGAGGGGTTTCGGCTTTGTCATCTTGTGGTAGGTTGCCAATACTGTCGCCGTATTTTATTGATACGATGCGATTATTTTCTATACCGATGCGGATTTTTTTTGGACTATAGATGTCAGTGAAATTATAGAGTATATATATAGTAGATTCGTGCTGGTTCGCAGCTACTTTAGTGTAGTTACGATGAGTAATTTTTGTTGCGGCCGGTAGTTCAGAGTAGAGAGACTGCATGGCGGCTGTATCTCCCGCTAGGGCAGCTTTCATGTAATCATTTGCAAATGCTGTGGCGCGTGCTTGCGGAGACAAAAAGAAAAAATACCCACCGATACTAGCACCTAGAACGAGGATGGTTGTAAGTATAACAACAAGCTTCTTCATAGTGTTTACTAGTATACACTTATGTGTCCGTGTTGCGTAGTACGGCCTCACGTAGCTTATTGACATTTTTTGACCATGAAAACTGTGCAAGATGCGAAGATACACCCCTGTCTGGCACAGGATGACCATTTGCGAGTGTAACTTGAATTTGATGGGCAAACTCTGCTGCGTGTTTAGGTGATGCGTACCGTACTGCGCTACCACCAGCTTCTCTGAGTATCGGGATGTCTGATGCTACAACTGGCGTATCTGATGTGAGGGCTTCTAGTACAGGCATACCGAAGCCTTCGTATAGAGATGGCATGATGAAAATAGATGCACCTTGGTAGAGTGTCGACCTATCTTCTTGATCAATAAATCCTATGTGAGCTATATTACACCCCTGGCGTTTGGCGGATGCGATAACCTCTTCTGTCTCTTCTGTACCCCAGCCTTTTGCGCCCCCGATCACAAGCGGGTGAGTATTACGAATGGATTCTGGCAGTAATTCATAGGCGTGAATAAGTGTTACGAGATTTTTGCGAGGCTCCATGGTGCCTAGGAAAAGCATATAATCTCCATCTGGGATATTGTATTTACTACGAACTGTAGCAATGGCTTTGGCGGATTGTTTGCCAGTGAATGATTCATCGGGTGGAATTGTTGTGACAACACAACGTTGTGGGTCAATATCAAATTCTTCTACCAGTTCTTTTTTGACTGTCTCTGATACTGTGATGATAAAATCTGCTTGTTGGATCGACTGCGGTACAACTCGACGCAAGTGCGCTAGGTTTTTACTTTCTACGGCATCTGGGTAGTAGAGGTAGGTAAGGTCGTGAATGACAGTTGCACGCAATGTAGAGTGTGTGGTGGACCATGTATCAAAGTTTGGAAATATTGTAAGGTCAACATCCGGACACCCTAGATCAAATGGGATTAGCAGTAGCCCGTAGCTACTAAGTTTGGTATAGGCTCGATAAGTGAATTGTGACGGTGTGTGGTGGGAGGAGAAAAAGTTTACATAATATGTATCGAGTGAAATATCTTGCTCACGAGAAAGCGCATCAGCAAGAAGCTGTGTGTAGTTTGCCACACCAGACTTGTTGGGTAGCGAGAGGCAGCCTGCTTCAAGACGAACTTTCATATCTACTAAGCATTATACTACCTGTCGTCGGGTCGCCATATATATTGGATTATATGTGGTAAAATGAGTGGTGAATATGAAAACTAGTTTCTTTGAAAAATACCACTATTCCATGGTGTTGCTACGCCAGCTTGTCATTACCGAATTCAAGCTTCGTTATCAAGGTTCAGTGCTTGGGTATGTCTGGTCGCTGCTTCGTCCGTTATTTTTATTTTTGATTTTATATGTCGTGTTTGTCCACTTTCTCAAGATCCAGGGTGGCGAACATTGGCCTGTTGCGATGCTGTTGGGTATTGTACTATGGAGTTTTTTTGCCGAAGTAACAAACAATGGTATCACATCGATTGTTGGACGAGGAGATGTGATACGAAAAATCAACTTCCCTAAATACGTCATTGTTATAGCCGGGACAATTTCTGCATTTATCAATCTACTTCTCAATATGCTTATTATTGCGGTGTTTATGCTTATTAATCAGGTGGAGCTTTCTTGGCACGCATTACTTTCACCATTATTAGTAGTAGAGGTGTTTGTATTTGCGCTAGGCTTGTCCTTTTTACTAAGTGCGATATTTGTAAAGCTTCGCGACATCAACTATATATGGGAAATTATTATGCAGGGGCTTTTCTATGCTTCGGCGGTAATCTACCCAATTTCGATGGTGGCGGAAAAAAGCGAGGCTGCAGCCAAATTCTTGCTACTTAACCCTGTGGCGCAAGCAATTCAGGATATGCGCTTTACACTTGTAAGTCAGGATACGCTCACACTTGTTTCACTGGCTGGATGGAAGTGGATGGCTATCCCTCTCGGTATTGTTGCGGTCACGTTTGTAGTCGGTGCGCTGTACTTCAAGAAAAAATCGCCGACATTTGCGGAGGAGATATAAGACATGAGTGATGATCAAGTAGTAGTTAGTGTCAAAAATGTCAAAAAGGATTTTCATCGCCCGCACGACAAAAGTTCAAAATCTATCAAGTCGGCTATAATCCACGCTGGTAAAAAGAGGAACAAAGAGATTGATACTCAACATGCACTCAGGGGTGTATCATTTGATGTCAAAAAAGGCGAATTTTTTGGCATAGTTGGCCGCAATGGATCTGGTAAATCTACGTTACTCAAGATGATTGCAGGTATATATCAGCCAACGAGTGGAGAGATAGAAACGCACGGTAAACTTGTGCCATTTATTGAGTTGGGTGTTGGATTTAACCCAGAGCTTACGGGTCGCGAGAATGTTTATCTCAACGGCGCACTCCTCGGATTCACGACCAAAGAAATTGACGCGATGTATGATGATATCGTAGAGTTTGCGGAACTTCACGAGTTTATGGAGCAAAAACTCAAAAACTACTCAAGCGGCATGCAAGTTCGCTTGGCATTTGCCGTTGCTATCAAAGCACAGGGTGATGTGCTGATTCTAGATGAGGTACTGGCAGTGGGCGACGAGGCTTTTCAGCGTAAGTGCAATGACTACTTCTTTAAGGCGAAGCGCGAAGGTCGTACAGTTATCCTTGTAACACACTCTATGGATAGTGTGCGTCAATTCTGTAGTCGTGCGATACTCATCGACGAAGGTAAGATCCAGGCAGAGGGTAATCCAGATAAAGTCGCGGCTCGGTATAGCAAGATGTTCATCGATGAATATATAGAAGAAGTTAATCAGCAGAGTGATGATACCGATAAGCCGGTAAAGCCAAAACTGAGTGATGTAGAGGTCGCATCTCTCAAGGTCTTGCAGGATGGCAAGCCTAAAAAATCAGTAGAGTTCCGAAAACCCTTTTCCATAGAAGTGACGTTTGACTCTGGGTCGGCCTATGAAAAGGTTGTTGTGGGTGTGCACGTAGTAGATCCTGCGGGACGCACGTTACATAGGGTTTCAACGAGACGTCTCGAAAAATATAGCATCAAAAAAGGCATCAATACGCTGAGGTTTGATATTGACAACATACTGACAGACGGTGAGTATGTAATAAACCTAGCCGCAGAAGAAAAAGATAGTAAAAAGCTACTTGTTCAGGAGCATGGCGAACATGCTTTTACTGTGATTGGTCTCGATACGTCAAAGTACAGCAAACTGAGTATGACCCATCCGGACATTACAATCGTAGTAGATGGGGAGAAGCAATCGGATGAGGCGCATTAAAAAGATCTATGATAAATACAGTCCTGTAAAGCGTAATACGCAGTATTTAGAACGAGTAGTTTTAGAGCAGGCGAACAAAGCCAGTGATTCTCAAAATGATCTACATCGTAAAATTGATGAGTTGGCTCAAAAAGTAGAAGAAATCAGCAGCTTGATGCACCAATCTACAGAGACACAGCAGCGGTATCAAGATGAGTCTAACGGCGCGCTAGATGTCATATTACAGACAGTCAACAAAGTATCTGTCGATACAGGCACGGTATCAACAAAGATCATGCAGCGACCTATCTCCGTGCTTTTCTTATTACACAATATAGAGGTTTGGTCGTCACTGAGCGAGGTATATCGGCTCATGAATAATGATGCTCGTTTTGCCGTACAGGTAGTTTCGTGCGCACGCCGTTATCCAAATAGTGATATCTATCAAAACGAGGAGCTTGTGAGCGAAACATTAGCCCAATTAGAGATTCCACACGTGCGCCTGACAAGTGATGATTCATACAGGGACCTAGATGTTATAAAAAGAATGCGCCCAGACGTTATTTTGCGTCAATCTAAGTGGGATATTGATATTCCACCAGCATTTTCTACGCAAGACTTACGCTTTGCTCATCTTTATTCAGTATCGTACGGCGTATTGCCGATGCTCGAACATTCTTTTGCGGATGGTCCAAGCTACTTTGGCGAAAGTATCGACACACTGTTTGTGACAAACGACACAGTAGGGGACATGTACAATGACCGTACTGGAGGTACGGTTGCGACTACTGTGACAGGGCACCCGAGAGTGGATGAAATACTACGAGCAAAAACTTCTTGGCCAATTCAGTCTGGAAATAAATTTCGGGTCTTATGGAGTGCACATCATTCTATATTTCAGGGGTGGAATGATTTTGGAACGTTTCTCACGACATATCCTTTAATGCTTAAACTAGCCAAGAGACATACAGATGTTGACTTTCTTTTTAGTCCACATCCTGGCCTACTTGGTGCATTTGAACGTTTGAAAAAAGAAGACGAGCAAGCTCGCCAGGCAGTCGACGAGTTTTTGACTACGTGGGAAAAGCTGCCAAATACCGATACGATCCACAATGGTGGCTATATCGAGCCTATGAAAGCCTCTGACCTGCTCGTGGTTGATGGCGTGAGTCTACTTATGGAGTATCAACTTATCCAGCAGCCTATTGTATGCTTAGAGCGTGAAGGGCACGGGGCGTTTAATGAGATTGGTGAAAAGATTATGCAAGGTGTAAATCGCGTGCCTAGCGAAGATGGGGACGCAGTTTGCAAGAAAATAGAATATTTTATCAACGGTGGCGAAGATGATACACGCAAGTTCCAAAAAGAAAACGTGAAATTCCTTACGCAGTACACGCATGCTGCTAAAAAAATAGTCGACCATATAGCAAAAGACTTCGGTAAGTAGCTGCATATGTCGAACATCAAAATCCTTGTTGCCGAGCATAAACCTGCGTATCATATCGACAACCCTTTACTCCTCCCAGTCCACGTCGGCGCTGCTCTTTCTGGAGCCAATCTAGGCATCCAACGCGACGATGACGGCCAAGACAACATATCTACCAAAAACCCCAACTACTGCGAGCTCACTGCTATCTACTGGGCATGGAAAAACCTTGACGCAGATTATTATGGGTTGTTTCATTATAGGCGCTACCTTTCGTTTGCGGATGCAACCGATGAATTCACTACAAAGCCATATCTGTCTATCAAATCAGCAGAGCAAAAAATAGGGATTGATCAGCAAACAATAGAGCAAGTGATAGCAGGGGTAGATGCTGTGGTGCCGAGACCAGAGGATGTATCGAAGCACAGAGGTGAGTCAAATGCATACTTGCAGTACAAAAAAGATCACTACATAGCAGATCTAGATATTTGTCTGGAATATATCATAGAGAAGTACCCCGATATTGCACCGCATGTGCAATCGGTACATGAGCCTTATGTGTATTCATACAATATGTTTGTGATGAAAAAGACTGTGTTTGAGGAGTACTGTGAGTATATTTTTGACGTGCTTCGGTATTTTGATACACAATCGGATATATCTGGGTACGATTCGTATCAGAGTCGGGTTGACGGGTTTTTAGCAGAGCGATTGACGAGTATTTTTGTCTATTACCTCAAAGCGAGGGGTGATACAGTCAGGGAGCTGCAAACGGCATTTTTTGAATGTACCGAACCGCACCAGACGCTTGCAAGCTTAAAATTTAGACTACTCAAACCAATTCGTGGCGTGCGTCGTCGCATGGCTGGATAGTCCAATGGTGTTCTGGTATAATTAGGTTTCGAGAACTAGTGAATCTGCTAGATATAAGTGTGTGATTAAATAAGGAAAAATCGGGGAGATTTATGGCCAAAAAAAGCCTACAAGGTGCTGATACAAAAAATATAAAGATTTTGGTTGCGTGCCATAAAGCCAGTGAACTTCCGGATAATGATTTACTCCTCCCAGTCCACGTCGGCGCTGCTCTTTCTGGAGCCAATCTAGGCATC
>CAZQJY010000001.1:141011-191946 GCA_964593465.1 uncultured Candidatus Saccharibacteria bacterium
TGGGCATGGAAAAACCTTGACGCAGATTATTATGGGTTGTTTCATTATAGGCGCTTCTATTCATTTGCCGACGTGCAATATGATACCAAAGACGACGGACACATGATGGTGCGACTCGACAGCTTATCTCCGGCTGTGTTTGAGAAGTACGGCCTGCTGGATGAAGCAAAGATCCGCAAGGTAATAGAAGCAAACGACATGGTAGTGCATCAATCTCGAGAGGTAAGTCGCCTACCGACACCACGCGAAGTATATGGCAAGACACTCAGAGAGCACTACGACCTGCATGATGGCACAATCACACTCGACTCCGACCTAGACCTCATGATGTCGATTATTGACAAGCATTACCCAGAAGTAGCGCCATATGCACACGACTACATGGAAGGTGGACACTATCTTGGCTATAACATGTTCATCATGAAAAAACCTCTTTTTGATGGTATGTGTAGTTTCTTGTTTGGTGTGCTCGACGTAGCAGATCCTAATATCGATATGACATATCGTAGTCAAAACGGGCGCCGTATCCACGGCTACTTGGCAGAGCTACTCACGAGTATTTATATCTACTATCTGCGCACAACTCAGCCTGAACTTAAGGTAGATGAACGTCAGATGTTGTTTGGCGAAAGAACTGATCCTGTGCCGAACCCTAAGCCTATTAAAGATGCGGTACCTGTAGTGTTCGATTTGGCGAGTCACGATGCTGGAAACGCCGCAGTGCTTTTTCCTGTGGGATTTCAGACTTTTCTAAACACGGTAGATACCAAGAAACAGTACGATGTACTAATCGTGCATCGTGCGCTACCTGCGTTTTTTCAGAAACACCTTGCTCGGCAAGCAGCTAGTATCAAGAATGTGACGCTTCGTTTTATCGACTATACAGTGGAGATGGATATTGTCAAAGAATTAAGTGGCGTACAAGCGCCAAGTTTTCCTGTATTGGCGCCATGGGTGCTTAGTAACTACAATACAGTATTGCTACTACAGTGGAATACGCTCGTGCGTGCTGATATCGCGGCATATACGAACATTAAACTACCGAGTGGCACAGTACTCGCAGCAGCACAAGATGTATATTTTGCTGGTCAGGTCAATGAGCAGGATTCGCTTGCCAAAAAGCGTGCCGAACAATTTGGCTTAGACCCATATGCAGTCGTAGACGGAGGTGTGTTACTTATGGATCTTGCATACCGACGCAAGCACGAAGATGAGCTGACGACAGTTACGGATGTATATAAGAGCGATATGCACGACACGGAGTGGCTCAATAAGCGTTACGCAGATGCACTTGAAGTATTGCCGCAGGAGTGGAATACACGAATCATTACCGATGATGGTATGGCACATATCTGTGCGCTTGCGCCTGGGGATTTATTCAAAGAGTTCCAGGGTGCAACGAAAAGCGGAGTGGTGGCACAGTATCTCTCTACCGCACCACTGCAACTCAAGCCTACTGATTTTACAATTGAGTATTGGAGTGTTGCGTGCAAACTCGATATATATCCGCTTATTAGTGATGCTGCTGCAAGCTACAACAAAAGGTCGGGTCGAGGTATACGTGACATAATTGCACCCGTAGGTTCAAAGCGTCGTCACTTGATCAAGAGGGCATTTCCAAAGGGCAGTGCTCAGCGGCGTCTATTCGGTAAAGTAAAACGTAGCACTCTCGGCTAGTTTTTGACAAATTTGCCACCGGATTTTTGGCTATAGCTAATAGTACCTTTTTGGAACTTTTGTGACCATGTTTTGGTTGATGTGTTGTAAGTTTCTGCACCAACAGGGTAGCCCGCTTGGCCTCCCTGCGCACCAAGTCGTTCCCATTGAGCACGAATCTCACCCTTTATATCCCAAGCAGCTGATTTTGCGGCGCCTGCTATGATGCCTTTTTGGTATTTTTGTGTTGTACCTCCGCCAGTTGTGTTGAGTACATGGCCAGTTGGATAGCCAAGTGTACCACCCTGTGCGCCGGTATGTAGCCATCGGTCTCTAGTTGCGCCTCGTGACTCCCAAAATCCGGTAGAGTTTGTGCCGATAATCGCACCGCCCTGGTAGTTTTGCCACCAACCTTTACCATCAAATACTTCTGGGCCTCTCGGGTACTTCATAATACCTGTCTGGAATCCTAGCTGGCTCCAACGACCGCGGATACCTCCCTTGGATTCCCAGTAGCCAGTTGAATTCGTACCAACGATTGCACCGCCTTGATAATTCTGCCACCAACCTTTGCCATCGTTTACCTGTGCGCTAGTGGGGTAGCCCATAGCACCGGACTGGTATTTGAGTTTAGCCCATCGGTCTCGGATACCACCATTGCGTGACTCCCAAAATCCGGTAGAGTTTGTGCCGATAATCGCACCGCCCTGGTAGTTTTGCCACCAACCTTTACCATCAAATACTTCTGCACTGGTAGGAAAGCCCATGATGCCACCTTGGTAGCTAAGTTTAGCCCATCGGTCTCGGATACCTCCCTTGGATTCCCATGCGCCAGTCGCTTTATTGTAGACGATAGAACCTTTGGCAAACCCTTGCCAACAGACTGTTTTATTAGAGTTGCAGTAGCCAGAATCAGAGACAGTGCCAAGGCTACCATTTGTTCCTCCTAGCGCTAGGTATCTCTGCTCAAGTTGCGAGATAAGCTTGAGGCCACGCGTGTTACCGAACCAATCCCAGTAGAGACTCCAGAAGTTCCTATTTCCGTAAGCACTACAGTTATCTCCATATCCATACATATTATTGAGGGCGGCGGCGTTGGGTTGGTAGGGAGTATAAGTATAGAGAGCGGCGGTCGCTTTGCTTTCGATGTAGATATTTTGTGCACCACAGCCACGGGGTTTGACATTCCAAAGGATACAGTTGGTTGTATTCGGTACTTTAACACCGGCTCCCGGATCTGAACCAGTACAGCGGTTGGCTGGATTTTGAGTTTTTTTACCATTTTCTACATAGCCATACCACGGCTGGTCCATATTATCCAAATAGCTCCGCATTAGTTTTGCCGCTTCGTATATTTGGATAGAAAAACCAGCATATGCAGGGTCGCAATTTGCGCTACCGTTTGGCCCGCTATCTGGGCAGTGCGCTCCCATTGCGTAGCGGTATTGGTAAAATAGTGGCCAGTTGTCACTGGTAAGTGGTCCGACAGATTCTGTGGCTATTTTGACAAGTAGAACTTTTGGATTGATCTTGTAGCGGTTGGCGGCATCCTTGATGATCCAGGCGGCTGTTTGTGAGCCAGCTGGTCTAGAATTAGGATCAGCATAATTATTTGCAGGCATAGTGCCGCCTGGAGTTGTTTTGGGAACTTCGCGGTATATGTTTAGGCATGTATAAGGTGGGCCTGGCCATCCTCTAGAAGCGGCATATTTAGCGTTTGCGCTATTATTGTCTGTACCCCAAGTATCACAACGACCAATTTTTTTATCGAGAAAAGCTTGGATTTCACTAACCGACATACTATTGGTATTGATAAATTCGTTATCGCTAATAATGTGTCCTGCAATCCAGTCGCTTTTACTTGCAGCGTGCGTCTGCTTGCTAGAAAATAGCAGTGCGGTGGAAATCACTGCAACTAGAAAAGAGCTAATTATAGCAATAGTGAGTCGTAGTTTTTGATGAGTTGCAAGGCGTTGATTCATCGGCTACCTGACCTCCTTTGTAATGGTTTTTTGTGATGATCCAGAGGGTGATTCTACTGTGAGTGTGATGTTCCATTTGCCACTACCAAGTGCGTCTTTGGGTACACTAAATCCTGCGCAGAAAGACTGCTGGGTTTGGTATATAACCTCGGCTGTTTGTGCGTGGTTCTTGCCGCCATTGTTTACGGTGAGCTTGCAGATGCCAGACGGTGTACTACCGAGCTGGGTATAGATTGTAACAGAATCTCCAGACTGTTCTGCAGAGAGAGATACAGAGGAGCTGGCAGTGGAGTCGGGCGCTTGCTCATCGACATTACCTTCTTGTGATTTTTTTTCGTTCTCTACTTCATTATCGATAAAATCTTTTTTCTGTTCTGTTTGTTGTGTTTGCTCGTCTACAGCCGTCGATGTGTCGGTGTCATTTTTTATAGGGGTAGTTGATGTGTCAGTGGGCTGAGACTCCTTTGTGCTACGAGTAGATAGTGCGTACGCACCTATTCCTAGTAGTAGAACTACAAGTAGAGTTATCGCAAGGATGGTTTTACTTTTTTTTGTTTTTCTCGCAATTTTCATCGTGACATTCTCTGTTTATTTTTTGTAGCAATACTACAGTGCTGTACTATAAATATTACCACACAATGCTTATGTATAAAACATAATTGTGTGGTAATACTGTTGTAGTTTTGTATCAACTAGTTTGCATTGAGTCGTTCATAGAGATCGAGCGCTGCACGAATAGCTTGGTTCATGTTGAAGTATTTGTATGAAGCCAAGCGACCTATGAAGTAGATGCCCTGCTCTTCGAGCTTTTCTGCCTCTACGCGGTACTTCTCGTATAGGTCACGATTTTCCTGGTTTGGAACTGGATAGTATGGTTCGCCGCCCGCAATAGAGTATTCACGCGTGATGGTGGTGACGGGTAGGTCTTGGTTGAAGAATTTTTTGTGCTCGATGATGCGAGTAAATGGATACTGCTCTTCTGGGTAATTGATAACAGGGAGTTCTTGGTAGCTCTCTGTCTTGAGCGTTTCGTGTTCAAATTCGATAGATCGATACTCAAGCTTGCCGTATTTGTCGCCAAAGTAGGTATCAATCTTGCCTGTATAGAAGAGTAATCTTGGCTCTGGAAGTGTCATGTCGTGGTAGTCACGGCCTAGGATCACCTGGATGTTTTCGTGATCAAGCATGTTGCGTACCATCACAGTGTAGCCTTCTTTGGGAATACCTTCGTATTTATCGCCAAAATAGCGGTCATTGTGGTCGTAACGCACAGGGATGCGCTCCATGACAGATGCATCGAGCTCGGCAGGGTATTTGTCCCACTGCTTTTTGGTGTAGTTTTTGAACATTTTTTCGTAGATAACGTCACTACCAATGCGCTTGAGCGCAGATTCTTCGGAGTTTTTTGGTTCTGTGATTTCTGGGTGTTGTGATTCTACCCATTCTTTGAGCTTTTCGCCGTCTGTCCAGTTTTCACCCAGTACTTCGTTGTAGGTGTCGATGTTGGTTGGTACGGGTACGAGTTTGCCCTCGACGTTGCTTTTTACACGGTGTTCGTAGGGGATCCATTCTGTGAAACGGCTTACAAATTCCCATGTTTCATCGTCAGAATCATGGTAGATGTGTGCACCGTATTTTGCCATCAGTACGCCATGCTCATTGATGAAGTCGTAAGTATTGCCGCCAATATGATCACGCTTGTCGACTACGATTACTTTTTCACCGTCTTCGGCATATTTTCGAGCTATGGTTGCACCGGATAGGCCAGCGCCGACGATAATAATTGGTTTGTCGTTCACAAGTTTTTCCTCCTTAGAATATCTCTGCACTAAAATTCGTGTCTTGTAGGTATAACACTTTAAATTATACTACATTTTGAGCGTCCGCTAGAGCTTTTTGTATAAAGGAATGATTTGGTCAACGACGATATGTTCTAGATTAAAATTTTGCTCATAGAGTTTGCGAGCATTTTCGCCCATTTTTTGGCGTGTCGCTGTTTTTTGTAGCATCGTACGCATGGCTTTTTCAAGTGCCTGGGGATTTTTCGGCGGTACGAGCAGTCCTGTGATGGTATCTTCGACAATCTCGGGATTGCTATCGACATTTGAGGCGATGATAGGCATACCGAGCATCGTAGCTTCAAGTAGTCCCATGCTGAAACCTTCTTGGTAGCTAGGTAGCATATAGACGTCTGACTGTGCAACACGATAGGGTGCGTCTTCTGCTAAGCCATGAAAAATAATACTCGAGTTTGAGCTAGCGAGTTGTTTGTATCTGTCTATGTTTGGACCATCCCCGTAGACGTCAAGCCGTAGGTTTTTATCGGGATTGTGCCGCGAGAGACTGTTGAATGCCAAAATAGATTCTTTGACACCCTTTGTTTCTACCATACGATTTGCTAGGCAGAAGCTAAATACATCATCCGGCTTACGTTCTTTATGGGTAATTTTGCGATCGATAACACCATTGTGCACAAGTCGTAGTTTGCTAGTAAATTTGTGCCGAGAGCCGACATGATTGACGATAAGTTTGCGCTCGTTTCTCGATATGACAATCACATGAGTTGCTAGGGTACCAGCCCAGCGTACAAGCTTACCCACGGGGTTCTTAAAAGGTGTTGCAACGTCATTGAATATGTACCGTAAGTCCATATGGTCGGTCCACACGATAGACTTGCCTGTAAGTCTGCCTGCGATAGTGGCTGCTATGAAGTCGTCGCGACCTTGCGGATGTAGTGCCGAAGCGTTTGTTCTGAAGATAAGAACTATATACCAAACGGTGAGTACGAGTTGCCATGCTAGATATATAGGGAAAAATAGCCCACCATATTTATTCCAATTTTGCTTGTGCCACCACCAGCCGTGCATTGTAGGGATTTTACGGGTGTGTGCGAACTCAAGTAGTGTCGTGTGACGTGACACGATAATGGGGCTATAATCGTTTTTTAACAAAATAGTCGCAAGACTTACAGGATATGTCTCGGCACCGCCAAAATCTTGGGGGGCAGCATTGCGGATAATCAAGATAGTCGGTTTCATTCTGTCTCTATAGTACTACAGTTGAGGCTAGGTGGTTTGTTCGTGTGCCAAGAAATCTACAAGTACGTTAATATCTTCGTAGAGGGTATGTTTCGCAGGTACGTCGTTTGCAACAAATACTTGTAGTTCATCGGGTGGTAGCCAGATTGCTTCTGTGTGTTCGCTACTGAGTGTGGGCTCTTCATCGGTACGGAGTAGGTAGAAATTACGAAAATAGAATAGGTCACTTGTGGGGATGAACTTCTTGATAAAAGTATATTCACCGGGTGTTATATCTATACCAAGCTCTTCTCGTGTTTCGCGGATAAGTGCGTCTTCGTACGACTCACCTTGTAGCATGTGACCAGCAGCACTATGATCAAGCGAGCCAGGGAAGAGCTTTTTTTCTGTGGAGCGACGAGGTAGGTATATGTCACCATTTGACCGTTGCAAAAATAACTCTATAACACGCAGATAATGCCCTGGAGTATTCACTAGGTTCATCATGTCTTTGCGCTGGAGTGTGCCTATCACCTGGTCGTCTGTATCGACAACATCAAGTAGTTCTTGTTCTTCGTGTTCAAACATTGTAGCCGTTTGGGTTGTTCGACTGCCAATTCCAGCTATCGCGACAGGCATCTTCGATGTTGCGTACGGTCTGCCAGTCGAGTTCTTGCTTGGCTAAATCGGCATCTGCGTAAAATTCTGGTAGGTCGCCGCCGCGTCGGGGTAATACATCGTATGGAATTTCTTTGCCAGATGCAGTTTCAAATGCATGCACTAGCTGCAGCACAGACGTACCTTGCCCGCTACCTAAATTGATAGCACGGAAACCTGGCTTGATATGTGTCAATGCTGCCAGGTGACCCTCTGCTAAGTCATCAACGTGAATGTAGTCACGCACACCAGTACCATCAACGGTGTTGTAGTCGCCGCCAAACACGCCGAGTTTTTCACGCTTACCCACGGCAACCTGAGTAATATATGGCATGAGATTGTTTGGTATGCCGCTTGGGTCTTCACCCATGACTCCGCTTGGATGTGCGCCGATTGGGTTGAAGTAGCGCAAGCTGGTGAATTCCAGCGCATCATCGCTATCTGCTGTGTCGCTCAAGATCTCTTCGATGATATATTTGGTGCGACCATAGGGGTTGGTGATACCTTGGCCAGCAGGGTACGTCTCGACATAGGGGATTGGTGCAGAGCCGTAGACTGTGGCGCTAGAGCTAAAGACGAGTTTTTTGACACCATGTTGTTGCATGATATCTAGTAGCACAATAGTGGAATCAAGGTTGTTTTGGTAGTAGAGAAGCGGTTTTTCGACTGACTCACCAACAGCTTTGAGGCCAGCAAAGTGGATGACGGCGTCAATGGAGTTTTCGCTAAAGATTTTGTCGAGCGTAGTTTGGTCGCGCAAGTCTGCTTCATAAAAAAGTGGTTTGGCACCAGTTATCTGTTCAATACGATTAAGAACTTCTGTGCTACTATTTACAAGATTATCGACAGCAATAGGTGTGTGGCCGTTTTCAATAAGTTTGACTATGGTGTGGCTACCGATATAGCCGGTTCCTCCGGTGACAAGTATATTCATACTACGTAGTATATCATTTTGCCACTTGCGGTGGGTCGTGAAGTGGTCTATATTGCGAAGTAAATGATAGAGGGATACACGGTGAATACAAGAGAGGGTTTGAGGCAATTTGAGCCAACAGGCGAGCTTGATGGTATGAGACGAGATATGACGGCCAGCAGGCCGTTTTACGCTATTGACCCACCTGGCGCCGCAGAGATTGATGATGCAGTTCGTATTACCCCTCTGGACGATAATAATGCGTTTCGTATAGAGGTAGCGGTCGCAGATGGTACGCAGATAGACCCAAGCGGTGAGTGCTTTCGCCATGCGCTCAAGGTTGGGCATAGCGTCTATTTTGACTCCACTGATGTAGAAAATCAGCTTATGCTAGACAGAGATGTACTACGTGCTGTGTCGCTTGGTGGTGCTGCATGTCGCGCCACGGTATTGTCGCAGGTATATGACTATAACGCCCGCAAGCAGGGTGAGTTACAAGTGCAGCCTGCATGGGTTGATGTGAAGAATGTTGAATATAGTGAGCCAGACCCTGGGTATATACAGATGGTGCTAGACAGCAGGCGGGCGATTCACTCGCTTGAGCGTGCAGTTTTTGGCCGTAAGCAAGGCGCTGGGGGTTTCTGGCGACATTCTAATTCTGGTGAGAAGCTGGTGGCTACAAGTATGGCATGGAGCAATCAGGCGATGGCGGGTTGGTTTATCAAGCATAATGTCCCGGTGATGCTACGAGTCCACCAGCCCGACCAACCGTTCCGTGCAGGAGATGGTGAGGATGCTCGCATTATCCATGGACATTACTCACATAGGCGCAAGGGGCATTCGGCGTTTGCAGGAGACTACGCGCATTTTACATCGCCTTTACGTCGGGCGGCGGACCTGGTGATGCATCAGCAGTGGGCTACTGTGCATACAACGGGTCAGCCGCGCTACAGTGTAGGGCAAATCAAGAAGCTAGCTCGCGCCATGACATTACTACAAGGGCCTGGCGTGAGTGACGAGTCGCACATAGCGAGTTAGGGTATACTAGAGAGTAGGAATCTACAGGAGGGACGCACATGAAAGTAGTGATAGTAAGTGGTTTTTTCAACCCCCTACATGGCGGACACTTAGACATGATTGAGGCGGCTGCAAAGTTAGGTGATAGGCTGATTGTGATTGTAAACAACGACAAGCAGCAAGTAGAGAAAAAGGGCAAGGTGATACTCGTTGAGACAAGTCGCGCACGACTTCTTCGAGCGCTGCGTGTTGTCGACGAGGTGTTTATTGCCATAGATGATGACATGACGGTGATTCAATCACTTGATTTTCTTGCCAGCCAGTATCCAGACGATGAGCTAATATTTGCCAATGGTGGTGATCGTGATTCGGAAAAAGTAGTGCCAGAAACAGAAGTATGTGAAAAAAACAACATAGAAATGCTATTTGGTATTGGTGGTGACAACAAGGCTGACTCCTCAACTCGTATCAATCAGGCGTTAGGACATACAAAGTAGTATGTGTGGCATCGTAGGCTACATCGGTAACCAGCAGGCGCAGCCGATGCTCATTAGTGGTCTGAAACGGCTCGAATATCGCGGCTATGACTCAGCTGGTATTGTGACACTTGGTAGTAATAATCGGCCTAATCCAACACTCCTACGTGCCAAAGGTAAGGTGGCTGGGCTTGAGACGCTCGCTGCGACAAAACCCAGAGAAGACACAGTCGGTATAGGTCATACCCGCTGGGCGACGCACGGCGAGCCTGCTGAGCGCAACGCGCATCCGCATGCAAGTGGCGATGTGTACCTTGTGCACAATGGTATTATCGAAAATTACAAAGTACTCAAAGAAAAGCTGTCGGATCATGAATTCACAAGTGATACTGACAGTGAGGTGCTTGCTGCGCTTATAGCTTCTTTTTACGTTGAGTCAACCAGTCTTGAGAGGGCGGTCATCCAGGCACTGCAGCTCGTAGAGGGAACATATGGTATTGCTGTAGTGTCACATCGCGAGCCAGACCAGATTATAGTAGCTCGCAAAGGTAGTCCACTTATCATTGGCTTGGGTAAAGACGAGGTAGTGATTGCCAGTGATGCGTCGGCGCTGATTGGTCATACTACAAACGCAATTTACCTCAATGACGGTGAGTTAGCAGTATGTACTCGTGGTAATGTAGCACTGAAAAATCTTGATGCGCAGCCACTTACTGCAAAAGTGGAGCAGATTGAAGCCGAGATGTCGGTCATCCAGAAACAAGGCTACGAGCACTTTTTGCTCAAGGAGATTATGGAGCAGCCCATGACGCTCCGCTCGACGCTGAGTGGACGAGTTGTGCCAGAGGAAAACAGAGCACACCTGGGCGGGCTCAATATGACGGATAACGAGTTGCGGCAGGTAGAACATGTGATTATCATTGGTTGTGGTACGGCGTATTATGCGGGCTTACTTGCGTCGTATTACTTAGAGCAGCTGGTAGATGGGCTGACGGTTGACGTAGAGATTGCATCAGAGCTGCGCTATCGTTCGTTTCATGTGCCCAAAAATTCTGTCGCGTTGGTAGTGAGTCAATCTGGTGAGACGGCTGATACCCTGGCATGTCTACGCGAGGTGAAGCGGCGCGGTGTGCGTACACTTGGTGTCATTAACTCAGTAGGGTCAACTATTGCACGTGAGGTAGACGGCGGTGTATATGTGCATGCTGGTCCAGAAATATCCGTAGCGAGCACCAAAGCTTTTACGAGCCAGGTAGTGGCCATGACGGTATTTGCTCTTCAATTAGCAGAAGCAAGGGGGGTGAGTGCACAAGATTTACATGAGTATGTGTCGGAGCTTGCGGAGCTACCCTCTGAGATAGAAAAGGTGTTGATTGAGTTGCCGCATGAAGTGGAAACAGTTGCCAAAAAATATGCCAATTATGAACATGCGCTATTTCTGGGGCGTGACACGCTATACCCAGTGGCCCTCGAGGGCGCACTCAAGCTTAAAGAAATTAGCTACATACAGGCCGAAGGTTATGCGGGTGGCGAACTTAAGCACGGACCACTGGCACTGGTAGACGATAGATTCTTTGAGTTTATGTTGCTACAAGACAACTGGTTATTCGACAAAAGTGTCAGTAATCTAGCAGAAGTAAATGCGCGTGGTGGACACGTATTGGTGATTACCAACAGTGACAAGCAGATCGAAGCCGAGACAATCATTCGCATCGATACTAAGCTAAACTTCTTGGCGCCAATTGTATTCAATGTGGTACAGCAACTGTTTGCCTACTATGTATCGGTGGTGCGCGGCAATGAGATTGACCAGCCACGTAATTTGGCCAAAAGTGTAACGGTGGAGTAGACCGTTTGTGTATATAGACATAAGCTTGGTATAATGGTCGCTAGTTATTTATGGTTGCTAGAAAAAAAGTAGGACAAGATATATCAATGAGGCAAGGTGCACCAGTGCATAAGCCTGTTAGTGCAGGCACGGCGCCAAAAGCTGCATCACGGCAACAGGCTGCACGCCGTCCAGCAGCTGACTTAGCCGGCGTCAGTAAAAGAGATCTAGATGATACTCTCGAGGCAATTGCTCCTCTAGATAATTTGACCAAAAAATCTAGCAACACCAAATCACGCAAAAAATGGTCAAAAAAGAAAAAGATTATAGTATGGTCTATCACAGGTATATTGTCTGTACTTCTCTTGATTGGTGTCATTGTAGGTATTTGGGCACTCCAAAATGGCAACAAGATTTTTCAGGGTGGTGTGTTTGATGCGTTTGTCAAAAAAGAGCCCCTTCAGCGCGATGCAAATGGCCGTAGTAATATCGTAATATTTGGTACGTCAGAAGATGACGAAGGACATAAGGGTGCACTACTGACAGATTCCATTATGATATTGAGTGTTAATCAAGATACGGGTGCCTCAAACATTTTGAGTATCCCGCGAGACTTGTGGGTAGAGTATGATCAGCCGTGTAGCTCTGGCAATCAAGGTAAGATTAACGCCGTATACGTGTGTGCGCTCGAAAATAATGGTGGCAACGAAGAGGCTGCATCAAAAGCATTTATGTCCAAACTAACGACGGTCACAGGCCTGGATGTACAATACTACGCGCGGCTTAACTATACGGTAATTCGCGATACCGTGAACTCATTGGGCGGTATAGAGGTAAATATCGATAGTCGTGACCCTCGTGGTATTTATGACATCAATACCAAACTAACGCTACCAAATGGCGTCAATCAGATCGACGGTGAGACGGCACTCAAGCTCTCTAGGGCACGCAATGCAAAAGGTGGCTATGGTCTTGAGCGTAGTAATTTTGATCGCGAAAAAAGCCAGCGCCTTATCCTAAAAGGCGTACAGAAAAAAGCACTCAGCACTGGTACTCTCGC
Organism: uncultured Candidatus Saccharibacteria bacterium; assembly: GCA_964593465.1. Lineage (GTDB taxonomy): Bacteria > Patescibacteriota > Saccharimonadia > Saccharimonadales > Saccharimonadaceae > Mycosynbacter. The sequence goes on from CAZQJY010000001.1 coordinate 153,618, forward strand.
AAATCCTGTTCGTGTCATGAGTCTACTCGACTCATTGGGTAACAACGTGCATACAAATGTAAAAGGCTCCGAGCTACAGACAGTTATCAAGGTAGCGGCTGGTATTCAGCCTGATAACATCGACACAATCTCACTGAGCGACACAGAAAATTCGCTTGTGCAGACAGATAGGCAAGGAGCACAGAGTATTGTACGTCCTGTCAAAGGCCTCTTGGATTACTCGGGTATTATCGAGTTTGTACTTGCTCAGGTTAAGGCAACCGACGCCGCTAAGGCTCAAAGCCAAACCACCTCTCAGTAGTAGTTTTTATGCTATTATAGACTCTACAATATGTATATATTTCTGTCTGTGCTGAAATACATTGCCCGATTTATTTATGCGCTTCTCAAACTACTCCCTGTGCGCAAAAAAGTCGTGCTCATGAGTCGTCGACAGTCTCAGACGTCTACGGATTTTCGACTTGTCGCAGAATACATTGCGGCAAATTACCCAGAGTATGAAGTAGTAATCCTAAATCACAAGATGCAAAACCAGTATCGCCATGCACTTGATGTTATGTCTGAGATGTACCACTTGGCCACCGCAAAGGCCGTGGTGGTAGACAGCTATACCATTTCTGTGAGTATACTTCACCACAGAAAGTCCCTTATAGTGGTCCAGATATGGCATGCGCTCGGAGCTATTAAAGAGTTTGGACATCAGGTGATAGGACGTCCAGAGGGTAGCTCACGCGAGATTGCCGATATGATGCACATGCACCAAAACTATACATACGTTACCTGTGGCGGCAAGCCGACAATATCGATTTTTGCCAACGCGTTTGATGTTGATCCAGCAACTGTACTGCCAATAGGCATGCCGAGAGTAGACTACTTGCTCGATCCAAACGGTGCAAAAGCGGCTTCAAAAGAATTCACGCGCAAATACGCTCGCCGTATCAAAAACAAAAAAGTCATTCTCTATGCACCAACATTTCGTAAAAAAGCCAAGATATACCCCACGGAACTCATAGATGCGATAGACTTCGACAAGTACGTGCTTGTTGTGAAGCAGCACCAGCACGACAAGACTGCTATTTCGGCCAAAAAAGGTGTCATAGTGGAAAACAATATGGATGTGCTAGACCTCTTGCCCGCAGTAGACTATGTCATCACAGATTACTCTGCCACAGTTTTTGAAGCTGCACTGCTAGCAAAGCCCCTATTCTTCTGGGCGTACGACCGCAAAAAATACGTGAATAGGCGTGGCTTCGCGCTTGATTATGATGCCGAAATGCCAGGTGTTATTTCTACCAGTGCCGAGCGCATCACACAAGCTATTGAGGATAAAGAGTACGACAAGAAGCGTATCAAAGCATTTGCCAAAAAATACGTAACCGTGCAAGACGGCACCTGTACTCAGCGGATTGTCAATCTCCTTGAGCTGCAGTAGTGTGTGGTAAAATAGATAGCAATATACTTTTTTCAACAAAGGCGGATATATGAAACGCATACTTACTTACGGCACTTTCGACCTCATGCACTATGGTCATATCAATCTGCTCAAGCGCGCTCGCGAACAAGGCGACTATTTGGTCGTAGCTGTTTCTACAGAGGAGTTTAATAGGCTAAAAGGTAAAGAGACGTACCACAATTATGATACCCGAAAAATCATGCTTGAAGCTGTGCGTTATGTAGATCTAGTAATCCCCGAAGAGCAATGGGATCAAAAGATAGATGATGTCAAAAACTATCACATTGATGCTGTAGTGATGGGGGACGATTGGGCAGGTAATGAAAAGTTTGAGGTGTTACGAGAATACTGTGATGTGGTGTACTTGCCTCGGACGACAGGCATTTCGACTACCAAGATCAAAGATGACCTAAGCGCCATACAGACAGAAGTAGAGATTATCAAAGAGGATATTGAAGCCATTCGGAATTCGCGAAAATAACTAGCTATTATGTGGAAATTTATTAAACTCCATGCCAAAGACATCCGCCGTATCTTCTATCTTGCGGAAGCAGATCTTGTTAAAACCTATCGTGGCTCGGCCCTAGGATGGGCATGGGCGCTGGTACAACCACTACTCATGGTAGTAGTGTACTGGTTTGTATTTCGTATCGGGTGGAAAGTTACCACAGGTAACGATCAGCCAGATTTCTTCCCGTGGCTACTTGTGGGTATGGTAGCATGGTTTTTCATGACTGATATGTTGTCAAAAGGTACTAATTCACTCAAAAACTACAGCTATCTTATCACCAAGATGAAATTTCCTATCTCTATCATCCCCACATTTGTGGCACTTGCTAAGCTAGAGGTACATTTGTCGTTACTATTCATGGTACTCCTATACCTTGGGTTTGTATCGCATGATGTATCAATCTACTGGATTCAGCTGCCGCTCTATACACTGCTGATGGTGGCCTTTTTCATTACATGGTCTCTTTTTGCCTCACCACTTGCTGTTATTAGTAAAGATTTCGCCAATCTTGTTCGTTCTACGACACGTGTACTGTTTTGGCTATCTGCTATCCTTTGGAATATCAACAACGTTGATATTCCATGGCTCCAGACGATTATGCTATTTAACCCTATATCATTTTTTGTCGAAGGCTACCGCAAGGCACTGCTTGGTCATGAATGGTTCTTCGAGGATACTACAGCACTCGGGGCATTTGCGTTGGTGTTTGCAATTATGATCATCTTGGCATATATAACGTTTAAGCGAGCTCGTACTGAGCTGGTGGACGCACTGTAGGGATACATATGAAGACAGTTATACGTTTTACCAATGTTACTAAAGACTACCGCCTCTACAAGAGTGACAAAAAGCGCATCATGGCACTGATTTTTGGTGATAAAGTCCCGCATACAACAAAACATGCCAATAGCCACCTAAGTTTCGAGATTACTCAAGGCGAATCTGTTGCGATCCTTGGTCGTAATGGTGCAGGTAAGTCTACCATGCTCAAGATGGTTACGGGTGTAACATTCCCGACCAAGGGTGAGGTAGAAGTGAACGGTAAGGTTGGTGCGCTTCTAGAGCTTACGGCAGGGTTTGAAAAAGAATTTACCGGTCGTGAAAACATCGAATTAAAGGGTGTATTGCTTGGCATGAAGCCAAGTGCTATTAAAAAAATGACGCGTCAGGTGGTAGAGTTTGCAGAACTCGGTGAATACATCGATCAACCCCTCCGTACCTACTCAAGTGGCATGAAAGCTCGTCTAGGCTTTGCGATTCATGCACACGCCAACCCAGACATACTTGTCATAGACGAGGCGCTAAGCGTGGGCGATGCCAAATTTCAGGAGAAAAGTCGTGTCAAAGTGCGCGAGATTATGGAACGAGATCACACAACGGTATTATTTGTGACACATTCCATGGAATCTGCCAAAGAATTTTGCGATCGCGGTATCGTACTCAAAGCTGGTAAGATATATTACGATGGCCCTATCGAAAAAGCTGTCAAAAAGTACAAAGAATCACTCAAATAATTATGAAACCAGTCAAAAAATACCTCCGTACCATCGCCAAAAAATATCCAGCTACTCGCAAGGGTCTGCGTGCTTACCAGCGCACGCGTAGGAGGCTCCGAGCTGCAACCAACAAACTACGACCCATAGAGCCCAAAACAGTTGTGTTTGAGGCCTACAACGGCCGTGCCTATGCTTGTTCCCCCAAGGCTATCTACCAGCAAATGCTTATCGATAAACGTTTCAGGGACCACCAGTTTGTATGGGTATTTCGTGACCCAGACAGCTACTCAGATATAGCCGCTAATCCGCGTACTAGCTTGGTAAAATACCGATCAGCTGCATACTACCGCACATTCGCCACTGCTAAATACTGGATAGTGAACGCTATGCTGCCACTCACTGTCACCAAGCGCCCAGAGCAAGTGATGCTGCAGTGTTGGCACGGCACCCCGCTCAAACGCCTACGCAACGACATTATAGAAAATACTCAAAATGCTATGAACAGCCTAGACGATTTTATCCGCAAAAACAAAGTCGATACAGCACGTTACAACTATATGATTTCGCCATCGCGCTTTGCGAGCGAAAAGTTTACTACTGCGTTTGATCTAATAGAGCTGGGCAAAGAAGACATACTCATAGAGACAGGCTACCCGCGCAACGACTTTCTCTATACCTACACAGACAAAGATGCTGCACGAGTAAAAAAGCAACTAAAGCTACCAAAAGACAAAAAAGTACTACTTTATGCACCCACCTGGCGAGACGATCAGCATACGGCAGAGGAGGGCTATGTTTATGAATCTCCAGTAGACTTCGACTATTTGCAGCAAAAGCTGGGCGACGACTACGTGATACTTTTCAGGGCACACTACATGGTCGCAGACAATTTCGACTTCGATAAATATGCCGGATTCATCTACAACGTATCTGGCGTAGATGATGTCAATGACCTTTATATCATTAGTGATGCACTCATCACCGATTACTCTAGCGTGTTTTTCGACTATGCCAATCTGCGTCGCCCCATCCACTTCTTCATGTACGACAAAGAGCACTACGAGAAGGAGTTACGTGGTTTTTACCTAGACCTCGCGGAGTTGCCAGGCAAGATTGTCGAGACGGAAAAAGAGCTTGTGGCGGATGTGCGACGTGGTAAAATGAGTAAAAATTATGACATGTTCTGCAGTAAGTTTACGTATTTAGATGATGATAACGCGACAGGGAGAGCAATAGAAAGGATTTATTCATGAAGAACGTAGCTATAATACTGGCGGGTGGGATTGGTGTTCGTATGAAATTAGGTATGCCAAAACAATTCCTCAAGATAGCAGGAAGGCCGATAATCGAGCATACAGTGAAGACTTTCCAGGAAAACAATGATATAGACGACATAATAATAATGATAACTCCCGGGTATGTAGATGACATAAAATACATTAAGAAAATGTACCCCAAGGTGTCGCGAATACTTGAAGGAGGTGAGACTAGAAACGACACAACGCAAATCGCTATAAGTAGTATTGAGGGTGAGTGTAATGTATTGATACATGATGCGGTACGACCGTTCGTATCTGATGCTATTATCTCCCGGTGTATTAGTAAGCTAGGAACGTACAGTGCTGTGGACGTTGCTATCCAGTCCTCGGACACTATCATTAAGGTTAACGACGACATTATAGAGGCTATCCCGGATAGAGCCTTTCTTAGGAGGGGTCAGACACCTCAGGCCTTTCGTCTGTCAACGATTAAAAAAGCATACGATCGTGCCAGGATGGATGGTGACTTTCATGCGACAGACGACTGTGGTGTAGTGGTTAAGTATCTACCGGATGTCCCAGTGGCTGTTGTTAATGGTGACGAGACCAACATGAAAGTAACCAATCCGCTAGATGCATCGGTCGCAGACAAGCTATTCCAAATGGGAGCAGCAGAGTTATCGGCATTGACGGATACTGTCCGCAAGAAGCATTTTACAGATAAGGTTGTCGTTGTGTTCGGCGGCGGTTATGGCATAGGCGCAGAGATAATTCAAATTGCTAAGCAATATGGGGCAAAGCCGTATGGATTCAGTAGAACGACAACTAACACAGACATCTCTAACGTAGAAGATATACGTAAGGCTCTAGAGTCAGTGTATGAGCAAGAGGGCGTTATTGACTACGTTGTAAACACGGCAGGGGTACTAACAATGAGCGCAATGGATGATCTCGACATAGACTCTATCGGCTCGTCGATACAAACCAATTATGTAGCACCTGTCATGATCGCCAAGCTATCAAAGCCATATCTCAAGGAGTCATCTGGTCAACTTCTCTTATTTACGTCTAGCTCGTATACTAGAGGAAGAGCAAACTACAGTCTGTATTCTTCGAGCAAGGCTGCTATTGTCAACCTAACCCAGGCACTTGCAGAGGAATGGCATGATGAGAAGATAAGGATTAACTGTATTAATCCGGAGAGGACAGCGACACCGATGAGGCATAATGCATTCGGTAATGAAGATCCAACTACTCTACTGTCGGCATCAACAGTGGCCCAGGCTTCCGTTGATGCTCTCTTGAATAAGCATACAGGTCAGATATTTGACGTGAGACGAAGTGGCATGAGTAGCTAGGGCAATGTGAATGAACTATCTCTCGAGTTTATATAAGACCCCGATGCTTAATCTGTCGTGCGGCCTTGCTATAGCATTGTTATTTTTCACTGACAGTATCTTTGTGCAGGTGGTCGTGTGGCTGGCGTGCTGTTCAATATTATTCGTACGAGTGCTATTGCATAAGGCAAACCCACCTAAGCTTACTAGTCTGATGTCGCCGTACTTTCTTCTAATGACGGGAGGGGTTATCAATTCAAGTGTAGTTAATAATGTAACCATTGATGATAGCTACTATCTCTTTATGTCTCTATGTGTGGTATTAGTTGCTATGATTGTATTCTTTGAAGCGGTGTCCTCGAGAGGGCCATTGCGCAACATTGGCTATGTTACTGGTGCCATATACGAAGGAAGAGTGGTACGGTCGATAGTGATTCGCACTAGGCTGATTGTCCCAATTCTATACGTATTATCATCTATAGTATATTTTTACATACCTGTGGTGTCGTTACTTCTGGGGATTGTAACACTAGGAGTACTTATGGTGTCTACTCTGATGATTGTGCGTATACAGGCACTATCAAAAGCACATGATAAAGATTCACTGAGTAGAATCAAGAACGACGATCTTGATTTTGTAGTATTTTTTGCTACAAATAAGCCAACGTACGGCGTCTATATGATGTGGGATAAGTACTTTAAGAGAACTGGCAGAAAGTTTGCGATAATAACTCAACAGGAGCAGCACATCGTACCTTTAAGTGGAAAGACTGATACACCGGTTATCTATGCGCGTAGGGCTGAAGATATGCGCTCAATACTAATGTTGGAGTCTGTCAGGGCTGTATTCTATCCAACAAATAACAACCGGAACATGACAACAACTATTGCACCGGGACCCCTGCATGTGCATATAGGTCACGGAGATTCTGATAAAGCGTCTTCTTATCGCTTTACGAATAATATGTATGATAAGATTTTTGTTGCGGGTAGTGCAGCAATAGAAAGATATGCTAAGCATGGCGTGTATATAGACCTAGAGAAGTTTGTAATTGTCGGTCGCCCGCAAATTGAGGATGTACGAGTAGGAAGTCGCAATAGTATCAAAACAGCACTGTATGCACCTACATGGCATGGTGATACGAGTGAAATGAACTATACGTCTTTGTATGAGGGGGTGTGTATCGTAAAAGCACTTCTCGACTCTGGTCTTAGGGTTATATTCCGGCCTCACCCTCAGTCTAGAAGATCTTCGACACTAAGCAATCATATCGATAATGTAATTGATGTGTTAAAGGATAGTGAGCGTGAAACGGGTATAAAGCATATATATGGTGATAAAGCAGAGGTTGCTATGAGCGTTGTAGACTGTTTCAACGAGTCGGATGCGTTGATAAGCGATGTATCCTCTGTTGTAACGGACTATCTCTTTTCTGAGAAGCCGATTATACTTATTTCCATGAGAGAAAATGCTATCGAGTTTACCAAGAAGTATCCTATAGCAAAAGCAGCGTATGTTATTGGATCGGATATGACGGGCCTCGGAGCTACATTAGATATGCTCATTGAGTCGGATGATCCAATGAAAATTAAACGAAGGCGGTTCAAAGAACACTATCTTGGATCCGTAAAGACAGGCGAGGATTACTCTAGCCTGTTCACTGAAAAGGTGATAGATGTATTAAGTGCGCCAAACTCGAGAAGATAGCTGGTGTCGGAGCACATTTACTTTTGGTGTACATTGGTGTAGAATATCACTTATTGAGATAATCTAAATAACAAAGAGTATAGTGAAAAATAACCGCATAAAAGATAAATGGGTTTTTGGTGTCAGTTCATTTTCCGGTAACCCAAAATGGCTATACCTTTATATAGCAAAGAGACACCCAGAGATAAAGACTTGGTGGTTGGCAGATACCGAAAAGTCAGCCAAGGCCATGGTTGCGGCGGGACTGTCTAGGTCAAAGATTATTGTTAGAGATACAAAGAGAGCCAATGATATCCTTAGAAAAATCGATGTTTACGTAGAGGATCAATTTCGAGAGTATTACCCTGACGCTTTGGGGGGCCAGGTAACATATTTGAACCTTTGGCATGGCGTGGGACTTAAGGAGATCGAGCTGAATATCCCTTTCAATGGCTCCTTGGCTGGCACTATAATGAAAAAGTATTCAAAGAATGCCCGTAAATACCATGACCAGACTTTGTTTTTAGTAACTAGTGGCAGCATGGAGGAGCATTTTGCTCGCAGTATTTCTACTCCAAGAAGTCAATTTTTGAGGGGTGGCTACCCAAGGGTTTCGTTACCTAAAAATATCCAACCATTAAGGACGAATCTACTTTCGGGGAAGTGGTCACATATTGCTATGTATGCACCCACTTTTAGAGATTGGAACTCTAGTAATTACTTGATAGAGCTCATGCCAAAAATAGACGAGCTCATAGCTGCAGTCGAATCAAGCAATACTCTATTTATTTTGAATTTGCATCCAAAAATGCGCCAAGATAGACAGTACGTTGGTATTTTAGATAAAATAAAAAACCATCCTAATTTTATATGCGTAGATGAGACTATAGATGTGTACGAGATGATGCAGTCGATTGACTATACTATAGTTGACTACTCGTCCATTTATTACGACCTAATGGCAGCTGGTGCCGACAAATTTGTGCGATATATTCCTGACTACGAAAAGTATATTCAATATCAAGATGGCGGCATGAAAGACTATCGCGAGAAGACATACGGTGAAGTAGTGACAAATTTCGATGAGCTTCTCCAGACCGTCAGGAATCCACGGTATACGAAGATGATTGATCGCAAGAAGAAAAAGGAGCTGATGGAGTACTTCTTTGGATACGCGGGCAATGCAGAGGATGATACGGAGGCGATCATACGGAGTGTCGAGTTATTTAAACCAAAGCCCAAAGAAGAGTCGGCACTGACCACACTACGATCATACGATGTTTTTGACACGCTGATAAAAAGGTCTGTAGGTATGCCAGTCGGCGTGTTCTACGCTGTCCGTGAGAGAATGTACAAAGTCCAACATGAATTTCAATTTCCTACGTATGTCCTGGATAATTATCCAAATGTTCGCAGACAAGCAGAGGCTGACATGCGACATCACAAACATCACACACAAATTGAGCGCAAGAGTGACATTCGCGAAGTAACGCTCCAGTCAATCCTAGAGAGAATGTCAGAAATATACGGATTAACTGACAAACAAAAACGATACCTAATTGAAACAGAGATATCGGTAGAAATTGAGACTGTACAACCAATTCAGTCGAGAATCGAAACTCTTTTTGGGCAGCAGAAAAAAGGTGACACAATTATATTGGTAAGCGACATGTATCTGCCGCGTGAAGTAATAAAAAGGATGTTAATCAAGGCAGATCCAAGACTGGCAAAGCTCAAGTTGTACCTGTCTAGTGAGACTGGATACCAGAAGTCAACAGGGCTTCTATATAAGTATATATTCTCAGATATACATTACATGTTCAAGGAATGGGTACATTATGGTGACAACCAACATTCCGATAAAAAAATACCATCACAATTAGGCATCACGACGCAATATCACGAGATGATTCCCTTTAATAAGCACGAAGCCTTTATTGCAAATACAATGAACTCATCAGACGGCTACAAGATTGCGAATCTGATGAGACTGTATAGGGATACTGAAGAGTATGACAAAAAGAGTGATAGAGAAAAAAGACTTGGGTATTATAGCTATGCATTTATAGGAAGCTACCTTGTGCCGTATGTTGACTGGTTATTGCGTGATGCGGTGGCAAAAAAGACCAAAAGACTATATTTTATAACACGCGATGGCAACATGCTGATAGAGATTGCGCGGGTATTGCGTGAGGCTCGAGGATATGACATAGAGCTCAGTTTAATATATGGGTCACGATCTGTGTTCCGCATACCAAGCTTTATAGACGAGATTGAAGATGAAGCTTTTGCTCCTTTTGGTTTTTTGCAGTCGATTGGGAGCTATAAGAAATTTCTTAAGGTCGCTCAAGTTACCGACGACCAGTTTGACGAGTTCTTTTCGTCGGCAAGCGATCTAAAATACAAAAATAAGTATACTCAAGATGAAGAAGTAACACTTCGGAGTGCAGCAAGCAATTCTAAGGAGTTCAGGGAGCATATTCTGAGGATTGCTGCACAAAAACGGCCCGTTATACTCGACTATCTCAGAGAATCAATCAATTTTGATGAGAAGTTTGCATTCGCTGAGTTTTGGGGTCGTGGGTATACGCAAGCGAGCTTACAGAAGCTCCTGAGTGAGGCAAGCGGCTCTCCAGTAGTGCTGGAGATGTACTATGCAAGAAGTATATATGGTAGTGATAATTACAATGTTCGTACACGGTTCACGACAAGCACCAGAGGACTTACGTTTATAGAAACCCTCTTTAATCAGGCTCCTATGGAGACGGTGCGTCAGTATGCATATGACAACAAGGGTGTTGCGTATCCAGTGGTGCTAGAAAAGGATACACACGAAATGTTTAGCGCATTTATAGAAGGTGTAACGGTGTTTGCAAAAGCGTATTCTGAGATAGATTTTTATGATTGGCGCCGCAACACAAGGGCTTTGTTTGATGCCGCAGTGGTCTATTTTCATAATCGATCAAATGACGAACATCTTGTTGATGTGTTTGGGCCGTTGGCTAATAATCTAGAGATAAACGGCAAGCAGGAGGTTTATGCCCCGAGTATCCCTATGAAGCAGGCACTATTTATGAGCACGAAGTATTTAAAACGAAACACAAAAGCTTGGAACTTGTCCGTAGCTAGATCTTCGAGAGGTGTTCGGATTGTCCTTGCGGGTCGCCGGCAGTACGAACAGCAAAAGCGTAACCTTAAGCAAGTAATGCCGAATCAGTATAAAGCAATTCGCTTTATCAAAAGGCCGATAGCCCGCAGAATAAAGAATGTAGTTAAGAAGTAGCAGTTTGCTTCTCGCACGCTCCTCTATCTGACGGTAGGCTGGTTTCTCCGCGCAGCTTCCTGCGCTACAATCCGTCGCAATTTAGATATGAACATACTTTTTTCGAATCGCTTGGCTTTGCGCTGGAGCGTAGCGGGCATGAATTGCATAGACTCTGCTTTTTGGATGGCGCGGGCGACATCGTCGACTTCTTGGTGGTCAAAGAATACGCCGCTGACTTGTGGCTGTACGATATCCAGCGCGCCACCTTTGCCATAGGCAATCACGGGTGCGCCAGCAGCAAGCGCCTCTGCTTGCACGATACCAAAGTCTTCTTCGGCAGGGAAGATGAAGCCTTTGGCAGTATTGAGCGCGGCGGTGACAGCTGTGTCAGATGCATCGCCAAAACGGTCGGTATAGAATTCTACTGTTGGCCCTGCAAGTGTGCGCAGGTGTTCGTGTTCGGCACCATTGCCATAGACTTTGAGCGGTATGCCAAGTTTTGTGGCGGCAGCTACTGCTAGGTCTATGCGTTTGTAGGCGACTTGGCGACCCAGGGCAACGTAGTGATTACCACGAGTGTGCGCAGGTGTGAAGCGCGCGACATCAACGGGCGGGTGAAGTATGATAGACGGCTTATCATAGTATTTTTCGATACGGGATTGCACTGCGCTAGAGTTGGCGATAAATAAGTCGACATGCTGTGCTGCCTGGTAGTCAGCTTTGCGTTGCGATGGCACAAAGATGGGTATCAGGAGCTTGATAAGCCAGTTGAGCTTGCCAAATCCTGGGTCTTTTCGATAATCGTCGTAGTGACTCCAATAGTAGCGTATAGGGGTGTGGCAGTAGGAGATGAGTAGCTGGCCGGGGCGGGTTTTGCGGACTTGCTTTGCCTCGGCGATGGTGCTGGCTAGGATGATATCGTAGTCGGAAAGGTCGAGCGAGCGAAATGCCCATACGCGGATAACGGGAAACCATTTATGGAGTCGGCGCAGGCTACGAGGAAACTTTTGGATCCAAGTGGTGCGGATATCTATACCGTCAAACGTGGGCATGGCGCTGGGTTCGTAGACTGATGTGTAGATAGGTGCATCGGGAAAGGCTTCATGCATGGCGAGCACGACGTTTTCTGCGCCGCCCATATTGGTGAGCCAGTCACATACAATGACGATTTTTTTCGGTTGAGTTTTTGAACTCGGCATGGTTATTGTGCACCCTTGCCAAACAGCACAACTCTCACTGTCTTGAGCAGTATTTTGATATCGAGCCAAAACGACCAATTTTGTGCATAGTACAGTTCGAGCTCGATACGCTCATCGAAATTTAGATTGCTACGACCACTTACTTGCCATAGGCCAGTGACACCGGATTTGACGCTATGTAGTAGTGCGGTGCGGCTGCGTGAAAACTTGGCTTCTTGTGGCAAGATAGGGCGCGGCCCCACGAGGCTGAGGTCGCCGCGTAGTACGTTAAAAAGCTGAGGGAGCTCATCGAGTGATGTTTTGCGTAGGAAATTGCCAAAGCGGGTGATACGTGGATCATCGGTGACTTTTCGGTTTTTCTCATACTCTTTTGCTAGGTCTTCGCGGCCCATTGCGCGAAATTCTTCGGCGGCATCTTTTTTGCCATACTTACTACTCATACTACGAAATTTTATGAGCCGTACAGGCTTGGAGAATTGACTAAGACGTTTGCTAATGTAAAATACGGGACCTGGGTTGAAGATTTTTTGACACACAATGAGTAGTAAGAAAACTGGAGATAGTACAACAATGATGACGAATGATGCAATGGTATCAAAGATAAGCTTTGCGACTGCACCCCAGCCAATGAGAGGTGTCTGGCTGACAGAAATCATAGGGTAGCCCAAAAATACATCGACAGTATTTTTTCCAGTATAGAACTCTGGCTCGCCGGGTATAAAGTTGTAGCTGATGTGACGGATTTGTGCGGCAGAAAGAATAGCTTGGTTTTTGGACTCATCTTCGTACATATCTGTTTGAATGATGGTAGTAATGCGATTGGAGTCGATAAACTTGAGTGCTGATTCCACCTGAGGATAATGCATAACCTGCAGCTTGTTTGGTACGAGTTTTTTGGGTCCCGATATAGCAACTATCTCATAGCCGCTGTGTTTGGTGTCGGCAAGGCTAAGCGCTAGGTCGGTAAGTGCTGCGCCAGATCCCACAAGCAATACGCGGCTTGTGCCAATACCATAGCGAAACATGGTAGAGCGTAGCCATCGTAAGAACTCACGACCTAACAAAATTAATACAAATGATCCAATGAGCGCATAGAGAGCAACAAGTCGTGCGGGAAAAAGCGATTCGCCCGACGCAAACTCCCAGCCAAGCATGAGCAGTATGCCAACAAATGACCCAGCGGCAATCTTACTCCACTCGACAAGACGGCGATTGTAGACCGACGGCGAGTACAATCCGAGTAGCCCAAACGTCGCCAGCCAAAACGGCAACACAAATAGTAATCCACTGAAGTATTCTATGGCATATACCTGCGACACAAGCGGGCGGCTGTCGTATTGCACGCGGAAAATATAGGCGAGCCCAAGAGCCAAAATAAGCACAAATGTATCTACGAGTAGCAGCAGGATTCGGTAGTACTGTGAGTTTCTTCCTAGCATGTGCTAATATTGTATCATTTTTTGCCGTATACTAGAGGATATGTGGCATCGAATTGAACAATTAATCGTAGGGCTTTTTGTTATCGTACTTGTTGGTGTAGCGATTCATGCACCACTGAGTGTGTTTGTCGAGTCTCGGTGGTCAGAGCTGGAGTTACTTGCCAAGTCATGGAAGGAACTGGTGCTTGGTTTGGCTGGCGTGTTGCTTGCGCTGAGTGTGTGGCGACGTGGGCTATTGCTTGATGTTGTGTTTGATAAGTTCGTACTACTTGTGGCAAGCATAGCAGTACTGCATGTTGTATTAGTATTTACGTTCGACAATGTACATATGAGTGAGATGGCAGGTCTGTTGATTGATCTGCGATTCTACCTTTTCTTTGCAGAATTGTATGTGGCTGCACGATATCTCACAGGACTTCGCAAAACTATACTAGTCGCCGCATCTGTAGGCGCGACTATTGTTGTGCTATTTGGTGTATTGCAAGTGGCGGTGTTGCCAAAAGATGTACTAAGCTATATAGGTTACTCTGACGAGACAATTAAGCCATACCAGACGGTTGATCTGAATTATGACTATGTACGTATTAACAGCACTCTTCGTGGGCCAAATCCTGTCGGTGCATTTGCGGTGATGTTGTTGGGTATTTTGGGTGCATGGCTAGTGCGTAAACGGCAAGTACTATCCAGCTGGCAAGATGGTGGCGTTGTGCTGCTTGTAGCAGCTGCGACAGTCACGATACTTGTGGCGAGCTATTCGCGTAGTGCGTGGTTGGCGGCCGTGACAATAGGGTTGTTGCTGGCAATGATGGCATTGCCTAGGAAATATCTCACGCACAGTGTCGTGGCTATTTGTGTGGCAGCGGTTAGCGCGGCTGGCTTGCTTTTTGCATTGCGGAATCAGCCGGTAGTATCGAACCTCTTCTTTCACAATAACCCAGTCAGTACAAGTGTGAATAAGTCGGATGATGATCGTTTGTCATCATTGCAGCGTAGTATCGAAGAAATAGAAGCGGCACCTGCGGGCAGAGGTATAGGAAGCTCTGGCTCTGCGTCAATTTTCCAGGGTAAGCTAACTGTTGTGGAGAATCAGTATCTCTATATGGCGCACGAGTCTGGCTGGTTGGGGTTATTGTTGCAACTTGGGCTTTTCGTATTGGTAATGCGAGGGCTGTGGCGTGCGCGACAAGATTGGTTGGCGCTTGGGCTTTTCGTGTCAGGTATTGGCCTGGCTGCAATAGGTATGATGCTACCTGTATGGGCAGATGACACGGTGAGTTTGTATTGGTGGGGGCTTGCTGGACTTGCGCTTGGCTCGTCTGCTATTATCAGGATAAATGACAGCAAATCCACAACAAGTACGCGCCACCAAAAAGCAAAAAGAACTGCTTAGTTTTATTGATGGTTTTATAAAAGGCAACGGCTACGGACCAAGCTACCGTGAGATCATGCGCGCGCTCGACTACAAATCCGTCTCGACTGTGGCGACGCATGTGAGTGGACTTATAACCAAAGGCTATTTGGAAAAAACCGATGCGTCGGCACGTTCGCTGGCGATTGTAAAGTCTGTATCACACCAGCCTACAAGAGAGCAATGGCTCGCAGCTGAGCTTGCAAAAAAACGCCGCAAATTTGCACTAGAGTCTAGTGCTGACGCGCGCCAGAGCGTCGAAGCAATCGATCGTATCGCCAAACTGTTTGACATCTCACTGTAATCTATTCAAAAAAAGCCAAAACTGATATCATAAGCATAACTGCTATGAACCCAAACAACCAACCAAATCAACCCCCACAGCCACAAGGTCCGCCTCAGCCTCCTGCACCAGGCCAGCCTGCCTATGGCAACTATGTTGCTCCTGGAGCCAGCCAGCCTTTGCCTTCAGAATCCCCCGTGCCTCAGCAGCCGTACTATGCTGCACAGCTGCCTCCGGCACCTCAGGGACAACCACCTGCTGGGTATCCTGTGCCTCAACCTCAGCAGCAATATCCAACAGCTCCACAGAGTCCCTATGGTCAGCCTCCCGTACAGTCTAGTCTAGAGAAGAAGCTGCCACTACCTATGCGTATAGTGGAATGGCTACAATCTCGCTGGTATGTACCGGTCGGGGTATTGTTTGCTATAGCTATTATTGGGCAGGTAGTGTGGCAGGTGACATACCCCACAAATGCCGTAGTGCCAAACCTGGTAGTAGATGGTAATAATTTTACAGGTGTAGATAAAGACAAGGCGATTGCTCAACTTAATGAAGTATATGGCGAGCAAAAGGTAAAGCTGTTCTTTGGTGAAAAAGACGTGCCATACCAGACACCAAAAGCCAAAGAACTGGGAATTAGTGTCGATAACAGCTCGCGTATGTCTAATGTGCAATATCCTTTTGGGTTGCGGCTAGTGCCAACATCGTACTGGTGGGCAAAAAGCACAGTCAAGACCGGTGCTCCGATATACAATTACAACAAAACAACACTCGATACCTATGTACTGAAAAACTTTGGTGAAGAATGCGTGATTCCACCTCAAAATGCTACACTCAAACTCGATGACAACCAGTTTAAAGTAGTATCTGCTGTAGCTGGCGGTAAGTGTAATATCACTGAGTTCAAAGATGCTGTAGGCAAGACGACCTACAAGGCTGACGGTTTTGTTGTGAGGACTGGTGTCAAAGAGGTAGCTGCTCCGCTTACCGATGAAATTGCCAAGCAGCTAGGCGATGAACTCAACAACAATTTAAGCGACGACATGTCGCTGCAGGCTGCTGGTGAAACAAGTACTGTCAAGTCATCTGTAGTAAAGAATTGGTTGTCATTTAGCGCTTTCGTGCCAGAGGACAAAAATGATGGTAAGCCGCTGCCACCCCCACGTTTGCTGTACAAGATTGAACCAGAGCGCGTAAAACGTTATCTGGATACAAGTAAGATTTCTGAGAAGGTGGAGAAAAAGCCAGGTGTTACAAAAATTTCTACAACTGATTTTACCGAAACATCACGAGTTGATGGTACTCCCGGCAGACTTATCAATATCACCAAGACAATTGCTAGTATTGATCCTTTTATAAATGCTCGGGCTGCAAAGCCGACTGTTGTTGTAGAGCAAGTGCCGGCAACAGAAAGCTTTACGCGTAAATACACACCTACGGAGGCAGGGTATAGCGCGCTTATTAAGCAATTTGCACATGATAATCCGGGCAAAATTAGTATTGTACTCAAGGAACTATCGGGCAAGAAACCATACTACAATGGCATGACGGATGAAGGTGTTGTGCATCCAGCTGCTGGAGTTGAGGGTATGTACCTTGTGTATGCAGCCCAAAAAGGTATCGAAGACGGTAGTATTCAATATACCGACAAGATAAATGGTAATTTATCAGTCAAAGATTGTATGAAAGCAGCGGCAGCAGATCAAGATAGTGACTGCATTACTGCATTACTGGCAAAAATTAGTGTAGAAAAAGTGCATGCGGTGTTGCGTGAAATTGGCATGGACTCCACCAAATTTACTGGTAAAATTACGACCACAACTGCACGAGATATGGCAATTTTTATGCAAACATTAGCAGAAAACAATCTAAAGATTAAAAATAAAAGTGACTTAGAGACAGGCATGCGGGAGCTTTCGCTACGCGATGGCATGAAATCTTCTATTATATCTGGCGGTAAAGTTGCGGGTGGTGCATCGGACAAATCATACAACGAGATGGCTATCGGTTCCAAAAACGGCAAGTTTGTTGTTGGGTTTATGTCCGAAGGCTCCGATGGCGCTAAAACAGCCGCTAAACTTATCAAGGCTATCGAAACACTACGCCAGCAAAAACAAGACCTCAAGAAATAGCTTGACTTACCTCTAGTTTCTTGGCTATAATAGCCTTTGTACTATTCCTGCGTAGCTCAGTGGTAGAGCGGTTGGCTGTTAACCAATAGGTCACTGGTTCGAGCCCAGTCGCAGGAGCCAAGAAAAAACACCCCATATGGGGTGTTTTTTCTTGGCTCCTCATGTCATAGCGTTAGGCTCAGTTGCTATAGCAAAGGCCACCCGCGATAGCCGGGTGGTCTTGTGATTATATGGTCATCACTTTTATTTCAAATATTTATTCAAAAAGGTGAACGTAGGGTTTACTGCACGAGCATCGTATCCCATGTGATTTGAACCCTTGAGGATCAGATATGACGAAGGGATACCTTTGGCGCGTAGGTTATTGCTATATTCAATCGCCTGGCCTGGGTGTACTAGGTATTCACTTTGGGCGTTGGCAAGGAATGTTGGTGGCGTATTGCGTGCAAAGTTTAGTGCAGGCGACATAGCGCGGAGGTTGTCTTGACAGCCAAGTGCATCTGTCATGCCGAGGATAGCACGCTGTGCTTCTGCTGGTATAGCAGACTTTGCCGTGTGGGTGGCAGTAGCTGCGTTAGGTGCAGTAGCTGCGGCGGCACGTACTGCTTTGCTGGCTGTTGGTGATTTTGGATCATAGATACTTGGCGTGTTGCTATTGTTTGCTGCACTTTGTGACAAGAAATTGACAGCTTGGGTTGCGTTTTTGACGTGTGGATTGTTACTCTGGCCAGTAGCTGCGGCGCCCGATTGAATAAGCTGACTCAGGCCATTTGATAGCTGGCTAGTTGATATGGTTTTTTTGCTGCCGCTAGTTGTCTTGGTGGTAGTTTTGGCGCTACTAACGCTCAAAATATTTATGAGGCCTGCAGTGCTTGGGGTGGTGCCTTTGGTATTTGAGGCGGTGCCACCGCTTGAGCGTGGAACATTGGCTAGTGCAGACGAGAGGCCATTTGGATCTGTAGGAATACAAGTTGAGTGGTCGACACCGATCGCAAAGCTCTGTTCAGAGTTGAAGATAGCGGTGTAGGCGTTGACAGGTGCAGACCAACCCACTGCTGCCGCCATGCCACTCTGGCCACTGGCGGCTACACGCATCGCGAGGCTACCGCCAGCACTGTCACCCCAGATAGCGATTTTATTTGGATTCATACCATAGCTTGCGGCGTTGGCACGAATAGATTTTGTGGCCCGCATGACATCTTCATACTGGTAGTAGACACCCGCAGAGCCAAGACGGTAGTCGATAGATGCGGCTACATAGCCACGCTGTGCAGCTGCTCGCCCAAGATTTGCATATTGTGACTTGTCGCCTGTGCGCCAACCGCCACCATGCACAAAGATAATGCCAGGTTTGTTGCGCCCGCCAGTGGTGTAGATGTCGATACCTTGGCGCCCGCCAGCACCATCTATGTAGCTAGAAGACTTTTTGGTAACTGTTGCGGCCTGAGAAGTGATAGTCGGTACCAGTCCGACAAGCAGGCTAAATACAAGTACAGAGGTCAATACTCGGTTTTTGATATTCCTCACAAGGGTGGTGGCTATAGAACGCATGAAAACTCCTTCACTATGCATTTATAGATTTTATAATATCACAAATAGTAAATAAAAGCAAGTACTAGTACATAAAATACCAGACAACACGAGTAGTCTGATACCTATAAGCTCTAACTGTTCATGGTACTATGGGGCATATATGAAGCTATTGTCAGACCAAGTGAGTGAGCGAGAGGTGGAGATTGTACTGCGCGAACTTGCTCGTACACATGATGTCTCTGGCGACGCTGTGGAGTTTGGGTGCTATGTCGGCACAACAAGTGTCCACCTAGCTCGGGAGTTGCAGGGTAGTGGTAAGCAGCTCTATCTTTATGATTCATTTGAGGGACTGCCTGAAAAGCGCTCAGAAGACATTAGTCCGGTGGGAGAGCAATTCAAAGCAGGTGAGCTGCACGCGACTAAAAAAGAGCTGATTCGCAATCTCAAGCAGGCCAATGTACCGATGCCAAATATTACAAAAGGTTGGTTTTCGGATGTGGAGCCTAGTCAGGTACCACAGCAGATCAGTTTTGCGTTTCTTGATGGCGATTACTATGATTCAGTGTTGGATCCGCTCAAGTTGATCTGGAGTAGACTCTCGCCAGGTGCAGTTGTGGTGGTGGACGACTATGCCAATGAGGCGCTACCAGGAGCTGCCAAAGCGGTCGATGACTGGTTAAAAACTCACCATGCTCATCTCTCGGTGGAGGCATCACTCGCGATACTACGCACATAAAGCTTGCATATTATATGCAAATATGATAAAATAAAAAAAGAGTATATATAAACTAAAAACGAGAGGTGGGCAAGCATGATTTCATATCTTCGCTCAACACACTATCGGCCGGCTATTAAGCAAAAGGATGACTTACAGCCAGGCAGCTGGATTCGCTCGGAACGCCCAAACGACGACGAAAAGCAGCAACTCATCAAACTAGGGCTCGATGCCGATGTATTGGCTGATGCGCTCGACCCGCACGAAGTGCCGCGTGTGGAACTCGAAGATGGCTGGACGTATTTCATCACGCGCTTACCAGACACCGACGATGAGTTTAATGACTATACGACGCCGATGCTTTTTGCGCTTGGCGACAAATATATCGTGACAGTGAGCCGCGACAGTCTGGGGCGCCTGTGGCAGCCATTTATTGATCGCACATTGGCACCAACAACACAAAAGACTAAGCTTTTTATGCTCATGCTTGACGCAATCTCCCGGCAGTATCAAACTCGCATTGCTGCCATCAATCGCCAAATGCGTGCTACCACCAGTAGTGTTCACGCACTCAAAGCTAAAGACATTGCTACCATGACAGAGTACGAGCGCAAGCTAAACGACTATCTTGATGCACTGCTGCCAACCAATACTGCACTCGAAAAGATTCTTGGCGGCAAGATGCTGCCACTGTACGAAGACGATCGTGATTTGGTTGAAGACTTGTCAATTGATTTTGAACAGAATATTGCACGCTGCAAAAGCTTACTCCGAACCATCACAAACCTACGTGATAGCTACCGGGCGGTGATGGACACTAGGCTAAACGAAACGATTCGTTTGCTGACAGTGATTACACTAACATTCACGATCCCAACAATGTTTGCTGGACTGTATGGTATGAACGTGGACTTGCCAGGCGATGAAAATGCTCCCTATATGTTCTGGCTGATACTAGGCGTAAGTCTTTGTATCGCCTTTGGATTGGCGGCATATTTCTTGCGCAAGCGCTAAAGTGCTACAATTGACATACTTATGATATGGCATAAAAAGCAGACAACACGGCAACACATTCGCCAAGTACTTGGTAAACTTTTGGGTGATATGAACCAAGCAAACACGATGACGCTTGCTGCAGGTATTGCTTATTTTGCAGCCTTGGCGTTTTTCCCAAGTTTTGCAGCTATGTTTGCGATAGCAACGATAGTTATCTCCCCGGAGCAGGCAGCAGCAATAATCGAGAATGTTAATGCGTATCTGCCATCTGATATCGCTGGATTAGTGACAATGCAGCTAGAGGTGCAAGGCGATAAATTTGGTAATAATATTATCTTTGCGACTGTCGCCATTGTCGTTGCGTTGTTTGGTGCATCGGCTGCTACAGAAAACATGATACGAGCGCTCAATGTAGCATATGGTACAACAGAAACACGTAATCTGATCAAACTACGGCTGCTCAGTATGGTGGTATTAGTATGTACATTATTGCTGGTGATAGTGGTAATGCTACTGCTTGTTATCGGTGATTATATGGTTGACTGGGGCGTGCCACACGAGCTAGTGCTATTGGTTGCATTGATTCGCTGGCCACTTTTACTTGTGATGATAAGCGGAGCTTTTGCACTATTGTATCGCTATGGTCCGGATAAACCCCGTGCGAAGTGGCGCTGGGTGAGCTCTGGTGCGCTACTTGCTACAGGCCTGTGGCTCATTGTGACGCTTGCTCTCTTTGCCTTTGCTCGCTACTCTACGATGTTTAGTGCTGCATATACATTGTTTGCGGGTATTGTGGTGCTTATGATGTGGTTTAATTTTAGTGCACTTGCGTTGCTAGTAGGCGCACACATTAATCGCCGCCAAGAAATTGGTTACAAGAAGTAAATTCTCAGCAAATCCACAGGATTAAGGCGTACACTAAAAATACATCAGTAACAATCCATAAGGAGGTTCTATGGGTATATTGGGTTGGATAGTGCTAGGTGGTCTTGCAGGATGGGTGGCATCGCTCATCATGAAAACAGATAAACAAATGGGGCTGTTCCTTAATATCGTAGTGGGTATTGTCGGTGCCTTTATTGGTGGCTGGCTCACCAGTATGCTCATGGACAAAGATATTTCTGGATTTAACATCGAGAGCTTTTTGATTGCGCTACTTGGGTCGGTGATTCTACTCTGGCTGGTAAAGATGATACGAGGATCAGGCACAAAAGAATAGACACCTTTTGCAATAAACATTATATGCCCTGTGTTGAGCAGGGCATATAAGCTGTGCTACTTGACATACTTTTCATACTGGGTATACAATAGGAGATTGAAGAAAGGACTATAATTATGGGACTACAAGATAGAAAACTCTATGGAACTGCAACCGTAGGAACAAAAGGACAGGTGGTAATACCTGCAGATGCGCGCGAAGAACTAGGGATACAGCCTGGCGACAGACTATATGTTGTCAATGCTATCCATGGCGCAGGCATTATGCTGCTCAAAGAAGAAATGCTACAGTCGTTTATCGATAAAATGAGTGCACATATCGATGAATTTCGGGCGTTTGCAGACAAAGAAGGCGAACAACAGTAATGCAACATCATCTTCCTCTGAGAAATAAGCTGATTATCATGCTAAGCGTAATGGCGAGCTTGTTTCTTGTGGCACTTGATCAGACGATCATTGCTACTGCACTTGGCAAAATTGTCGAAGAGTTTAACGCGTTTAGTTCGCTTAGCTGGATTGTTACAGCATACTTGTTGACCACCACTATCACTGTGCCAATTGCAGGTAAGCTTTCCGATCTCTATGGTCGTCGTATCATGTTGCTGATTGGTGTCGGTATTTTTGCGGGTGCGTCACTTATGAGTGGGTTGGCAGCAAATGTTGATCAGCTGATTCTTTGGCGTGCGGTGCAGGGCATTGGTGGTGGTATCATCACAGC
The DNA here is from genome assembly GCA_964593465.1 of uncultured Candidatus Saccharibacteria bacterium. Lineage (GTDB taxonomy): Bacteria > Patescibacteriota > Saccharimonadia > Saccharimonadales > Saccharimonadaceae > Mycosynbacter. The sequence continues at coordinate 176,267 of CAZQJY010000001.1, forward strand.
AAATGCGTTTACTATCATCGGCGATTTGTTTGCTGCCCGCGAGCGAGGTCGTTGGCAGGGACTATTTGGCGCCGTGTTTGGCTTGAGTTCGGTAGTTGGTCCACTACTAGGCGGCTGGCTGACAGACGGTCCCACTATACTTGGTGTTACGACCGACTGGCGTTGGACATTCTTTATCAACGTGCCGGTAGCAATAGTAGCCTTTGTGCTGATTGCGGCATTTTGTCCGCCACTCCGTCATACTAAGAAGCCGGTTGTAGACTATCTCGGTGCTGCGCTTCTCACAGTTGCACTTGGCGTGCTGGTGCTCGCAGTCGATAACACCGACAAAATTTTTGCAGACTTCTTATCGGCAACAGGCATGTCTCTCGCGGCGTTACGTGCAATTATGGCTACAATTGTAGTTGTCGCAACAGCTAGTTTTATATGGGTGGAGCGTCGTGCACGCGAGCCAATCATTCCACTACGCTTTTTTGAAAACCGCAACTTCGTGCTTATTATGGGCATTGCAACACTCTTTGGCATGGCGTTTATGGGGTCGATTTTGTACCTAACGCAGTTTAATCAGCAAGTATTTGGTGCAAGTCCTACAGAGTCTGGTTTGATGCTCTTGCCGATGGTGGCCGGTCTCATGACGACGTCGATTGCGTCGGGTCAAATCATTTCACGCACTGGTCGCTACAAAATTTTTATGCAAGTAGGTATAGTACTTGCGACAGTCATGGTATTTGCGCTCTCAACACTTACGCCAGAAAGTAGCTATGTATACGAAGCAGTACTCATGGTACTACTGGGTGCTGGGTTAGGCGTCGTGATGCCAGTCATGAATCTGGCAGTACAAAACGAATTTTCTCAAAAGGAATTGGGTGTAGCCACGAGCTCAAGCCAGTTATTTCGTAGCCTTGGTTCGACTATCGGTATCGCAGTATTTGGTGCGATGCTTACAGCAGGTCTCACTTCTGGGTTGGCAAATGCTGATCAAGATCCCTATGTACAGCGATTAAGTCACAATAGTGCAGTGCAGCAATTTGGTAGTCTCGACAGTTCTGATACACTACTTACACTCAATATGCCAGATGTAAAAGAAAAGATAACAGATGGTTTTGTTGCAGGAATTGATAAAACAAAACTACCTGATCAAGCCAAAGTCCAAGCAAAAGAGCAGTTTGATCATCAGCAGACAGAGTTTACTTCTAAAGTAACGCATGCATTCAGCGATAGCTTGCAGCGAATATTCCAGGTTTCGGCCGTACTGATGTTTGCGGCCAGTATATTGGTATTTATGTTGCATGAGAAGCCACTACGGTCGGCGTCGCCAGAGCAGACGCCTGGTGCATGAACCAGTAGTAAAATATAAAAATACGCTTGCGCTTTGCAAAATAGTAAGGTAGGATAGAAGTAAGCAGTAGCACTGTATTTATTAAGTGTTGTATTGACATAAAAACATATCTTTGTTATTATAAATCTTGGGTTTTGCGCCAAAACACACAAAACTTTATGGCAACCTAAAGGTCGACATGCGCAGAACTCGTATTTAACAAGGAGAATTAACATGCCAATCGCAATCGAATTTGCTTCGTCTAGAAGCAAAAAGATCGCAGTGGATGTCAAGCCAGCTGAATGGCAGGTCTACATCGCACACTAGGCGTGGGCGACAAATAACCCCCTCGTGCAAGAGGGGGTTATTTTTTGTCGTAAAATCCTGCTACTTAGCGTTTTTAATAGCTTCGTTGAGCATGTTACGGATTAATTCAGTAGACTTATACTTGTCTGGCGCGACGGTTTCGCCATTGAGAAAGAGTGTTGGTGTGCCCGTTACGCCATTGGCCTTACCAAGTGTCTGGTCAAAGGTGATCTTTTGGGATACGGCACTACTTGCAATGTCGGTACGGTATTTATCGAGATCAAGTTTGAGTTCTGTAGCGTATGTTTCAAATTTCTTGTCACGCTCGTCTACGCTGATGGCATTCCAGTCATTTTGTCTTTCATACAAGAGATTATGCATGTCCCAATATTTACCCTGCAGGCCAGCTGCTTCGGCTGTAGCTGCGGCTACACGTGCGTTTGGATGGATCGTGGTAATAGGGAAGTTACGAAATACGAATGTAATTTTATCTTTGTATTCTTCCATAAGAGGCTCGAAGTTGAGATGGAATGTTCGACAGCCTGGGCATTGGAAATCGCCATACTCGATGAGTACTACGCCACTATCTTTTTTGCCAAAAACATTATCGCCAATTCCAGAAGAGCCTGATTCGGCTGTCTGTAGTTTGGTGTGATCTACATTATCTACTTTGACACTGCCTTGTCTAGAATACAGCACCAACCCTGCAAGTATTGCCACTACCGCTACGGCAAAAATTATCCATGTGCGCTTGTCCATATGTTTCTGTCAACTCCCTTATGTTACTTCTACTAGTATATATAACAAGTAGGCGGTGAGCAACCAACGGTGTACAATAGCAGTATGTTTATGTTTCTCACAACAGTAACAATTTTGATGTATATAGTAGTCGTAATGTGTGCCAGTATTGTGCCACTCCGTTCTCGCTATAGTCCTTATGAACGCACGCGCCGCCAAAAAGAAGGTGAGGCTGATATTGCCAAAGATATCCAACGAGATGCGACAAGTAGCGATATAGCAGGTGTACTGCGAGTTGTCGGTGCACTTGCTTTGGTGATATTTATCTTGCTTGCGCTTACAACGTTTGGCTGGTTATATGGTGCAATCGCTGCGGTAGCGGGTGTATTGTGCTACGGCGCGCTGGCTCGCATACCACTTATTCATGATGCGACTCAGCAAATATACTTGCGCTATGAGCCAAAGTTACTCAGTTTTGTTGAGCGCAATCAAAAAGTATTTCGCTTTTTCCGTACTGTACCAGCAGACAATCCTATCACACGCATTGGATCACGTGATGAACTGGTATTTACTGTCGAGAATTTACCTAGGATTCTCAGCAAAGAGGAGCAGCGACTATTGGTATCAGGTTTGCAATTTGGCGACAAGCAAGTGGAATCTGTCATGACACCGCGTAGTGTGCTCGATGTCGTGAAAAAGAGCGACACTGTGGGTCCATTGCTACTCGATGAGTTGCACAAAACAGGTCATAGCCGTTTTCCTGTGGTAGATGGAGATGTTGACCATGTGGTAGGAATTTTGCACATCCAAAACTTACTCAGGCTGCAGGATAAAAAGACGCATCATGCGCGCGACATCATGACAACGCCTGTATACTACATCAAAGAATCACAGACGCTCAGTGCAGCGCTGGCGGCATTTTTGCGTACACATCATCATATGTTTATTGTCGTCAACGAATATCGCGAAACGGTTGGCGTACTCACGCTCGAAGATGTCATCGAAGCGCTTATAGGACGCAAAATTATCGACGAATTTGATATGCACGACGACTTGCGAGCGGTGGCAGCGCGCAATCCACGTGGTAATAACGAGCCGGCAAAACACACCAACGTCTAGTCGGTATCTGTTATATATGGTAAAATATACCCCATATGCAACGAATTCTTTCTACTAATACCCCAGATTATATCGATCAACCTATCTCTGTGAGTGGCTGGGTAAATAGCCGGCGCGACCACGGCGGGCTGATTTTTATTGATTTGCGTGACCATACGGGTATTGTGCAACTTGTGGTAAATCCAGAGCAGGTCGAGGCGTTTGGTCTGGCCGAGCATGTGCGCGATGAATATGTACTGCGTGCGACAGGTGTCGTAAAAAACAGAGATGAAGGACTCAAAAACCCCAACATCGCGACAGGCGGTATCGAAATCGTCGTCGATACGCTTGAGGTGCTCAACAAATCTGAGCCACTGCCTGTCGCCACGCGCGACGAAGGTCAGCAATCGGGCGAGGAGTTGCGACTTAAATATCGCTATCTTGATTTGCGTCGCCCGAGTATGCAAGATACGCTTCGCAGGCGTTCGGAGTATTACAAAGTACTACGCCAGTATATGGACGAGCATGAGTTTACAGAAGTGACGACGCCGATTTTGGCAAATTCCAGCCCAGAAGGCGCGCGCGACTTCCTGGTGCCAAGCCGCGTACACCCTGGTAAATTCTATGCGCTTCCGCAAGCTCCGCAGCAGTTTAAGCAGCTCCTGATGGTAGGTGGTGTGCCGCGCTACTACCAAATCGCCACGTGTTTTCGCGACGAAGACCCACGCGCAGACCGCCTGTATGGTGACTTCTATCAGCTTGATCTTGAGATGGCGTTTGTTGATGACGGCGAGGTAGTGCGCAGTACCATGGAGCCACTTATCAAAAACTTAGCGACAGAATTTGGTGGCAAGATACTCGTGAGCGAAGACGTGCCGCGTATTCCGTATCAAGAAGCTATGGATCGTTACGGCAGTGATAAGCCAGATTTGCGATTTGGCATGGAGCTGATTGATTTGTCTGATGACTTGCAGGGCACAGAGTTTGGTGTATTCAAAGGCACACTTGTGAGCGGCGGCGTGGTCAAGGCAATTTGCGTGCCTGGCGGTGCAAGCCTGAGCCGTAAGCAAATCGATGGATTTACGGAAATTGCCAAGCAAGAAGGCGCGGGCGGCTTAGCCTACATCAAATACGAAAACGGCGAATCAGTCTCGCCAATTTCCAAGTTCCTGACGAGCGATGAGCTGGCGGCTATTCAGACAAAAACTGGCGCTGTCGATGGTGACGCCGTATTCTTCGGTACTGACAAACGCGCAACGGTGAATAAAGTGCTTGGTCGCCTGCGTAGCGAATTTGCCGACCATTTTGAGCTCAAGGACCCGAACAAAGTCGCGCTGGCCTGGATTGTCGATTTCCCGTTTTACGAATACGACGAAACAGCACGCAAAGTCGACTTTGGTCACAATCCATTTAGTATGCCGCGTGGTGGCGTAGAAGCTTTGCGCGCAGCCGAGACAGACGAGCAAAAATTGGCGCTGGTAGCCGACCAATACGACATGGTGATGAACGGCTACGAAATTTGTAGCGGCGCGGTGCGCAATCACAATCCAGAAGTTATGTACGAAGCATTCGGACTACTTGGCTACGCCAGAGAGTATGTCGAAGAAAAGTTCGGTGCCATGCTCACCGCCTTTAAATTTGGTGCACCGCCACATGCGGGCTGTGCATTTGGTATCGATCGTATCTTTATGGTGCTCACTGGTGAACACAATATTCGCGAAGTCGTGGCGTTTCCAAAAAACGGCTCGGGTGTAGATGTGATGATGCAGTCGCCAAGTGCTGTCGACAAATCCCAATTGCAAGAATTGTCACTGAAGATTATCGAGCAGTAGTCTATAAACCACTACTTCATAAATTGACTTTTATTGCTTTTTATGCTAATATGTGTCTATAGTGACAACAAAACAAAAAAACTCACAAAAACAATATAACCAGCTAGGCCAGAAGCAGTATGTTTGGTATGTGAGCTATGGTTCAAATCTGAGTCGGAAACGCTTCGAGTACTACATTCAGGGCGGTACGATGCCCGAAAATGGTGTCACCTACAGAGGCTGTCGGGATAAAACGCTGCCTCGTAATGTCAAAAAACTCACATTGCAACATGAGCTATATTTTGCTCAAACTTCTAAAGTATGGGGCGGTGGCGTGGCCTTTATTGACGAGCATCAATCTGCTAGTGCTTCTACTTGTAGTTATGCATACCTTATCACGTTGGAACAATTTGCCGATGTGGTTCGTCAAGAAAATAACTTACAGAGTAACCTGCGGTTTTCGCTTGCGGATATAGTTGAACAAGGAAAGCTTACTATACGACAGTTGGATATGTATAGTGAGGTGTTGTATCTTGGTAATATTGACGATGTGCCGAGCGTAACATTTACGGCGCAGTCTAGAGCAAAATCAGCCAAACCGACCAAGGCGTATTTACGGCAGATAGCACAAGGTTTGCGACAAGACTACAAGATGACTAGCCGCGAGATTTCTTCATACTTAGGCTCAAAATCGGGTGTCAAAGGGTACTACACTGCAAAAGAACTTATCGAACTGTAGGTTAGCTCAGTACAGTTTGTGTAATTGGCTGGCTTTTTACTACCTTGGCTTTGATTTTCTCTATGCTTTGGTGTGGCTGCAGCACGGTTCGGAGTGTGATGGGCGACAGCTGCGCAAATGTAATGGTGATGTTGCCAAAATCGCCGAAAGGGCTTTTGGTCATCGTAAGTGTAAGAATGGCATCGTAGCGATATACACTGTCCGAAGATGCGCCAAACCAACCTTTTTTATGAATACGTAGAGAGTCTGCTGTGAGTGCGTAGGTAGTTTTTGGCCATTTTTTGAGTGTGATGTATGAGCCAACAAGCCACAGGATTGGCGCAAATACCCACAACACAATTAGTAGAACATTTTGGAGATTTTGGGCGACATGGACTTTGCTAAAAAACAGTGTGATGAGGATACATGCTGCAAGTACAGCAAGCCCGCCCACGATAATTTGCGTGACGATAGGTATTTTACTACGAGTGAGTGTGTGCTCTGTCATGTAATTCTCAGTGTACCATAGATTTGTACTAGCTACCTCTTTAGTGCTACTATGGATATATAACCCAAAGGAGCTGCTATGGAGCAAATCGAACTCGCAATTATACTTCTGACAATTCTGGTAACTATTTTGACGCTTGTGCTCATCATGTTAATTATCCTGGTTGTCGTGGTCTTGAACAAAGTCAACAAAGTGATATCAGACGCGCAACAAATCACTGATAACCTATCATCTGCCACAGCCTGGCTGTCACCAACAACTGTCTTTTCGGCAGCCGTGCGTGCATTTCGTAGCAATAAATAAAGGAGGAACATTATGAAAAAATTACTCGGACTTATTATCGGTGCGGCAGCTGGTTATGCAGCGGGTGTGCTGATGGCACCAAAAAGTGGCAAAGAAACTCGCGAGGATCTCAAGGCTAAAAAAGACGAGCTTGAGCAAAAAGCAAACGAAAAAAAAGATGTCGCCAAAGAAGTGTTTGATGAAAGTGCGCAATCAGTCAAAAAAGGTGCAGAAGTAATTTCGCAAGAAGCAGCAGACTTGAGTAAAAAGGCACGTGGCTCTGCCGACAAGATTGGCAAGGAAGCTTCAAAGCTTGGTACGCAGACAAAACGCAGCCTTGGACGTGCAGCAGATACTGCAACCAAGACTGGCAAAGATGTGGGCCAAAGCGTCAACAAATTACGTTCGTAGTGGGCAACGAAGAATTTACGCAGTTTATCAAACACAAAGGTTGCGAACTATATCGTGACATGCCGTGGCGGCGTGATACGCGAGGCTACTATGTGCTAGTGAGTGAGCTGATGCTGCAGCAAACACAAGTTGATCGTGTAGTGCCAAAATTTGAACAGTTTGTGAACCAGTTTCCGGATTTTGCTACACTTGCAAGCGCAACACTTGCTGATGTACTGATACTATGGAGCGGACTGGGGTATAATCGTCGTGCCAAGTATTTGCACAGTGCAGCTAAGATGGTGGTGGCAGAGTATGATGGCTTCTTGCCGATAGTGTATGATGAGCTCATCAAATTACCGGGAGTTGGTGTAAATACAGCAGGTGCAATCCTCGCGTATACTTACAACCAGCCTATTGTGTTTGTTGAGACTAATGTCCGCACTGTGTATTTCCATCATTTTTTTGCCGGTCGTCAGGATGTGGCAGATGCAGTAATCCGCGAAAAACTTAACGTAACACTCGACAAAGAGAATCCACGTGAGTTCTACTGGGCACTTATGGATTATGGTTCACACCTGAAGCGTGCTGGCGTAAAGAATATCACCGCAAGCCGGCATTATCGTAAACAATCGTCACTTGTTGGAAGCGTACGTGAAGTACGCGGTAGTATTATTCGAGAGCTGACAAAAGCTGACATGACATATGATAAGCTTCGCAGTATAACAGATCCTGGTGATGGAAGGTTTGATCAAGCATACGCACAGTTGTTGCAAGAAGAGCTGGTTCAGCAGCAAGACCAATTCGTCGGTTTGACGAAAAACTAGATGATTGCGATAATATAACAAGATGAATCGATTGATTACACTAACGTTACTTTGTGTTGCGGCATGTGCTGGCGTATTTGCATTCGGCGCAAATACTGCGCGTGCTGTCGAAGCAGGTGAGCTCAAGCCGGACGACTTGACGCTCTATAATTCTGTCACGATCGACTGTCTTGACGTAAAGTTCAAGCTAAGTAGATTGCACCAACAAGATGGATTAATGCGCGTAACGCTAGGTCAGTCGTATGACACGATGTCTACAAAACTTATGACACGTTTAAATGCACGTGTGGTTGAAAACAAGCTAGACGGTAGTGAACTTATTCGCCAGGCTGCTGAGTTTGACACAAAGCTCAAAGAGTTCCGTGCCGACTATCAAAAATACGAAGTATCTATGAACAACCTCATGAAAATGGATTGTCAGTCCCAGGCTCAGACTTTTTATACTGCACTGGTTGAAACGCGTGAACTACGCGTGATTGTGCATGAAGAAGTGGGTCAGCTTAATGATATCGCTAAGCAGTATTATCAGGATTTTAAAGAATTTCGCAAGCAACATATAGAAAAACAAAAGGACGAGAATGCCGGAGAGTAACGACAAAGAAGCAGTGGATGCGGTGAAACATACAGGTAGTCGCTATGCCTTAGTGTATTTGATTGCGGGTTCTATATATGTCGCACTGACACTAGTAGTGATTAGCATGTGGTTGTATAACCGCAGTGGTGCAGTGCAATTGGACTTGAGTAGGCCAGGGCATCAGGACGTTCGTGCCAAGGTGGAACAGCCACAAAATGTAGACAGTTTTGGGTCTACAGGTGAACTTACTACAGAAGCACTCGACACGTTTGACGGACTATACAGTGAACAGATCAAGCGAATTGATCGAGATAGAAATGGATTCTCGCCAAACAAGCTCAGCAACGAAAAACTGGATGTACAGGTTGAGTAATTATGCTGAATCCCGATGATTTTGTCATTGCGCGTAAACGCAAAAAATATAAATTTGCGTTGTTTGCGAATTCTCCGTTGTGTTTTGAGTTTGAAGAATGGCAACAACAAGCAGCAGATGTGGTAGAGATTGGTGCTGGCAATGGGTTGTTTGTTGTAGAGCTAGCTGCTCGGCATCCTGAACAACAGTTTGTCGCGCTTGATGTCAAAGGCGATCGCTTGCAGCGTGGTGCGCGCGAGGTAGAGGAGCGGGGTCTCGCTAATGTGCGATTTGTACGCGCACGAGCAGACCAAGTGGGCGAGCTATTTACGCCTGGTTCGCTGCAGCAACTATGGCTGACGTTTTCTGATCCTTTTCCGCGCAAGCATTCGGCTGGCAGGCGACTCACAAACCCGCGGTTTTTGGGTATGTATCGTGAGCTATTGGCAGATACAGGTGCACTGTATATCAAGCACGACAACCGTGACTTTTTCCAGTGGAGCTTGGAGCAGTTAGTAGCAGAAAAGTGGCTTATTGACGAGCTATCGTTTGACTTGCATGAATCTGAACTGCCAGATGACTACAAAGTTCTGACTACCTATGAAGAGCGTTGGCTTGGCGAGGGGCTGGTGACCAACTTTGCCCGTGCTCGCAAGTAGCAGCGTTTTATGATAATATAGACATGTCAACGGACAAAACAAACAAATCTTGCTTGTGAGAGAGCGGGGCGGAGAAACAAAATGGGACATATTCATGATAAGCCTGGTCAGGTAGATCAGACAGTGACGGCGTATATCGTGCGTCGCGACGGAGATGAAATATATGTTATGCTTCACAGACACAAAAAACTTGGCAAATTACTACCTGTTGGTGGGCATATTGAGCTCGATGAAACACCCTGGAGTGCGATGGCGCATGAGCTAACGGAAGAATCTGGTTATTTACTCGACGAGCTGGATGTATTGCAGCCGTCGCTTCGCATCAAATCACTTAAGGGAGTGGTAGTGCATCCGCAGCCGGTTGTTGTACAGACACATACTATTGCACCGAAGCATTTCCATACCGATATGAGCTATCTATTTGTCGCCGAGGCTCATCCTCGCGGTAAGCGTGCCGCTGGTGAATCAGATGATATTCGCTGGTTGACGCGCGATGGAATTGAGCGGCTGTCGGATGATGAAATCTATGACAATACCAGGCAAACTTGCTTGGCTATTCTAGACCAGTTCCTAAATAAATGGCAGCCAGTTCCCGCAAAGGCATTCATGGCAAACTTACCTACTGAGCGGGTATAATGAGGATATGAAAGTAATTGTTGCCTCCAAAAATCCAGTCAAAATAGCTGCTGTACGCAGTGGATTCGAAAAGCTTTTTCCTGAATTTGAATCACTTGAAGTCGAAGGCGTGTCGGTGCCGTCTGGCGTGCGTGATCAGCCGATGACATTTGAAGAAACACTCGAAGGTGCAAAAAATAGAGTTGCAAATGCGAAGGATAAATATCCAGAGGCAGACTTCTGGGTAGGGCTCGAGGGTGGGGTGGATTTGCACGGTAGTGAAATGGCGGTAAGCGGTTGGGTTGTGGCCGAAGATAAGACTGGCTGTGTAGGTAAGTCTATGACAAATACCATCTACTTACCGCCTCACGTAGCAAAGCTAGTGGCTGATGGTATGGAGCTAGGTGAGGCGGATGATATAGTGTTTGGTACGATAAATTCCAAGCAGTCTAATGGTGCGGTTGGGATTTTGACGCATGATATACTTAAGCGCGAAGAAGGATTTATGATTGGCGTTGTTGGTGCGCTGGTGCCACATCGAAATCCTGAATTATATTAGTTCAAGCTAGAAACTCGCCGATCACATTATCAAGATTATCGGTATTAACTTTGTGTATACAATTGTATGAATTACCTGCAATCATTGCAGAGAGCTTGCGATCAGAATCTGGATTGAAGAGGCAGAGGATTGGTTTACCGAGCTTTTCTGCGTAGGCAAGCTCATAGCCGACACCGAGTGACGGATTAGTGACCTCAGCAATGACGACATCACAGGCTTGAATCATCTGGATATCTCGCTGGTATATTTGGTCTGCGGGGAGTGGGCTGCCACCAAGACGAATGGCATCGTGGACGAATATTTCACTCAGCACTTCGCCGCCCGCTACTTTGATAGCCTCAACAATACGCTCGTAGAGCGATGTATCGCCGCCGCCTCGTATGGAGCAAGCAAAGTAGACTTTTGTCATGATAGCTTCTTTCGAAGCCAGTCGTCGATTGAACCTGCGCCCATGCCAAGTACGAGGTGTCCTGCGTTGAAATGGCGCACAATTTCGTTCCAGAGTGCGTCGTCGAACTCGGTGAGATGGAGATTGTCTGGCGAGAGGTTGTTGGTGAGCTCGACGGGGGTGAGAATCTTAAGATTTGGGTCTTCACGCGAGAGGTAGGTAGGGAGCCAGTAGATCTCATCGGCATCTTTAAATATCTCGTCTGTGTATTGTTCTTTGATTTCGTGTTGACGGATGTTTTGGTGTGGTTGGTAGACGAGCACGACATAGTCAGAGATTTCACGTGCCATTTGCAAGGTGGCGGTGATTTCGGAGGGATGGTGGCCATAGTCGCTATAGAGGTTATTGGCAAGACGTTCGAAGCGGCGGATAGTGCCAGGGAAACTTTCTAGAATAGTTTGGACGATACGCTCATTGGCAGTGTCCTTTTTCTCAGGCCCATTCGCTGCTAACTGATTTTTTTTGTCTTGGCTCGCTCCTGCGGGAAACGCAGGGCCTTCGAAAAAGACACTATCAATTCGCTCGACAGCTTTGATGGCAAGGGTTGCATTGCGCCGATTATGCTCGCCTGCAATCTTGAGCGGCAAGACCTCATCTGCTTGCAAAATCCACGAGTTGGTGCTGCCTGCAAAGTTGATGTAATCGGCATCTTGCTGCCAGAGGATTGTATGGTCAGACTGCTCGATAAACTGGCGAAAAGCAGTTTTGTATTCTTCTTCTGTAGGGTAAGTATCGGGATGGTCGTAGTCTATCGACACGATAACACTTAGGTGAGGATGAAACTTGAGGAAGTTGCGATCGAACTCGTCGCATTCATATACAAAGTAATTTGCGTTTGGATTGAACTTACCGCTTGGTCCAAAGCTAATCTGACTGCCAACACTATAGCTCACTGGCATTCCAAGTTGCTCAAAAGCCCAAATAAGCATGCCTGTGACAGTAGTTTTTCCATGGGTGCCAGCTACAGCAATAAGTTTTTGCCCGCTGTGTTGGATAAGATGCTCAAGTAAGCTATCGCGCTTGGTGGTGCGGATGCCTAGTGTTTGTGCAGCAACAAGCTCTGGGTGATCGACTGGCAGTGCGGCGGTATAGACAAACCAGTCTATGGGGGCGGCGGCATGAATTTCGTGCAAATAGTCGCCTGTTTGCACACCAATACGTAGTTGCACGCCCTGATTAGATAGCTCGCGTGTTGTGAGGCTATCGTTGAGGTCGGAGCCAATTACCGTGTGGCCTGCATCGATTGCCATTTGAGCGAGCGGTCCGAGCCCGACTCCACCTATACCAGAGAAGTAAATATTCATGTTATACCTATTTTATACTACTTGGAAATAAGAGGCGAGTGTGGTGTAATGGTAGGTGAATAGGAAACCATAAAACAAACATGTTTAGATCGTTTATGTATCGTATGCTGCAGCGCCGACATTTTTGGCGCTATGCTACGTTTAGTCAAGTTGCGGAGTTGTATACGGCGCGTTTGCTGCGCCAGACTGGCAATGCCATGGTTGCAACATTCGTAGCTATCTACATGTATAAAAATGGCTATGATTTGCACTATATAGCAGGGTACTATGCGGTGTATTTTGCGTTCAAGGCATTTATTAGTTGGCCAAGTGCAATGTTTGTGGCACGATTTGGCCCCAAGCATGCTATGTTGGTTGCGAATATTATTAGTATTCCATCGCTCATAGCTTTTTCATTTCTCGACGATATCGGGTTATGGGCGCTTGTGGCTTTTACGCTGTGCCAGGGTACATCGATGGTGCTCTATGGTATCGCGCATCTTACGGGGTTTTCAAAAGTGAAAAGCGATATCAATGCCGGTAAGGAGATTGGATACATGAACATTGTAGACAAGGTGGCAGCGGGCATTAGTCCGCTGATAGGTGGTTTGATTGCTTGGCTGGTGAGTCCAGAGGTAACGATGTGGGTTGCTTCTGGATTGCTACTCGTGGCGGCGATTCCTCTGTTTCGCAGTGCCGAGCCCGTAATGCGGGGACAGAAACTTGATTTTCTTGGTTTTCCGTGGCGACAAACATGGCGCAGTATTCGTGCAGAGGTGGCTATTGGAATCGACACGGCTTCGGTTATGGTCATATGGCCATTGTTTCTTGCGACTGTGGTGTTTGCTAATTCTGCTTCGGCTGTATATGTCAAAATTGGTGCACTCTCTGCGGTGACGATTTTTGTCGGGTTGTTTGCGTCGCGTGCCTATGGCCTCGTGATAGATCGCAAAAAAGGTGGGGAATTGCTGCGCTATGCTACGATGGCAAAAGCCATAACCCATATGGTGCGCCCATTCGTCACAACGCCACTAGGGGCACTGCTTACTAACGTTATTAATGAGGCGGCAGCGGCAGGTTACTCTATGGCGTTTATCCGTGGCATGTTTGATCTTGCGGATCGTACAGGGCACCGCATTGTCTACCTAACTCTTATAGAGTGTGCAATGAACATAGGCGGCATACTCATTGCGTTAGTGATGGTTGCGGTGTTTACTATTGTGAGTAGTCCACAAATAGGGTTTGGTACTGTATTTGTAGTGGCGGGACTACTGTCACTATTCATCATGTCCGCGCGTTTTCCTCTCTATCGGCGCGGTACGTAATTTGCTATACTAGCATAAGAAACATAGGTGGGAAAAGTGGCAGAACGGCGTAGAGTACGTAAGACAATCAAGAACCTCCAGCGTGTCAAAACGTGGCAGCTGGTTATTTTACTTGTACTTATGGGCTTTGTGTCGGCAACGTTTCTGCGACTCAATAATGTCGGCATGGATCAGCGGCGCAAAGCTGTAGTAGCTGCAGACGAAGATGCAAACACCGCAGAAAAAGAAGAAATTACGCGTGCACGGCTGCAAGAACTACAGAGCTATGTAGCGAGTCATATGAATACGGGTAAAAATGATGTATATTTAGCAGCAAAGTACGAAAGAGACAAAGCAAGACTCATCGAAGATGCCTCCAAAAACAACGAAAGTGGCGAGGTGATTAATAAAAAAGTAGACGATATCTGCAAGCCCCAATTCTCGAACTACAACCAGGGATATGTAGATTGTTTTGCGCGAGAATATGCCAAATACGCCCCTGGTAGTGACCCTGTGTCTCGGGTACAGATGCCCGACCCAGATAGCTATAGAATGGTATACGCATCACCGCTTTGGTCGCCTGACTTTGCGGGATTTTCGCTGCTGGTGTGTTTTGCCATTGTCATTATGATTGTGGCGCGACTAGTGAGTCTTTTGGTGCTGGGAATCTTGCTCAAGATGAAGTACAGAGGCACCTAAGTGTTGACAATAGGGGTCGCATAGAGGTACGCTAGCTAGTGTAAGAAGTTATTTTAATAGGAGGTATACATTCTTATGGCTTATAGTCACACAAATTCAAAAGGCGTTACTTATTACCTGCACAAGTCAGACGTAACCCTTCGTGGTGGTAAAACTCAAACAATCTATTTCTTCGCAAAGAGCGAGAAAAACGAAAAGGGTGAGCCAGTAGATCTTCCAGCAGATCGCGTTGTCAAAGAGAACCCACGCAACGGTTTCTTGACTGTTTCTAAGAAAAAATAAGCTTGAACGCTTTGCCTGAAAATGCTATAGTTATAGCAAACAAACAGGTGCCAAACATTCGCCCCTGCCTTCCGCGGCAGGGGTTTTTGGTTGTGATTGATTTTTAAATATAAGTGTGATATAATAATAGTATGAACGAACTGCTATCGTACTCGGATATTGATGCTCCGCGTGATGGGATTAATGATGACGGGGATATTATTCCGATAGACAGTGAGCCACAATACATATCTCCCCCGACTAATATATTTGATCATCGACTAGTTGGGTCTATAGAGACTACTGAATCTGGGCCAAGTGTGACACTTGCTGACAGGGCTGCGGCACTGACTGCGATTATGGCGTACTACAACAAACGTAGCATGACACGAGGTAGTAAGAAGCAACTGTCTGTTCCAGACAGTAAGTTTAAGGCTCGATACGAGAATCCAGAAGATGTGCAGGCTGGCGCAGAGCGTAAGGTAAGGGATTTGTATTCTGTATACATGCAAGGGATTGCGACACTTGCAGCGGTCGATAGCCCATACGAAACCAGTAGCAGCGGTACGAGGAACCTTCACCCAGATGTTGTGGATATAAAGCATGAGCTTAACGAGGCATTTCTTGATGGCAATTCTAATGCTACAGAGCGCCATAAGGTAGTGACAACTGCGCGACGCGTTGCAAAGATAAAATAGGCTGGTAGGAAATCGCAAACAAGTTTGCTCCTCCACTCATTTACAAAACAAAATAGCATTCGCTGCTTTGTTTTGCGTCATTCGCTACACCGGATCCCTTTTGCTCCGCAAAAGGACGGTTCGACTTGCTGCAATCTCCACCACGAAAAAATCAGGCCTTTAGCGCCTGATTTTTTCGTGGTGGGGCTGGTAGGAATCGAACCTACTACCAAGTGGTTATGAGCCGCCTGCT
>CAZQJY010000002.1:0-126902 GCA_964593465.1 uncultured Candidatus Saccharibacteria bacterium
CGGAGAAGCTGGTAGACAATACCGCGAGTGATAGTACGAATAAGCCACATTTACGCAACATCTCCGCACTCCTCAGCCTTTTTACACAACAAAGACACCATTTCATCGAGAGGCTTGTGGAACTTTTGAGGCAAGCTATGCTTGAGTAGGCAAGTATACGCCAACGCCTTTATAATTTGACTATGAGTCATTTTTCGCCCTTTCGCTCGCCAGAAAGCCAAATAATTAACTTCCAAGCTACAATGATTGTTAGCCAGATTGCGGATAGATTTATTAAAAATTCTTGAGTAACTGGCATTTTATGACTTTCTGCTAAATAAGATGGTATGTATCCAATCTGCTAAAAATTTTAGACCAGCTAAAAGGCCAATGAGAGGGGCAAAGTACACTAGTAAATCACGCGCGATGCCAAGAAGTGCATTTATAATATCGTAGATTGAAACTGTATCCATAATTTTCTTTCAAGTTTAGGTAGAGTGGGGAACACCTCGCTGATGCTCCCCAAACTGCTACACGCGGACTTTGCCTTTTTTTGCACCATTGATAAGCTTTGCAGCTACAACGAGACCCGCAACGAGTCCAAGCAATACGGCTACACCTGCGAAGTTGTCAGAGACAACAGTCCAGATATTACCGAAGATGCTTTGTGCAATGACTGGAGTCAACAGAGTAAAATCAGTTGGCATATACCATCTCCTTTGTTGTTAATATTTGTGGTGGACAATGCAGTTTTATGACGTAACGCCTCGGTCAGTGATAATATCTTTACCTGGATTGCGCCAGGAGGGATCATTGCAAAGTTGCTAACCCGATAGTTTTAAGTGTGGAGGGATTTACCCCAGGCTCATCAGTCTGTAGTGCCCATGATGGCGTTTACCATCTACAGAACAAAAGTAGAACTAGCTTTGTGCGTTAAACGCTGGTGAATCGAGCGTGTCGGCGATGCCTAAAAGAATAATATCTTTTGGCGTCACTGGCGTGTCTTTTCTCACAGGAAGCTCCAGGAGCATAGGTTCGCCTCTGACGATGTATTCGAGGTTGAGCCTGGTGTAGTGTACAGGTTCACCAGTTTCTTTGTCTTTGAAAGAATTTTCGCTCACATAGATACGGCTAAATTTACTGATTAGATTGTCTGGGAATTGTGACATATGTTTCCTCGTTTAGTTGATAGGGCAATAGTCTCAAAAACATTCAAAAAGCGCAAACGACAGGTTTTTGTTTTTAGGTTTTTGAGACATACTATATACCATTCATGATATAATCTAACGTCGCACAATGTATATTTTACGACTTATAATATACAAAACCTTGATGAGTCTATTTGTACATTGAGATTTAGTGACATGTACATATATCGAACGATTTTTGATAGGGCACTCTTCTTAGGACCGTCTGATAGATTTATTTTTCTACTACTTATAATTCATTCACTTACTGTCCGTACCGGCAGCTCTAATACTCATGAAAGACCTACAGACAAGGCACAATGTTGTCATATTCAACAATGTTTGACTTTTTATGATAAATTTGACTTTGTATAGTTTTTCCACAGAAATATACTTTTTCATATATTTGCTTTTTCTTTTTGTAAATGTTCCGGCAATATATATTTGACTTTTATTCCCTATTGTTGCCCCCTGCTCTATTTTGCCATCTCCCTATCAATTTGACTTTTTATATAAAAAATATGATTATATATTATTACTTTAAATAGAACATAAACAGAACATCAATTGGTAGAGCGGGGTACGCCATCACTCTCCCCTTTGCGATAAACCCCTACTCCCTGTAGAACGCCTTGCCTTTGACCCGCAGGTCTATGTAACCAGGCTGCTTACCCTGCCGCGAGAAGAATTCCAATGCACGCACCATATCCTCTACCTGCTCGCCTGCCGAACGGTCTATCGACATAATAACAGGATATTCCCTCCCCTCTACTCGCAGTTCCACCTGCCTAGAAGTACCGGTAGGGATGATGACTTGTTGCACGTTGATTGTATTTTGTTGGGCAAGCGCTACCACACGGCCCACAAAACTCAAGAAACGGGCACTCGCAATCGCTGTACCGGCAGTATGATCAACACCACTATTGTCCACTATAGTAACTGCGGGCGCAGCAAATACATTGCGAGTAAACGAGACCCCGTGCGCATCAACATAGTAGAGCTTATCCTGAACCTGCCAGCTTACTACAGGTTTGCGCATTGTGACATAGAACTCTGTTGTGACGGGCGTCGCATAGCCAATCTGCTTGATAGACTCCACTTCTGGATGTGTAGATCCGACAAATGCCGTGAGCGCGTCTACGTCAAGATTAAAACGTAATCGCTCAAGAGGGTGATTCGAGAGGTACTTCTGAATAGCATTTGTGTATTCTGGAGCGTGTTTGACTTTGATGTCACCAGCAAACGAAGTTTCAACACTAGCTGTAAATTGCTGCAAGAAAATTATAAGCACTATAATAGCAACCAATAAACCACTGAGAAGTGTAGTGAGCTTGCGACGGAGACCAGTAAGGTGATGTACCTTTTCTCGTGGCGTAGCAGCATTGAGTGCATGCGTCTGCGCCGTACGAAGCGTGTGCCCAGTGCTGCCTGCGCGTGTGATTCCTCGACGATATGTTGCCGCCTGTCGATCACGTTCATCACTACGACTAAACGTGTCGTCGTGTAGCGTGCGTCGCCTAGGCGGCGTATCAGATTTTTTGCGCGTAAAAAGTGGCATAATACTTATGGTATTGTAGCAGTTTTAGTAAAAATTCTCTATTGCTAGGAGCGAGATTGCATAATGATGTGCGCGATCTTGGTAGCAGCATCCGGCTTAGCAAAAGCATGTAGCGCATGCGCAAGTTTAGTGCGCCTTGCCTTGTCAGACTCTAGCCGTGTAACAACATGAGTCAGTTGGCTTGCCAGCTCACTATCTTGCAGCACTACGACAGCATTGGCGTTTTCATACAGCTTGGCGTTTTGCTGCTGATCGCCCAGCTGGCGCGCGGGAATTGCAATAACTGGTTTGCCAATCCCTGCAAGCTCCTGTAGAGCTGTCGCACTGGCACGAGTAACTACGATATCCGCTGCCGCCATTGCATCGTGTAGGCCATAAATAAACGGCTCTGCACGGTATCTCTTTGCACCCTCCGCCTTGTGTCTTGCCTCGTCTATATTATCCTTACCAGTGATATTCAACACCTGACTCGATGTGTCATGCGCCAGAGCAATAGCAGCATCGTTAATTGCCACAGAACCTAGGCCACCGCCGAATGCCAATACTAGAGTATCATTCGCTGAGTACCCAAGTGATTTTTTGTATATTGCCTGCTGCTTATCCGACACAGGGTGAAAATCTGCAGCTATAGGTACTCCTGTGTAGGTGCTACGACCAACGGGATAGGTATAGTTCTCCAGAGGAAAGCCGGTGGCGATTGCTGTCGCGAAACGAGCCAAGAGCTTATTTGCCAATCCAGGCCGCACATCGGAATCATGAATCACCACAGGCACCCTCAGGCACCATGCTGCCATGCCTACAGGCACACACACAAATCCGCCTTTGGCAAAGACTACGTCTGGACGAGTACGCAAGATAATCCCCAGACTCTGGAAAAAACCTGCCACAACTTTGAAAAGATCAATAAAATTCCGACCCATTATACTCCAGTGTCGAAAATGCTGTAGCGTTGATAAATGAGCATAGCGACGGTACTTACCAGATGTAATCACGCGTACTGTCACATCAACACTTGCCTGCTTCATAATGCCGCGCGTCTGTGTCTCAAAAGACTTATCGCACACAAATATAACCTCTAGTTTCTCATCTTGAGAAAGATTCCGGGATAGCTCGTCAACGACTGCGACGACTGGCGTAACGTGGCCGCCCGATCCCCCGCCGACTGCGAGTAGCTTCATGCGATGTCTCCTTTATGTGTCCATGTACAGTATAGCGTGAAATTTGAAATACTACACCCAACGCTGCCGCAATAAATAACATACTAGTACCGCCAAAGCTCAAAAATGGCAGCGTGATACCTGTAAGTGGCACAAGTCCAATCATGGCCGCAACGTTGATAATCACATGTGATGCTATCCAGCCAAATACACCGGCCACAACAAGCTTGTATTCTGGTCTTTCTAGCTTGTCAACCAAGCTTAAGATACGTATTAAGAGCAAATAGAACATTAGTAAAATAAACGCCAACCCTACAAATCCAAATGTCTCGCCCAGGATAGCAAATACCGAGTCGTTGATAGCTTCTGGTAGATAGCCAGCTGCCTGGACACTGTTACCAATTCCAACGCCTAGTAATCCCCCGCTGCCGATGGCGATTTTGGCATGTGCTATGTGATAGCCAGAGGGGTCGTCAACAGACGCTTCGTCTCCTTTGAAAAATGTCGTGACACGATCTATACGATGTGGTGCGGTGATGATAAGTAGTAGTCCAGCCGCAACTGTCAGTGCCAGTAGCACTAGGCCGACTTCTTTTTTGACACCTGCCGCAACCAGCATGGAGGCTACTATGGCAAATAGTGCGATACCCGTGCC
Organism: uncultured Candidatus Saccharibacteria bacterium; assembly: GCA_964593465.1. Lineage (GTDB taxonomy): Bacteria > Patescibacteriota > Saccharimonadia > Saccharimonadales > Saccharimonadaceae > Mycosynbacter. The sequence continues at coordinate 4,537 of CAZQJY010000002.1, forward strand.
CATGTCTTTTTGGAACCCAATTACGAATAGCGAGGCAAGCGCCAGCAGACTTAGTACAGGAATAATGGTTTTTTCAGTACTGTTGAGTAAGCCCATACGCATGCGTGCTGCCAAAAACCCACCCAAAAAGATCAATATACCAAATTTTAATAGCTCTGCTGGCTGGAATGTACCGATTCCTGGTAGTACAAACCATCGACATGCCCCAAGTGCGCACTGGGTGATAGTCGAAACATGTACGACATTGCCAAGCAAAAATAACAGTATACACGCCGCCAAACCAGCATACAAAATATAGTTGCGATATTTGAGTAGCATATCAACTTTGAATACAAACGCAAAGACAAAAAATGATATGACGGCAATCCCTACGCTCACCGCCTGCTTGATAACAAAATACATACCCGACAAGTTACTGCCAAATGATTCATTAAGCAGATTGGCACGTTGTGGGCCAATAGCAAAGATAATAATCAAGCCAATCACCACAAGTACTGCCGTATACATGAGCAACTTGTAGTCGGGATTGTGCCGGCGCACAAGCAAAGACGCAGATGAGCGAACTTGGCGAAGCGAATCCCGCACCTAAATGTGCCCTCCTGCAACCGCCAAGTACACGCCAACAAGTGCAGCTACAGCTCCGATAACCCAAAAACGCATCGTAACCTTTGTCTCTGGCCAACCCGCCGCCTCAAAGTGATGATGGATAGGCGCAGACGTAAAAATTTTGCGGTGAAATACCCGTTTGCTCACAATCTGAATGAGACTTGACCCCGCTTCAACCACAAAGATAATACCGATAATTGGCAATAGAAACAGTGTATTTGTCAGCATAGCCACTACGCCAAGTGCCACGCCAAAGGCAAAACTACCCACGTCGCCCATAAAGAATCTAGCCGGATAAATATTAAACCACAGATAGCTCAACAGAGCACCCACGACTGTGAAACAAAAACCTGCGAGGTAGAATTGGCCTTGTAGCAGCGCAATCACGCCAAACGCACTAAAGCTCAGCGCCAGCAGACCACCAGCAAGGCCATCAAGTCCATCACTAATATTTACTGCATTGCCTGTCGCAACTACTGCAAACGCAAACAATGGAATCATCAACCAGCCAATCTCGAGCACACCAGCAAATGGTAAGTGTACGCTCGTGTAGCCCAGCTTAGCAAAGAAGAACCAGCCCAAGCCAAGACCAAGCGCAGTAATCATCATGAACTTAACCTCGCTACGCAACCCGGCAACGCCTTTGCCATCACCACGAATATTGATAATGTCGTCCAGTAAGCCAACAAATGCACCTCCAAGCAAGCCCGCTAGCGGCAACCATGTTTGCCCACGATCGAGATTTGCTAGCGTGACAGTTGCAATTGCTAACACTCCGATACAGCCTGCCATTGTAGGGATATTACGCTGAAATTTCTGCTTGTGTAGCTTCACAAATACCATTAGCTTCTCACCTGTTGTGCTTGTTTCTCGCTGTTTTTTCCAAAACTTGAAACGATAAGCGGCATATGTATAGATTGGCGTGAGCATCATCGCCAAGATAAAGGCCGCAACACTCAAGATAAACATACTCGTCATCTCGTTTGTTAGCTGTGATAGTGTAATTGTACTGTTGCTCATATGATTATACCCTCGGTTGAAGTTGATAGTATCCTAGTAGCCAGTTTGAAATGTCAGTAAATATCGGCATGGCGTGTTTGTTACCTTCTAGATTCATATTTTTGCCGGATACTTGCACCATTATAACGTATTTTGGCCCCGAGTCATCACCGCCAAAGCCCAAATATGTACCGACTGTCTGAGTGCTAATGTATTGTCCGTTCTCGAGTGTTTGTGATGTACCTGTCTTGCCGCCTACGTAGTAGCCAGGCAGGTCGTCTTTGGTGTAGCCAGCGCGTGCCTGATGCACCATGTCGCGAGCCGCTACAGATGCGTTAGCACTGATAACATTAGGACGTGTTTTAGCTGGAGCTGCTGGTTTGAGCCGGCTATCTTCGTATGTACCTTCGAGTATCGTAGGTGCATAATACGTGCCGCCATTGATGATTGCTGAAAAGCCCGCCGCCACCTGCATCATCGTGACATCAAGCCCTTGGCCAAATGACATATTAGAATAGCGCACTGCGTTCCCCTCTACTTCTTCTGGCGAAATCAGCAAACCTTTTTGCTCATTAGCAATCTCGACACCTGTACGCTCCCCTAGCCCAAAGCGATTGTGAAAATAATCATAAATCGTATCGCGTGCACCACGCGTAATTCGCTGCCCATCACCCAATTTTTGCGCAATTGTCACCATACCCGTATTGAGCGAGTTGTTGAGCGCTGTTTGCATAGTAACAGTTCCTGTGACACCTTTTAGCGCATTGGTGATTGTACGATCCTCTACTTGAATTTTATCACTGTTATAGAACGTCGTATCAGCCGTGATCACATCCTTGTCGATACCTACCGCCACAGTATACGTCTTGAGCACAGATCCAGGCTCATATGGCTCTGTAGTCGCTACATTGCGAAATACACGCTCATCTGTCACTTTTGCAAATTCTGCTGGATTATAGGTTGGATAATCTGCCAGTGCCACTACCTTGCCTGTGTTTGGGTCCATGACAAGTACACTACCATGCGTTGCACCTGAGCGCTGCAAGCCAGCAAGTAGTGCCTCCTGAGCTTTTGACTGAATATTGCGATCAATGGTCAGTACGATATTTTCACCGTCTTTGGCGTCTTGACGTATATTATCTTTGCCAATTGACAATGGCACATTCGCGACGTCAGTCACAGACTTGAGCACGCCGTCTTGCCCTATCAATCGATCATTCAGCTGCTGCTCTACGCCATACTGACCTTGCCCTTCGTTGTTGACAAACCCAAGCGTCTGAGCCGCTAGCTCACGCTCAGGATATACACGCTTGGATACCTTTTGGAACCCAATACCTTTGAGTTTTTTTGACTTGATAAGCTCTGCTTGCCGTAATGTGATGTTTTTTGCTAATACGCGGTACATAGATTTTTGCTGCTTGGCATCGGCAAGTAGCTTTGGAATGTCGGTGACAATTAAATTACCGCCAGCAACTTCGGTCACAACTTGCTCAACACGCTTCGGCTCGGTCACAACAGTTGGGTCCGCAAATAATGTATACACCTGTTGATTCATCACTACAGGTACTGGCGTATCACCATCCATCGCATATATCATTCCCCTGCTCGCAGGTATAACAAGCTTTTTAACCTGCTCTTTAGAAGCAAGTGCTGTGTAATGATCATGCCTCACGACCTGTATCCAAAATAACCGTACGACAATCAGTGCCATAATCACAGATAGTGCTATAGCAAGAAATTGAGATCTTGTAATCGTACGTGACATCTTCATAGAAATAGTTTAGTTATTAGTTAGCGTACGTATTCGGTATCCGAAGGTTGTGTCATAGCTTTAGCCACTTCGCTCTGCTTGACAGTCTCGAGAGAGCTAAGGCGAGCATTTTCAACCTCCAAGTCAGCTTTCTTGGTGGCTAGCTCATTGATTTTTTGATCAAGTTCACTTGCCTGATAGTCATAGGCCGCTGAGCCCGATGCTTGCGTGAGATAGATTAGCCCAAGAATGAGAATCATCAACGCCACAAGTATAGTGTGCATGACTGGCCCCAATTTGACTGGAGAAACAAACCGAGCAGTGTTTTGGTTGCGTCCCCAGCTTTGTTGACGCCGACTAGAGTAGGTCGCAGTGCGAGAGTAAGACATGTGGTGGAATCTTTCTTTTTATGTTTGTTTGGGGCTGCCCGTCCCTTTGTGACACGGGCAGCCAAGTATGTTATTTAACTTTTACAGCTACCTTTTGTTCAGCTGAAAAGTTTTGAACCTTAATGTGAATTGGCATGGTGTTTTGCCCTTTCTGTTTATTTTTTCACTGCCCCGCGGAGCTTGGCGCTTCGCGAACGCGGATTGTGAACATCGTAGGTTGCACCGTCGAGTGGTTTTTTGTTGAGTAGCTGCAGTTCGGCTTCAAATCCTGCCTGAGCCTGCTCTTTGAAAAACTGTTTGACCAATCGATCCTCGAGACTATGGAAGCTTATCACCCCTACTCTACCGTTCTGGTGTAAAAGGCGTGGTAGGAGTGGTAAAATCGCTTCCACTTGCGCGAGTTCTTGATTGACCTCGATTCGCAGTGCTTGAAAGGTACGCGTGGCCGGATGGGTTCGTTGCCATTTGCCACGATGAAGGTGCGCGATCAATTCGGCGAGTTCTAAAGTAGATGAAAATGGTCTTCCCTGCACTATTCCAGCTGCAATTCTTCTTGCGAAGCCTCGCTGCTCCTCTCCATATTTGGTGATGATGGTTTCGAGCTGATCTTGTGAATACGAATTCACGATTTGCTCGGCAGTCAAAGTCTGACTGCGATCCATCCTCATATCGAGAGGTCCTGGTTTGGCAAAAGAAAACCCTCTACTCGCCTGATCGAGTTGTGGTGACGACACTCCAAGATCCACAACTACAATGTCAAACTGTTTCTGATTGGCGATTAGCTCGTGAGCCGCGCTCACGAAATCGGTTTGTAGCAACCGTACGCCCTGCTGAGAAAACCGCTGGAGATGCCCTATGGCATACTCGTCGCGATCAACAAGCACAGAATCAGCAAAGTTTTGTGTCTTCTCCAGAAACGCTTCGGCATGACCACCGTAACCAGCAGTCAAATCCAGATAACTCTCCCCTTTTTGAGGTTTGAGTAAATCAAGCGTCGCATCGAGAAGCACAGGAACATGTAGCTCGTATTCTTTCGAATCACGAGACTGTGGTGGAATATGTTCTTTAATACTCATTGAATACCCATTATACCACCCGCTGCAACGAGGCGTGAGCCGAGCTTTAGGGGATAGTGCCCTAGATACAAATTTACTCTGTATCTAGAGGTGGAGGGGCGAGCCCCTCCTAAGATATTCCTCGAGATCACCAAACTGGCAACGTGAACTGTTTGTGTTTTTTGTTGTGTGTTTGTTTTTGTAAAGTCGTCGATACCCGTTATGTGTTGACGTGCAACTGTTAGAGGGGTATCAAGTGTGAGAGACTTATGTGTGAGGTGGAGTTTTTTGGGAGGTGTGTGTTAAAAAAGGTACGCCGGATTGAATTATGGTGATTCCGGAAGGCTCACCTCACGTTGCCAGATTGGCAGATCTCGAGAGTTTCTTCTGATAAATTCGGATTGTTAATGTACAAACAGTCTTTTGACAGCTAGGCCGCTTCGATACGCCAATAGAGCCCTGCCCTAGTGGCCACGATGTCGCGATCTATCCCTGCATAGTCGAGCAAATGCTGCTCTACTGTCACTCGACCCTGTTTTTGATCGAGGTCGTCTGTAGTTTTGCCTCGGCGAAACTTGACGTTGAGGTCTGCAACCTCTTCGTCGAGAATACTTCCCCGAAGCGCTTGCTCTACTTCCCTGTCCCACACGTCTTGTGGGTAGAGATGTAGATAATTTTTGAACCCTCTAGTAATGACAACTCCGCTGGCGAATTCTTGTCGTAGCTCGGCTGGGATTGTAAGACGGTGCTTGTCATCCAGCTTTCGCTCAAAGTAATCTACCGTTGCCACATTTGTTCCTTTGGGCTTAAAAATATTAGTTGTTAGTGGGCTTGTTTGTTTTTGTTCGTAGTTCTTACGTTTGCCACTGATTTAATCATACTACCCACTCTTACCCACTGCAACCCCCATTTTTGACTTTTTTAGATTAGCCACGTATAGTTATCCACTTTTCTGTGGATAACTATCTTTGCTACTAGAGAAAACCTCTGCCATACATAGACAGAGGTTTATTACAGAAATAAGTAGCTAGAGCTCTGCTAGCGGCCAAATATTAGCGTAGCAATTGCGTAGTCATACTTTGTGGTTACCTGTAGTAGCACCCAAGTAATCAAGAAAATCATGTTGATAAGCAGTGAGACGACCAGTACTGAATTACGGATATCCTCTCCGATAGTCAAATCTACTATGCGCTCTTCGGCTTCAGCAAGCATCACCTTGTCCTTGGCAAGCTTACGCTCGTCTTTTGCCAATTCTTTTGCGAGCTCTGCCTTTGTGAGGCTCTTTGGGGTTACTTTTTTGGTTATTTTTGCTTTCTGTGTCATAATACTTTTCATATTAGCATAGTACTTATGATTTGTCAATACCTATACAATAATAGTAGGCTCATATACAAGTTAAGTCCACTTATATCTGTCGAGTAAACCCTCTCTCTACAGCAACTCAATCACCGCTTGCAGCGTTGATACATGCGTTACATTGCCTGGTACATTACCTAGCTGCGCTGGCAATGCAGTGGCCCGATCTAGTACCTGGTAGCCGTGCGACGGCTTATCTGGAAACCCATCAAAGCTCGCCGCTTTGTCGTCAATCAGCACAATCCGCTCTGCCTCACCACCGCCAAATGCGCTGGGCAATACAAAGTTTCCATTACCCTGCCGCCAACTCGATATCAGTACACCCTTGCGTTTATTTGTCGTCACGATACATTTCACATGCCCAAACCCGCTCGCACGTAGCTTGAGATGTTGCCAGAGTGGATTACCATAGGTCAGAATGCCACAATATTCACCGCGTGTCTCCAAAAAATCCAACAACTCAGCTGCCCCAGGCAGTAGCATGTTAAGCGAATGGGACTCACGAATAAATTGCTGCTGTAGATTCTCCCACTCGCTCACTCTGGATTGAGCTGCTAATTCATCGCGTACAAACGTAGCCGTATCAAATGAATCACCCTTTGACTTGATATCGGCATCGATTTTTTTCACCTGCTCAAGTGGTAGATCAATATATTGATTGGTGACAGCGACAAACACTTGCAATAACTTGTCGCTGTCTGCCAGCGTACGATCGAAGTCAAGGATATAAAACGTGTTATTTTGCTTCACGAGCGTATTCATATAGTTTGATAATGGCATTTGCCACTGCATCGGAATCGTGACGAATGAATGTACGGGCAGCAGCAATCGGATCGGATGTATTGGTGTTTTTCCAGATTGAGCCAGATAGTAACTTGGCACCGGCAGCAATGTATGGTTTGTCATGGAGTTTATTCTCGTCGTAGCCAACACTTTTTTCACCCAGCCTGGCATACTTGTCGAGTAGTTCATCGCTTGGCCGCTCAGTATTAAAAAGTACCGCATCCAGAAATGCATGACCTGCCAGACGTTCTATCTCGTCGGCAAAATCACTCACCTGATAGTCATCCGTCTGCCCTGACTTGGTGACAAGATTGCAGACATAGACACGAAAAGCCTTAGACCGGGCTAGTGCCTCGCCTATACCAGGCACGATAAGTGCCGGAGCCAAGCTACCATAAAGATTACCTGGAGCGATCACAACAATGTCTGCTGTTTCGATTGCTCGAATGGCCCGTGGATTCGGCTCCGCTGCGGGCTCGAGCCACATTTCTGGGCGTGCGCCATCAAATTTCTTGTGGGCAATCTCGAATTCACCATGTGTTTCCTCGCCATGTGCATCACGCATAGCTAGCTTCACGTTTGTAAGTGTGATTGGCTCCACGACGCCACGTACGCTTAAAACCTCACTCGCGAGCTCTACACCACTCCCAAAATCACCCGTCATCTTCTCTAGTGCTGTAAGAAAAAGATTGCCAAATGCATGACCCTTGAGGCTACCTTCTTCGAACCGATAGTTAAACAAATCACGCACCCTATCCGAATCACTGAGCGCAACCAAACACTGACGGATATCACCAGGAGGCAAGGCGCCAAGCTCGTCACGCAGCACGCCCGTGCTCCCGCCATCATCTGCCATATTTACCAATGCAGCAATCTGCGAGGTATGATCTTTGAGTGCAGACAGCAACGTGAAGCTACCAGTGCCTCCTCCTATCACAGCAATTTTTATTTCAGTACGTGCAAACGGTTCTTTCATATATCTTTTATTGTACTACAAACAGCAAGCCACCAAGTCACCCGAAAGTAGTGTATGATATATCTATATGATTACTACTATGTTTCACATGCTGTGGCGTGTGCTCACTCTCGGAATTGGCGCTGCAGCCACCTGGCTTATCGTCATCAAAATAGTACCCTATGCAGATCGACATATTCCAACTTTCTTTGTGATCTTGCTTACATATTGTTTGCTTGCATACATTGTCATACCTGCGCTTTTTCGCCTCTATCACTTCATTGTCAAACATGATCACATTCCACTCTATGTCACAACACGAGATGGCTGGGCATCCGACCCTGTGAATCTTGCACTCATTGTCAAAGACCAAGCACATCTAGAGCGTACTTTTGCAAAAGCAGGCTGGTACAAAGCCGATGATAGTACAATCCTCAATACGCTGCGCGAAGGGGCCTCAATTGTACTCAATATGACGTACCCTACTGCACCAGTGAGTACACTTTACCTCTTTAATCGTAAGCACGACATTGCATTTGAGTTACCAACAAATGACAAGTTAAGTGCACGCACACGTCATCACTTGCGACTTTGGCGGCTCGAGGCCCCAAGCGAAGATACACATGATCACAATCATTTTGATTTCTGGAGTGATAAATTGGTCAAATGGATTTCTGGCGAGCGTGAAGTCTGGGTAGCAGCCTGCACCGAAGATATACGACCGATTGGTGTGCGCTGGCGCACAGGCACTATCACCCATGCTATCGACCACAATCATGACATTGAACGCGATTACACGATTAGTTCTCTCGAGCAGGCCAATTTAGTTCAGTCTATAGACTCAAGTGAACCCGGCGAAGAGTATAAGTTTCGCGGACAGCAGTTTGGGACATTTATTACTGATGGCGCGATCAAAATAGTAGACATCAAATAGCTTAGCTTACCGCATCTTCGCCAAAATGCTTCTGCAGTCGCATCTTGATACTGCCTTCGTGACGACCAAGCTTTTCCGATAGTGCTTTCACATCTGCGCCATTATGGAACTCTTGCTTGAGTAGCGCGTCATCTTGATTTGTCCATGGCTTGTAGGCGTTTGGATGAGTCTCGCGCATTTTGGCAATTTTTTCTGCCCAGCCAGAGCTTGTAGCAGCTTTTTTCTTGATTTTGGCAGGGTTTCGCGCGTCTTCGGCGCGCTGGGCAGCTTTTTCGGCCAAGTAAGCGAAACGTTCTGCATCTTTTTTTGTCTTATCGCGCAGTACGTCGTCGATGGCTAGTGCGTCCTCACTGATGGCTAGTGCGGTGCGGTTGATACCGTAGAGATACAGGCTATCGATGTTTTTCACTCGCGAAAGTGCCACATAGCCCATGCCAGGTACAAATGCTTTACGTAGATCGATCCGTGCGGCGTCAAGTGTCATACCCTGGCTTTTGTGTACAGTAATTGCCCATGCCAGACGCAGTGGGATTTGGCTAATGCTGGCACGTTTTTTGTCGCCGTCACGCAGCTCCCAGCTGTCTGGCACCATCGTTACTGTTTTGCCGCTACGAAACTCCACCACTGGATACTCCGTGCCTGGCTCAAAGTCTACCACTGTACCAATGCTACCATTTACATATACACGCTGCGGAGAGTTTTTGACTGCCATTACAAGCGCGCCTTTGCGCAACACGAGCTCGCTTGGTGCCAATACAGAGCGCTGCAGTGACTCAACATAATTTGCAGCACCTGTAGTAAACTGCGAAAATGTGCGTTCTTCGGTATCAAGCGCCTGCAGCTTGGCATGATTAATTGTGTCGACATCTATATTGACTGTGTGCAATTCGGTGATGTTTTCTGGGTTTTCTGGCTCCACATCAGCCCGTGCAAGCAGCTTCTCGGCATGATGTCTGCGAATGTCGCCAGCCCGTAGTGCTGTCAAAATCTCTAGCAATTCTTCGTCGTCCTGCCTGTGTTGCTCTTGTAAATATAAAACTGCAGGATCAAGCTCTTGCCATACCCGGCTCGTGACAACAAATCCACCCGTTCGTGAATCATTGCGATTGACTGGCGGTAGCTGGAAAAAGTCGCCGCTCATCACTACCTGGATCCCACCAAACGGCTCGTCTTTGCGGCGCACTAGCCGACACACTTCATCTATCATATCGAGTCGAAAATCATGCAGCATGCTAATCTCATCGATAATCAGCACATCGGTCTTCTCTATTGTCTCGCGGCGGGTCTTGCTCATGTGGTCGGCAAACCCTGGCCGTAGCTCATCCGCCACGCCAATACCACTCCAGGCATGAATCGTATTACCGCCCAGATGCGTTGCCGCCAAGCCTGTGGTAGCCGTTACTGATACATGCTTGCCTTCGGCCTTTGCCTCGCGAATAAACTGATTAAGCAGATACGTCTTACCCGTACCCGCTGGTCCTGTGAGTAGTGCGCTCTCCCCATCGCAGAGCACTTCTAGTGCAATATCTTGTCTCATTATCTCCATTGTACACGAACCAGAGACCCATATCTATTGTGTCATTTGTATAAATCACTTATGATTAGACTATGCGAAAAATGAGTGGGTTTACTATCGTTGAGATTATTATCATCTGTGCAGTGGTTGGTATTTTGGCGGGTGTTGTTGCAGTTGGCTGGAACGGCACACTTATCGCTGGACGTGACCGCACCCGAAACTCCGAGCAACAAGATTGGGTTAAACGGTTTGAGACGTATCGCCAACGTTTTGGCACATACCCTGCGTCAAATCTCACTGGCACAGCCGCCCTCACAGGCACCCATTGCCTTGGTCAGGGTTTCCCAGATAGTCGCTGTGTCCGCTCCTCTGGAGTGCCGTTTACCACCGAAAATGCATCAAGCGACATCATGCAACTACTTGCAAAAGTTGGCACCCTACCAGAATACAAACACCATCCAGCTCGAGGTGGCTATATCGGCCCCTGGGTGAGCTATATCGCTGGTACGCCTGGTAGTGTTCGTATTTATCAAGCCTACGAAGCCACAAACTGCCCAGACGGTACAACACATGATACATCTTATTCGGGAGGTACTGTATGCTACATCCAGTTCACAAAAAACTAGGTTTTACACTTGTTGAACTAGTAATCGCAATGGCTATCCTAGGCTTGCTCGCTACTCTTGGTTATGTGAGTTGGCAAGGCCTCACTCAGAGATCTTACAATACTGCTGTACTTAATAGCCTGACGAGTTACAAAAACGCGTTCACACTGTATGCCTCACAAGAACGTAGCTACCCAAGCGTGCCGCGAGCTGGCAGCTATTGTCTACAAGACGGTTCGCTCACAGGGGCAACGGTCAATAGCCGCCTCACACCCTCACCTGGAGTTGCCGCCAATATATCAGCAGGCTCACCTACCCAAACATCTGGCGTAGCTCATTACTGTCGCAATCTGCGCACAACTGCGGCTCGCCATGTTATGTATGCCCCCATGATTACAGCTCTCAATAGTGTCGCAAAAGTTAATTCGCTTGGTGTGAATCCTAGTAAATTGGCTACACCTGAGATTACTGGCGTATACGTAACCTACAATAATAATGCCGCAGCAGTAACGCCCGTACTGAAGGGTATATTTAGTGGTGGTTCATGCCCAAATGGCACCACACAAGATAGTACAGTTACAGGTGGCATCATTTGCAGCATCACACTAGACAGAGCCTATCCTGCTATATTTACAGGAGAAACCTGGTCACCGACTACCTAGCCTCGCGGTGGTTCGCCTTCTGGCTCATCGAGCAGCTTTTTACTCTTAATCTCGTAGCGCTTGCCAGTAATCTGACTCGTCATATAATCTTCGTTGATGAGGCTTACGAATGTGTCGAGGTCATGGCCGTCCATGATAATAATCGCGCCTGCGTCGTCTGTCATAATATCGAGCTGCATTTCATCGGCATACTCTACAGCTTGCTCTTGCGTCACGCCGCCCACTTCTAGCTTTTGCAACTTGGTAACGATTTTTTTGCGCTCACGCACCATATCGTTGAGCGTCAGGCCTTCCGGAAAACTAAGCTTATACTGCTGCTCTATCTCAGCCACACGCGCATCGGCGATGGCCTGTTTCTTATAGTCATAGTTAAACAGTCGTTCAAATTTGCTCTGGTTGAACACAAAAATGTCTTTGTCAATAATCAGCACTTGATTGTCCGTCGGCAACTTGAAGCCTACTTCGGCTGCAAACGCACCGAACTTGCCATCGCGAAACTCCCACGACGTGGCGCCTTTGAGCACGTTGCTCTGTTGCACCATTTTGATGATATAGAACTTCACGTCTTTGTTTTCAGGGTGTGTAAATTTTGCCGCAATGCCTTTGATGCGTTTGAATTCATGCTCCTCCTCGCTGAACTCCACAATGTCGTGGCGCTCATGCTCTATGAGGTGAATAAGCGTTTCCGCTCGTCCCACTTTCTCTAAATCAGTACGAAGCAATGTGTTTTCTTCGCCATCGCTTAGCTCAAAATCTCGTACTGAGAGACCTGTCCCCGCGCCCATCGTTACAAAGCCAAGAATATCATAGAGAAATAACGGTTTAATTTGTGCGTTCAACTCACTCGCAAAATTCGTACTATATGGCGTGTAATTTTTGTTGAACAAAAAAAGTTCTACTTCGAGCTCTTTTTTTATTCCGTCAGTATTATTTGCCCACAAAAATATATCAGTCGCCTCTAGTGTTTGGTCTTCCATATTCTAACTTTCGTTTTGATTTACAACTGTTACTATTGTACAGCAAAGTCACAACACTATTGGAAATGCTCCATGTAATTTTTACGTTTTTGACTAAACTCACTCCCGCTGTCTACCTCATGCATACGCTTTAACACGTCTTGAGTTATGCGTACAAAATCTCCTTCAGTAAGCTCTCGACAGTCATCCTCCCATGCTATCGTCTCAGCAATATTATTGGGAATCTGTACGTTATCTAAATTGATTTCATTTAAAAGAATTGTATTACCAGACTGCTTAACACCGCTCACTGTCTGCTCAAGCTCCCTACTTGACCGAGTCACCTTGTCATTTATTGATTTAAACGTATCACACATACGCAACTCACTTGCAACAATCCCCTCAGAAACTACATGAATTTCACGAGCTGTAATTGTGCGTATGATGTTAACATTGATAACTTCATCTAACTTTGCATATACCTTAATCGCATCTTCATACAGAAGTCCGAAAGGTTCTCCTCCTACAACATCGGGTGGTGTGTACTTTGCCATAGGGCCAATAACATATCGACCGTTACGCTTACGCAACTGATCATGACGATGCGCAAATAATATACATGTTCTTGCGAATGATCTCACCTGATCAGGTGAGGGCGGATTTTCTGGACAAAGGAAAAACTCACTCATATTACTGTCACTCCTGTGGATATACATACTACACCCCTTTTCGAAACTTGTCACTATTCCCAGTCAAATCCATGTCCAAAATGCCCATAACGTGCCGTTTGTTCATAAATTGGTCGTTTGAGCTGCAGTGTGTCGATAATTCCTTGTGGCGACAGATCATAGCCTACAACTCTCTCCTCAACACCATCAACAATCACTGTTGCTTCGAGTGGCTGGTCGTACCCGATAGCATACGCCAAACGAACAAATACTTCGTGCGCATCTTTTTGTTTCAAATAATCCACGGCAATTTTGCGGGCAATGTAAGCCGCGCTGCGATCCACCTTGCTTGGATCCTTGCCGCTAAACGCTCCACCGCCTATCGGTATACGCGGGCCATAATTATCTACCGCCAGCTTACGACCCGTAAGTCCTGCATCGGCATCAAATCCCCCAATTTGCCAATCACCCGCAGGATTGATGTGTAGCTGCACATCGTTCGCCACCTTGGCATATTGCTGCTCGTCGAGCCACACTTCTACCACATTGTGTAGTTCATCGTGTATGGCATGTTGAAAGCTCGCTACTACGCTCACAATCGTGTCACCATCCAGTGTCACTTGCGTTTTGCCGTCGTGTGGCCAATGTTCATACAACTCTTGATTGAGCGAACGTGCCAGCACTACTTCTAGCGGCAACAGCTCAGGGGTTTCGCTCGTGGCATAGCCTATCATAATCCCCTGGTCACCCGCACCACCAATATCCACGCCTTGTGCAATTTCTGCGCTTTGTAGCGCAAGTTTATTGATAACCTCCACATCACCTGCGAGCCGCTGCACAATGGCCGTTACGTCTACAACCGCACGACTTGTAACCTCACCTGTCACAAACACCGCACCATGCCCGCCAGCTACATCTACTGCCACGCGCGCGTCTGGATCTTGCTGCAAATGTGCGTCTAGAATTGCATCACTGATCTGGTCGCAGATTTTGTCTGGGTGACCAGGACTTACACTTTCGGCCGTGCGATAATTTGAGGTTGTGTTTTGTTCTACAGACATAAAAAATCTCCTTCCTATCTGCCCTAGACATTTTGGAAAGAGTCATATATTGCACAATACATTTGCTCATATCTCTCCTAGGTGTTCTAGGCTGGAGTTAGCACCTTGTTGCTTGCAACAGGTTGCCGGTGGGTCGTAGGGCCAGTCCCTCGCCACACTCTTGATACTTAGTTGTTAACATTTCTATAATAACATGCTTACTCAAAACGTGCGAACATAGCACGTAGCCGCTCTATGTCCTCACGTGTCACAGTCGTATAATCATGAGCTCTATAGGCTAGATCGACAAGGTGATATTGATCTTCCTGCTTGGCAGCATAACCACCAGAAAGAAATATCTCATCCGCCGGCATATCATCCGTACTCATCACCGATCCTTCATCGCCTTCAGTATACACCATCCTGTCTAGCACAAACCTATAACACCCGACCTGTAACATTCGTTGCACCTCTAATTCACGCAAAATGGACGATGTGCCAGTATGGACAGAAAACACTTCACGTGCCATATCCAACACGTGAGCATCTTGCGGATGTCGCCATGCAGCCTCTACAACCGAGTTAAAACTCTCCCCCCGGACTACAAGCTTATTAATATTGTTTTCTTGACAGTCTTTTTCTGCAGTCCTAAGCATACCCCACGACTCCAATCGATCATAATTCGTAAGACTCGTCATTTCAACCTCTGCCAAAGTAGCCACATACGCCTCACAGTTCCCTTCGACCTGAGAGCTTACATCCTCTAATGTGCCGAACGACTCTTGCACTCTACCAGGCGCAATCTCTTTGATATCCGACCTGGTACTATACAGACCATCTCGCGCAAACCCACGAATAGCTGCCGATACTTGGCCAACCTCAGCTATAAATTCTTTCGTGTCCGCATACGACAATTGCCCTTCTGGGCATATATTCTCCATGAGTTAAATTATAACATATAAATAATGATTTAACAATACCTATACTTTACAACTACTACAGATGCGCTCCTTCACGTGCCTTGTTTGCCCACTCGTCTGCCAATTCATTAAGCTCGGTACCTACATGTCCCCGTACCCATATTAATTCAGCCTGCGACTGTTGATAGAGTGGGTATACATCTTGCACGATATCGAGGTTTTTTATTTCACCACCCTTTTTCTTCCAACCTTTTGCCTCCCAGCCTGGCGCCCATTTGGTAATTACATTTATCCAGAACTCACTGTCAGTATGGATTTGACATGATTCACCAGCTGCATCTTTTAGCGCTGCCACAATCGCCAAGCCTTCCATGCGTATATTCGTCGTCTCGCCCTTTTCGCTACCCAAAATATGTGGCTGTCCATCTCGTATCACTGCAAAGCCACCCGGCCCTGGATTGGGACTAGCACTGCCATCTGTATAGTATTTAATCATCTTTTATATTGTAGCTGAAGCACTGTGTTTAGTCACTATCATGGCCTAGCTCGTTGATATGCTCTACCAACTCTTCTCTACTGAGCTGCGACAAATCGACATCGTTACGTAGCGCAATCATGTAGCCTTGGATAATATGCTTAAGTCGTACCGCATCATGTCGCCAAAAATGATCAATTTCAAAATGATCAGTAGAGTTCATTACACGCACGGAAATTGTAAGTGAGCCAAAAAACGGCCCTACGCCACAGCTTACATTTAAGATATCCTCTATCTGTACACTCACTGTTCGCGACGTAAAGAAGAAGATGCGGTCAATAATCGTCACCCGTGTACGATCGACAATAATCGTGTCAGGAAAAAGAGTCAGTGGGAAGACTGTGTTTGCACTCACCAAAACTTCATGCGAACGCTTTGCCAGATTACGTAGCTTGTCGATTTTTCGTATACTACTATCGTGGCTACTTTCTGGTGGTACCAAATGAGGCAGAAAACCATGATTGGTGGGCGCAGCAATCTCGGTATCCAAAAAACGCCGCGCTGCATATACTCCTTGCATGGCGGCGTTACCGAGTTTTTTGCTTCTCCGCACAAGAGTCGAGTAGCTCATAGACACAGGGGAAGATGCTTTAGAGTGATTATCTTTAACACTTGGCTTCTGCTTTGACATCAGAGCGTCCTCCCGTTAGATTACTCTTAGTATAGCACCTACCGACAGAGATACAAAATGAGAACATAAGACAGAGTCACACACTAGGCAGTCTTTTGCTGGGAATAGAGGGTCTCGATGTTCTGAGTGTACTTGTTCACAAACTCATTAGTGCTGCTTTTTAGTAACTTATTGATAGGTTTTTGTGCAGCAAGTGTGGCCATACGAATATCAAAATTATGAATTTCATTGAGTCCAAGTCGTGCGTCCACAGCAGTAATGTGTGGAATGTGAGTCTGCCTCATATTTATTGACAACGCACATGTACCAAGTCGCTTGATACCTCCCTTCAGTTTCACGCCTTGTGCCATGTCCATCTGTGTCACCACCAACTCTGCCTCTAGTCGTGGCTCTTTGATCCCCAGTCGCATACATAGCAATTCTATCAATTTCGGGTCAATATCTGGTTCTACACCTAAGTCAATCTCGGCGCCAATTGTGTCGTGCAGCTCCAGTTGTCCACTAGTTTGCGATAAATCCAGCACCAATCCGCCAATACCGCGTGGTAATGCTTCTACATCTCTCCCTATTTCGAACACGTCCGCCCGCGGTAACTGCAACTCTCTCTGCGCTGTTGCTCCAATATTTGGTTTTACTGCATTATTTGCAGTTTTCTTCACTGCTTCAAATATCCCCATGCACCCCTCCAAATTAGCTGTGCCTAGAGTATACGCTCACACAGAGTTTTGTGCAACTCTAGCGAAGAGGGCTGCCCTTTTGCATCCAACTTGCCACGTCTCCTTGCCTGTTGTCTTGCGCAAGCAAGAAATCAAGCGGAACTATAGCCGACTGGTTATTGAGATAATTGGTAATGAGCGTATGATTATAGTATTCGGTAAACTCATCATTTGTCATGGCAGCGAGTTGCTCCCTGGTATACCATGCGGCATCGTCTGACTCAATGGTTGATGTATCGATTACGCCCGATACATACTCGGCGGCCAGCACTATATGGTAGACAGTTTTTTGCGGCATAATAATATCGACCAGCTTCACCACGCCTCGTACTTTTATTTCCAGTCCTACTTCGGTCTGAATTTTGCGTATTATAGTATCGGCCAGTAGTTCGTGAAGTAGCGGTTTACCGCCCGGCAAGCCAAGTCTACCTGGCATCCAGTCATTAAACTCTGGTTCGCGCACCAAAAATACCTCATCTCCTTTTGTGACAAGGAGCTTTACTGCGATTGTGTTCTGAAAGTCATAGAGGTCTTGCATATTAATTCTGCCTATTTTTATCTTCAAGCTTCTTACCTGCTAAGTAAACTTCTCTGTCTACTTCAAATTGCATCAACTCGTCTTGCATGACCACTGTGCGAATCACCTTGAGTCCCAGTCCGTCGATACTAACAATACTGCGAACTGGCGCTTCGAACTCCGACCGATACTCTTCGTGCGACATATCACAAATCCCGAATAGCGACGCGTCGCTGCTCGGTGGTATCGCGGTTACGGATTGTGACAGTGTTGTCTTCGAGTGTGTCAAAGTCGATTACCACGCAGTGCGGTGTACCGATTTCGTCTTGGCGGCGGTAGCGCTTGCCGATATTGCCGTTGTCGTCCCACATCACCGCGCCATGCTTTTTCTTGAGCAAGGCATAGACTTCGCGAGCCTTAGCTACTAGCTCTGGCTTGTTTTTGAGTAGTGGTGACACCGCGTATTTGACTGGTGCGAGGTGTTCTGGGAACTTCATCACCACGCGCTTTTCGCCGTTTACTTCGTCTTCGGTATACGCCTCTGTCAGCACTGCCATAAGTGCACGCTCCACGCCAAAGCTTGGCTCTATCACATGCGGTACAAACTTCTCGGTTGTACCTTTCACCGTATATTCCATGCTACGGCCACTCACCCGCTGAATATTGCCTAGGTCAAAATCTGTGCGATACGCAATACCCATCAACTCTTCTTTGCCTATCGGGAAATCAAATTCGATGTCGATTGTTTTGTCGCTATAATGTGCACGGTCTTCGGCAGGCACATCTAACTCGTGGACGTGCTCCGAGGCAAGGCCTAGCTGCGCCAAAAAGTCGTGCGTACTTGCGAGTAGCTCGTCAAACGCTTCTTGCCATTTGTCGGGGTGTACGAAATACTCAATCTCCATCTGTTCAAACTCGCGCGAGCGGAACACAAAATCGCGTGGACTAATCTCGTTGCGAAATGCCTTGCCTTGCTGGGCGATACCAAATGGCAGGTCTGGATAAAAATTGTCGACAACGTTTTTGTAGTTAGTGAAGATACCTTGGGCTGTTTCTGGACGGAGATAGCTCACCGACGACTCATCGCGTGTCGCACCTACGTGCGTCGTAAACATCATGTTAAATGTACGCGAAGGACTCAGCGGATTACCATCTGGACTCTTAATTCCCTTTTCGGCAATCGCTTCGTCCATCTGCTGCATAGTCATACCTTCAGCATCGATGCCATTATCTTTGAGAATATGGTCAGTACGATAGCGGCGTTTGTTTATCGTATCTTCACATAGTGGGTCAACAAATGTATCAACATGCCCACTTGCCTGCCAGACCTTCTGATTCATGAGGATCGCCGCGTCGACACCGTACATATCATCGCGTGCGTCGACAAAATGCCGCCACCATAGCTGCATGATGTTGCGTTTGAGCGTCACGCCCAGCGGCCCATAATCCCACGTACCGGAGAGACCACCATAGACATCACTTCCTTGATAAATAAATCCACGACGCTTCGCCAAGCTAATGATATTTTCCATTTTTTCGTTCTTAGATTGTTTCGCCATACTAGAGTACAGTATAGCACACTGGAGGGTTAATTCACTGAGGCATGCTGGTGCGCCAGTGCTGAAACAACCACGATATATTCCTCAATACCACTCACATGTCGCGCCACATGAAGCGGTTTTTCATTGAGTAGGCGCAGTAACTTGATATGATTTACCAACACATCGCCTTTGTCGTGCCGAACCAGCGCTTTGTCTGCGACGTCATACCGATACGCTGCATCTATCTCAAGCGGCTGACCAGCAGCATCATTTGTTACGCTCAGCTCCTCGCCCATCATAGTAGCGTAGTGCAGGTAAAACCAGGCTTTTGTAAGCGCAAGGCTAGTACGAGGGTCGTCGAGCCCCATCAGTACTTCTTTTGTCATCACAAACCACTCTGGACTGTCGACATGTTCGCTCGCTCGTGCGATCAGTTTGAGCACCTCGTAGGCAAATGTCAGCCTGTCGTAATCCGCCAAAATCTCACGATAAACACTCACCGTTCGTGCCGAACCAATAATCATTAGTTCGCCTTTACCCGAACGTAGCATCACGTCTGACTCCGTCAGTAGCTCAATTCCACCCGCTAGCTTCGATCGTGGCTTTCGGACACCACGTGCCATTGCACTACGCTTGCCAAGCGGCGTGATAAGTTGTAGTATACGATCACTTTCGCCGTAATCGGTACGCCGTAACACTATTGCTCTGGTACGCTCCGCTCTCATAACCCTACCCTTTTGAGTGCTTTTACCGTATCACCTGGCTCCATGGTTGTCTTATCAAGCAATGCTACGACACCATACGGATAGAGCACGTTTTCCTGAGTAGCTGCCTGCGCTGTATAGACAACTATAGGCACGTTAGCTGTCTCGTTGTGTGACTGCAGCTCATGCAGCAACACCATTGCAGTATTAGCCCGAAGTAGCATATCTAACACAATTGCCACTGGCTTGTGTTCATCCAATATATCCATGGCTGCCTGGGGATCTGTAGCATGCACTACTTCATACCCCGCACCTTCAAGTACACGGCGTTGTTGTGCAGCATACCAGGGATGATCTTCGACTAGTAATATTTTGTTCATAGTAGTGCGAGCTGCTTAGATTCTTGCAGCGCTATATAAAACGTCATGCCATCTCGATGGCGCATTGTGCCGGTGGTTGCCTGCATAGCCTCAGCGAACTTGCGAGTAATAATAAGACCAAGACCACTCGACTCTGGCCGTCCAGTTGGCGCATGCAACGTAGCATCATGCAGTGCTACGATGGGGCCTTGATCACGAAGACCTATCATTATGTCCCGACCTTGTCTACGTACACCCAGTTGCACACTTGACTCATCACTACTGTAATGTAAGGCGTTGTCCGCAAAATTCAACAATACCCTTCGCAGAAGATCTCGATTTGCAACGACTAGGGGTGCATTACGTTTACGTGGGACCACCTCCAATCGCCTGCCGCTAGCCTTATAGAGCGGCCAAATTTCATGCGCCACCTCTTCGCACATCTGCACAGCATTGATAGGCTCAAGCGCAAGTGGCAGCTCAGCAAGTCGAACTGTTCTTGTAAGGTCACTTGTGAGACGTAACGACTTCTCGCTTGTAAGAATAATCTGGTCGAGCAGCTCTATCTCGTGCCTATCATTTGCCCGAGATTGCAATTCTAGGGCCAGCTGTCGCACAAGCGCAGTTGGCGCCTTGAGCTCATGTGCAGCAGAAAACAAGCCAAAAGACTCGCCAAATGACGAGTCAAATGCTACTACACCTTCCCTCCGTGTCATACTACCATGGTAGCATGATTGGGATACATACGATATTGCTATTGCTTGAGCTTAATTGTCTTGAGAATGATATTTTCAAAATCAGGCATGAACGTATTAGCATCAGTACTAATAGTGAGAGCTTTGTCGTCCACCTTGAACACTACTGCCGAACCACGAATCTTGTTGTTGAAATTGCCAGTAAAGCGTGTACCCTCAAAGCCTTGTGATACGGTCGTAGAAGATCGCAAGTCGCCAGAGTCTACTTTTGACTTATACGAATCAATCACCTGTGCAGCACTCCGTTTTTCAATTTTTACCCGCAATGCAAACTGCTGGTCTGGTGCAACAAACGGAACTTCTTTTGGATGAAAGTACGCCTCATACGTACCACCTCGAGATGGATCTGTCGCCACATACACACTCCACGTCTTTGGATATGAAAAAGTCACACGACCATAATCGTCTGGTCCTACGAATTCTTTTAGCGGTTCTTTTTCTTTTTCGTCAAACTCTTTTTGATCGGCTGTTTGCTGCTCATGCTTTGCTTGTGTCACTGCAAGCTGAACCTTACCGTTTACGTCGGTATTTGCTGCTGTGTACTGCGTATATGCCCAGATAGACAGTCCGCCAAATATAATTGTCGTAGCAGACAAGAGGATAACCATAATAAGCAGCATTGAAACGCCTTGTTCATGTTGGTGTCGTGTATTCATGCAGTTTATTATACTTATGTTTCTGGGGCGTGTAAAGGCAAAACCGTATAAAGCCTATGCGCACGGTGTACCGCTATAGCATCCACGTCGTGTAGCCAAAATCCATAGCTTACAAAATCGATCGGCCTACCCAATCGCATCGCTTGTTGCTGTACTTTTTTATACATCTTCTTGATGTCCCTAGAATCACCAAATGTATACACGACCGATACATCATCCGGAAAATCTGCGGTCCACAAATTCTTACAGTGCACCGTCACTTTTTCGTAGCGTCTCAGCCGCCACCTCGATATCCATACCAAAAAAATATTGATCTCATAACCTACCGCACGCGCTCCTAGCTCTGCAGCCTCTTGCAATACCACACCATCCCCACTACCAATGTCGAGCATAACGTCGTTTGCGGTCAACGGTCGTAATTTTCTAAAGCTTTCACGCACTTCTTTGCGATGTGTAGGCACATAGGGCGCGCCTGTCAGTGCAGTCGCCAGAAACATGACTACAATGCACACACCTACACCAACAACGAGCCATATGATCACTAGGATTTTCCGTCATCTACCCGTGTAATAGTGTTTTTGAGCTGCAGCACATCTTGCTGCACTTCATCGGCAAGTTTTTTAGCATGCTCGTAGTGCTCGATAGCTTGCTCAAGTACAAAATCGTCACTATCAAACCATGTTACCAGCTTTTCTAGCTCGGCTATCTTTTGCTCAATTGTCGTTGGTTTATCGTTGCTCATATGTTTTTACCTCTGCTGTTAGTTTATACTTCTGCGATTCCACAGTAATGCGACCCCCAGGTGATAACTTCCCGCGAACTATCGCGTAACCACGCCGCAATACTTGTTCTGGATTATACGAGTTCAGCAGTCCATCTAGCTGTAGTACGCGCGTCTCGGCCATACTAACATGGCGTTCTATTGCCAAATACGCTTTTTCCATCAGCACTACTGCATGCCTAGCTCGCTCATTGGCAAATCGCTGCATATGCGTAGTCATGCTCGACATCAATCCGTTGATACGTATCTCTACAGCTTGCCTATCCGGCAGTAAAATCTGAGCAGCGTTGCTTGGCGTAGCAGCACGTACATCTGCCGCAAGATCACTAAGTGTCGTGTCTATTTCGTGTCCCACTCCTACAAGTGTTGGCGTACGGCTTGCTGCGATAGCTCGTACTAACTTCTCGTCATTAAACGCTGCCAAATCATCTGCGCTGCCCCCACCTCTGATAATAACAACTGCATCTAGCGGAGACTCGAGCTGGTTAAAGTAACCAAGCGCAGTAAGCATCTCGTCTGGCGCGTCAAGGCCCTGTACTGCCACATGATACACAAAAAACTCAATACCACCCCACCGCTCATCGGCAATTTTCATAAAATCAGCATAGCCTGCTGACTGTATACTTGAGATAATACCAACTCGTTGTGGCATATACGGGAGCTGTCGCTTGCGCTCAGGCGCAAATAAACCTTCTGCGTCTAGCTTTGCCCTGAGAGCTTCAAATCCTTTCTTGATACTTCCTTCACCTACCGGTTTGACAGTATCCACCGTGAGACTAAATTTGCCAAACTGTGTTAGTTTTGGTCGAGCACGTACCATTACCTTCATGCCATCCTCTAGCGGTAGTCTAAGCGCAAATACCATCATAAAGCACCCGACACTCGCTTCACTATCTTTAAGGTTAAAGAACACAAATTTCCCCTGGCTCACCTTAAAAGACTCTACCTCACCTACAACAACAATGCTCGGATATGCATATTCGAGTGTCTGATTCGTGACAGCAACAAATTCTGCAACGCTAAGTACGGGGCTCTGGTCGTTTTCCATATTTGATAATCGCTTGTTGATAAAATACATAACCTGTAACTATTGTGCCAAGCAGCAGCAAGATCCTTGCAAGCAAGATGCCAAGCAATGCAATACCCGGATTGATGCCTGCTGCTACTAAAAATGCCACCATCACAGCCTCGTAGGCACCCGCACCACCAGGCGTTACCATGAAAAATCCTGCCATACCTGCGAGACCAAAGGCAATGACAATTGGGGCTGGATTCACAACGTGACCAAGCGCTAAAAATGCCACATAGAACATTGCAACCTCTGCGATATTAAACACAAAACCCCACAAAAACGGCACTATAAGTGTCTTTTTATTGGAGCGAATTAGCTGGTAGTCTTCCTGTACTTCGGCAAAAAAACTGTCAATCGGCTGCGTCGTATAGCGTTTATCCGACCCGACAGCTCGCCGAAAGCCATTTGCAAATGACACCAGCTTGCGCGAAAAGCTCTTTAGCCTGCTTTTATGAGAAAGTAGGTACGCAACCGCAAACAACGCACCTGCCATAACAGCTATCAGACCAATGGTTGCACCCACTACCCAGCGATTAATCGCACCGTCATACATTATTACGATAACTGCAGCCACGAGTAGCACTGCGTAGGCACCAAACGTTGCCACCATGCGTACGATTTGTGCAGCGGTCGACCTACTCGCAGAAACACCAAACTTTTTGAGTCTCCACCCCATATACGATACGCCGCTCACACCGCCGCTTGGTAGTATATGATTGACAAAGTTCATCTCAAGCGCTAAACGAATGAGTGTAGGTGCCCCTATCTTATGCATATGCTTCTGCTTCTTAAGATACGAAAAAATAATCTCACCTGCTGCATAATACGACAAAACCTGAAGGGGCACCAAAAGTAGCAGTATCCATAAATTCGCCTGATCAAGCAAATCATAGGCCGTCTCTATCTCATGGCGTGCCAAAAACAGTGCCACTACCAAAAAGATAATCGTGATGATACTGATCCAAGTCCTCCCCGAGATACGTGTAGACATACTAATAATTATACGTTATTTGAAACTTCACGTATACTAGTAGTTACATGTATATCGCCATTCTTGGACGCCAACACAAACTTGCACTCGCCGAACTCGAAAGAGTCTATGGCGAGGCCAACCTCCTGTCTAGCCAGGCGGCACTTGTAAACCATTCTATCGATATCACGCGGCTTGGGGGTTCACTTAAAGCCGGACGGATCATTCTGCGACTAGGGCATGCCGACTGGAAAAGGATTCACACTAGCCTACTGAGCCACTTTAGCAAAGAGTGGCAAGACGTTGACCACAAAATTACCCTTGGCATTAGTACATACGGCCTGCCTGTTTCACCCAGAGATATTCAACGTACAGGTCTTGCACTCAAAAAGCAACTCAAGCAGCACAACACTAGCTTGCGCCTCATCCCCAACAATGACCCTGCACTCAATACGGCTACCTCACACCACAACAAGCTTGGACTCTCTCCAAACAAGATTGAGCTACTCATAGTGCGCGCAGATGATGGCTCGGTTATTGTTGCCGAAAGCACTGGTGCACAAAACATCACCGCACTGGCGCGTCGCGACCAAGGTCGCCCCAAACGTGATGCGTTTGTAGGTATGTTACCGCCAAAACTAGCACAAATAATTGTAAACCTTGCTGTTGGTAATTACGCCTCGTCCAATACTCCACTTACAATCCTCGATCCTTTTTGCGGCACAGGTGTCTTGCTACAAGAATCTATGCTACTCGGCTACACCGCTTACGGCACTGATCTTGCTGATAAAATGATTAATTTTTCTGCCGTCAATCTAACTTGGGCACAAGAAAAGTTACACGCCGATGTAGACTTTCGGCTCGCACAAGCCGATGCCATGACAGCCACATGGCAGCCACCGATAAACGTTGTAGCCTGTGAAACCTACCTGGGACAACCCTTTTCCGCTCCACCATCAACTAACAAATTGCGCGAAGTACGCGGCAACTGTGAACATATTATCGGAACATTTCTCAAAAACATTAGTAGCCAGATTACGCATGGTACCCCGCTGTGCATAGCTGTTCCAGCATGGCGCGCAAGCGATGGTTCATTTACCCACCTACCGCTGGTGCATAACACAGAACAGTTTGGACTCCGTAAGCTACCACTCAAAAGCGTGCGCGCAAGTGACCTCTTGTACTATCGAGAAGACCAAGTAGTTGCCCGAGAGCTATTACTACTAGAAAAAATCTAGCATAGATTGCCAGATTTTTTCATTCCCTATGCGACGCTACATCACCCTTTATTGCGCAGGGGTTGTAGCAGCAGGCGTAGTAGTTGACGCTGTAGTAGTCGCCGGCAAAGCTTCGAGTGTATCAAAGAGCGCCTTCACAGCAGTATCACGTGCCGTAATCTCAGCTGCGTTTGTTTGTGCACATGGACCAACAGCCGGAGCATACACATAGTAGGCTTCACCTATCTTCTTGCCGACCTTGCTTGCAGTTGAATCACCTACTGGTAGATCTTGCGTATAGCGTGTAATCGTTGGTACATTACCAGTGAACAAACATGGATATGTCGCAGATGCACCTGCACTCTGCACAACGCGCGCTAGAGTCTTGGTCGAGAATGCTACAGAATCCGCCGCAGTGTTATCTGTTACAACAGTATAGCCGTGTATCAATGCTGCATTTTCTGGAGTTTTCTTATAGCGAGCACCTAGCTCTGTGATTACCACGTAATCGCTTGCCGAAACCTGAGTATCCTTGTTGGCGACATTTTCTGCTGCGTTACGACGAGCTTCTTCGGATGCCGTTACTTGCTGGTTCTTCAGTTCGGTATTTTTCGCCTTTAATTCATCACGTTCTTTCGCGACAGATTCTTTTTCGTTTGCAAGAGTTGTATTCTGAGCAAAAAAGAATCCTGCAGCCCCTACTGCTATAACAAGTAGTAGTCCAAGGATACTTGTAAAAATAGATAGTTTGCGTTTTTTGCCGCCACGGTCTTTTTCTTGCTTGCGGATAGCGGCCACGAGAGGACTATCGTCTTTGGCGACAGCAGGTGTCACTGGGTCAAGGTCTACTGCATCGCTCACAGTATCGACAGAGGCGCTCTCTACTTCATCTTTTTCATCCGTAGCGCTAGCTACAGAAACACCAGCTATAGCCGTGCTTTCTATGCCTTCAACACGACCAAGCTCTTTATCAAGCTCACTCAGCTCCTCCTCTGGCTCTTCTTCGGCTTCTTCATTCTCTTTGAGTGCTGCCGTAATGTCAATTTCATCGGACTTTAGGGTTGCTTCTGGCTTCACATCTAGCGAGACGGCACCCGTAGCACCCAGATCCTCTTTTGTCTCGGTCTCTGCCAGCCCAGTATCAGGCTGGACGTTTTGTTCAATCTCATTATTTATATTATCGCCCTTAGCGACAGGCTTGTTTTCCTCGTCGTTCATATCGCTTACCCTTATTTAACTTACCCCCATAGTACCCTCCTGTATAAAAACAGTCAACACCCTTGACTTCGAAGGGTTATATGCAGTATAATGGTATAGATTGATTATAGAAACTAAGGAGTTGATAGCATGTCAAAAGTCAAGGCAGGTGGTTCAAGTAAAAACAACCGCAAAAGTCCCGGCAAACGTCTAGGCGTAAAACGCTTTGGCGGTCAGACAGTCCGCAAAGGCGAAGTACTTGTGCGACAGACTGGCGCCACAAAACTCGCTGGTGAAGGCACCTACATCAGCAAGAACTTCACAATTCACGCCGAAAAAGATGGTGTTGTTGAGTTCAAAAAGGTCAAAAAAGGTCTCTTCACAGGTAAAACTGCACCTCGCACACAAGTGCTTGTCAAATAATACGGCTCTCTTCAGACCTAATACAATAACACCTCCAGATTGGAGGTGTTATTGTATTAGGTCCCAGCCTGTAGGATAACAGAGGACCCTGGCTAGCCTTCACTTACCTCAGAAACACTGCCTAAATGCTTCTTCACACAATCAACCACATCACTAATTACAACTTGGGATTTAACAAGGTACTCATCAATACCAAGATTTTCGGCACGCTCCTTGTCCTTTGGCTGGCTCAATGCTGTAAGCATAATTACGCGCGTGTCAGCTGTATATGGATCTTTACGAACAGCATCCAGTACGTCAAAGCCGCTGATCTTTGGCATCATAGCATCGAGTAGCACCAAGTCTGGCTTAGCTGCACGTATCACCCCAATAGCCGTCTCGCCGTCATGTACCGTCTGTGCATCAAAGCCTTCAAGTTCAAGTCGTTGTCTGTACACTTCCGCCACTGTCGTGTCGTCTTCTACAAGTAGTACGGTTTTCTTTTTATCTGTATCCATATGCCGTATTATAGCCACGCTGCTATAAAAGCACAAGCGAGACCACTTTATACTACCTAGTAAGCTTCTCGAGTGCTTTGTCTAGCTGCGGATCACGCCCGGCATTAAAGTCTTCACTCGTGAGCTCTACTTTTACATCTGGTGCTATGCCATCTTTGGTAATGTTTTTGCCCTTTGGTGTATACCAACGTGCTACAGTCACCTTGAGTGAATCGCCGTTACTAAGGTCTATGAGCTCTTGCACACTCCCCTTGCCAAATGTTGTTTCACCAACAAGCGTCGCCTTGCCATGGTCTCGCAGTGCGCCTGCCACAATCTCACTTGCGCTTGCCGAGCCCGCATTGATGAGTACAACTGTTGGCATATCACCTAACACTGCGTTTCTACCGGTACGTAGCTCCTCTACCACCTTGCCACCACTACGCTCACTCACAGCCACTTCGTTATTCAGCCAAACACCAGCTACCTCTACACCCGCATTCAAGAATCCGCCGCCATTACCCCGTAGATCTAATACGACTCCATGCACGTTGCGCTTTTTAAAATCCTCTGCCGCTGAGCGCACTTTAGAACCCGTGTCCGTATCGAAACGGCTTACAGTAATGACTCCAATGTTATTATCGGCTATTTTTGTTTCCACATCTGGAGCCACAATGCGCTCGCGAGTCACGGATATTTCCTTTGGGTTGCCGTCGCGTAGCAGCATTAGCTTAACTGTAGTACCAATCTCGCCGCGAATCTTTTTGACAGCTTCGTCAACAGTAGATTTCTCGACAGACTCATCATTGACACCAACAATCACATCACCAGCCTGTACGCCAGCTTTAGCCGCTGGCGAATCCGCCAATGGTCGTATAACGGTTAGTTTGCCATTACGCTTACCAAGCTCTGCGCCAATACCGCCGCCAATGTCACCGGCCAAATCGTTTCGCAGCTCCTCTGCTTCTTTGCTGCTAAAATACTGCGTATAGTCATCACCAGTCGCCTGCACAAGCCCACGATTAGCATACTCTATAAGCTTATTCTCATCCAACTTGCCATCAAACCTCGCATGAAGCTTGCGATAAACCTCTTGTAAAGACGATGTGTCCATAGAAGGCTGCCCTAAACCCGTCTTAAGGCCAAATTGCGGAGCGATAACACTCGCTAGCTCCGAGCCTCGCGTTCCTGCGATAAACCCTAGCACCAATGCAATTACCACTGCACCACCGACAAAAATCCCACTAAATGATGTGTGTGTTTGTTTGTTTTTTGCAGCAGATGAGTGCTGACCTGGCTGATGTTGTGCCACTTCTACCTCCGATTTTTACTATAACCATTATACCCCACCATACAAAAAATAGAGCAGAAATGCTCTATTTTTTGTATTCAGGCTCTAGAAGTAGATATAGGTTAGGCCAGATGCAGAACGTGTATACTTGCGATACAAACCGTCCCACTCCAGGTTGTAATCACTCACGGTAATGGTACCATCAGCGTTTACACTTTCGACGTACATCACATGGCCATAATAGCCAATCGGCCACATAGCCACTGAGCCTGCACGTGGAGCTGATCCACTAGATATACCATATCGGGCAACCGTTGACGGCCATTGATTTGCATTACCCATTCCACCAAAGTGAGGGACAAAGCGACCTGTGCTCGCCACCTTCCATGCAGCATAACTAACGCATTCGCGAGTATATAATCCCCATGGATCTACATAAGCATCAAGCGGAGCACTCGCCCATACACCAGGATAACCACCTCCACCAGGCGTACCGGCAGGAATAGAACCACTCCATGAACCACCACTGGCTGCTGCAGCAGCCGCGGCGGCAGCAGCAGCTGCACGCCTATTCTCTTCTGCCTGAGCAGCCCTTAAACGATCCACTTCTGCGTTGTTGGCGCTGGCCTTCTGGCGATATGCCTCTTCTTCACCACGTGTCTCTGCTACTACCTTGGCTTTTTCAGCTTCTTTAGATGCCAGCTGCTCACGTTGAGCTTTCTGATTAATAATCTCTCGCTCAACTGCTTGCTTTTGCTTTTCAAGCTTCTTTTTGAGCGCCTCTATCTTATCGATAGTGCTATTTAATTTGTTCTGAATTGATATCTGTTGCGCCTGCTTATCGACAAAATCACCAATCGACTTGCTACTGGCAAGCATTTCCAATGTTGAAGTGTTAGAACTCACATGCATGGCAACAATTGTATCGCCAAGTGCGGTCTTGTTTTCGCCAATCTGCTTTTCACTCGACTTGATGTCTTTTTCAAACTTATCGTGTCGAGCCTGACTCTTGTCAATCTCTGCCTGTATGGCATTTTTCTGGGTCTCTAGCGCATTCAACTCTGCCTGCAGGCTGTCTGCCATACGCCCTACTTGAGCCGCCTGTGCTTCATTCTGTGCAGCTTGCTGTTGAGCGGCATTAATCTGGGTATCATAATTAGCAAAAACAGTCTTACCAATAGATATAGGAGCAGCAATAGCCATCAATACAGCACACGCAACAAGTGCAGCTCGTGCCGCAAAAGAAGTTGAAACTGGTGTGGTGGACCGTTGCTTCATTACCCCTATACTAGCATAAGCATAACCATCGAGTCAATAGGCTTATGCTTTTAAATTTTGAGGTATTTACGTGTCGCAAGAAGCGAAGAGATGATACCAATCACCGCACCGATTAAAATCATCGCGGGCAAGACAAAACCAATATAGGTGATTACGCTGTTGAGGGTATTGCCCACCATCACTCCGTAGCTTTCAAGCTTTGGCTGCGCAGCATATAGCGCCAAGATACTCAATCCTGTAGCTAGCACTGCAGCAATAAATCCGTATACTACTGCTTCGACAATAAATGGCCCTCTGATAAATCCCCTATCCGCGCCAATGAGCTTCATCATCTCTATTTCTTCTTTTCGATTAAAAATAGCCATACGGATTGTATTGAAGACTATTAATGACGAGATTACAATCAACACCACGCTTACCGCAAGCCCTACCTTGCCAACAAAGCTCACCATGCGCGCGATATCGTCAATCACCTGTTTTGACTCATTGCCTTCGAAAGACGGAGGTATGTTCGGGTCTTGATACTTAACAAACAGCTTGTTCTCTTTGACAAACTCAGACAGTGCTGAAGTATCGGCAAGATCTACTACATTTACACGAAAAACTCCCGGAAACTTCGCATCTGACACCCGGAGCGCCTTAAGCGTCTGCGGGCTGTCCTTGTACTGTCGCGCAAACTCTTCGTAAGCCTCTTCTGGCATCACGTATGACACAGTTGTCACACCTTCAATATTTTTGAGGTCGCTAGCGATTTGCCGTATTTCTTTTTCCGGTGTATCAGACTGCACATACAACGACATGTCAACCTGATCTCGTACTCCCACCAAGCTATCCGATAGAACGTTTTGCGCCAAAACTGTCAACATGATAACAGAGAGAGTCAATGTCATCATCGCAGTAGCAGCAATCGTGAGCCAAGCGTTACGACTAAAGTTATTGATACCATAGCGACACATACGCATAAATGTCAGCCACTGGCGACGGCGACGCTTATTCGAGGCGAGTGCTTTGGAGCTGATCTTCTTTTGACGGCTCATTGCTTATAGCTCCCTTCGTCCTGGTCACTTGTAATCTTGCCGTGCTCAAGTGTAATCACTCGTCTCTTGAGCTTATTGACAATTTCTACATTGTGAGTCGTCAACAATACCGTTGTACCGTAACGATTAATTTTTTCAAGTAGCTTCACGATATCCCAGCTGTGTCGCGGGTCCAGGTTACCCGTTGGCTCATCGGCAATAAGAATTTTGGGTTGGCGCACAATCGCACGTGCGATTGCTACACGCTGACGCTCACCGCCAGAAAGTTGGCGCGGAAAGCTCTTTTCCTTACCTTTGAGTCCCACAAGCTCTATGACTTTTGGGACAGTTGACTTGATCTCACGGTTTGTCATGCCTGCAATCTCTAGTGCGAAGGCAATATTTTCGTAGACAGTACGCTGCGGTAGCAGCTTGAAATCCTGAAATACCACGCCAATTTTACGTCGCAGCAGCGGTATATGTTTATCTTTGAGATTGTCGTAGTCTATACCGCCTACGACGATCTTGCCACTACTCGGCTTCTCTTCTCGCGTCAGTAACTTGAGCAAGGTAGACTTACCTGCACCACTTGTGCCCACAAGTATGACAAACTCCTTGGGGTGGATATGGAGACTGACACGATTGAGCGCAGGTTTAGTGGCTTTGCCGTATGTTTTTGTAACCCTATCTAATAAAATCATTACTTATCATTATACCATAAGCACAGCACAAAAAATCGACCCCGCATCTGCGGGGTCGAAATCTTGGCTGTGCTGCCGGCTAGTTAGTTTCTACTAAAACTTGCGTCCTGCGAGTTTCTTACGAACAACTGTACCGATAGTCAGCGCTGCACCTGCACCAAGCATTGCGATTGCAAGTGTTTGGTAGAGAGCTACGTTGTCACCAGTTTCTGCGAGTGTGTCTCCTGCAGGAGTATCACTAGCTGTGTCTTCTGCACACTGCAGACCACCTTCAGCCATCTCTGCAGACGCGCTAACTGGCAAGATGTTAGTATCAATCAAGTCCAGAGCAATAGGACTGCTATTACCACCAAGTGAAATCTTGAGGTGGAGCAGTGACATACTACCACTTGCACTTGTGCCATCTTCTGCTACTTCTTCCTGTGTGTCACCG
This sequence comes from uncultured Candidatus Saccharibacteria bacterium, assembly GCA_964593465.1. Lineage (GTDB taxonomy): Bacteria > Patescibacteriota > Saccharimonadia > Saccharimonadales > Saccharimonadaceae > Mycosynbacter. The sequence continues at coordinate 37,000 of CAZQJY010000002.1, forward strand.
ATTGAGAACTCAACATCCAAGAAACCGTTACTTGGAAGGCCGCCGAGGTTTATACCTGTTGGAGTCTCAAGTACTGGGTATGTTTGTTCTGTGCTGTCTACTGGGTTCGTGACAGTAAGCGTCATAAGACTATTACGAACAAACTCTACACTAGCACCACCTGGCTGACCAGAAGCTGTAGCTGTAACAGTTGGCGTACCAAGGATGTTAAGCTTCAACCATTTTGTGAGTTCGATTTCGATTGGACGTACACCAGCTTCAGCTTGGATCGCACGTGAGTCGTTCTCACCTTCAGCAGCAACAAGTCGAGTTTCTGTGTCGACATTAAGTGCACTTAGGTGGAAGATTCTACCGAGGTCAAAGTTGAAAGGAAGGCTTGCACCTATAGCAGTCGTATCACCAATCGTAATCTCGCCCAATGAAGAGGTTGCTTTCGAGAGTGGTGTATCAACTGCACTACATACATCTGTACCGTTCCAGTTAGACAAAGCGCTCACATTTGGACCTTCAAATGCAACTAGTGGTGAAACATCGACGCCAAATAGGCTATCCTCTACTGTTTGACCATTGTTAGTATTTGAATCAGATGCTGCTGAGATTGAGAAATCCTCAAGGTCAACAATACCGAGTACGTTACCACGCAGCGAGCTTGCTTGTGCGGTAGCCGCTGGATTTGCTGTTGAGTCTACAGTACTCTGTGCGCCACCAAATTCAACATCCACAAGAGCAGACTGTGTAGACTGGCTCAAGCCAGGAATCTCTAAGAAGTTGAGTTGCGATAGTGCTGAGCTACCCTGGAGTCGCAATGCTGCGAAGTCACCAATACTACCCTTTGCTTCCGCCTTAAAGTCAACTGGAGGCAAGGCCGCGTGTGCTTTTTGCGAATCAATCGCGAGTGCACCTGCGATAGTTGTTACTGCAAGTGCGCCTGCGATTGCTACACGTGTAGCTTTCACCGCAAACGCCGAATCTATAGTTCGTTTGTTGTGTTTCATTGTGTTTATATACCCTTTTATTCAAAATGTTCTGTTTGTCTACGAACAGGATACGCTCCTGCTGGCGTGTGTCTGAAATTGAATAATCCCACTACTCTCTTTTTTTCTTTTTCCCCAATCTTTGTGTTATTCCAGCTCGGCTTTATGCGCAAGCTTAATGTCCCTAGTCTATTGATATAAAAAGCTTATGTCAATACTTTTTTTGACTTTTTTACGAATATTACTTTTTTACTCTAGTAATTTCGCACACATAACGTAGTTTCAATTACAATCGCTTCTTATTTTAACTTGTCACTGCATGACCTATAGTATATTACGCATGTGAAATGCCTTGACACTCGTCTATTGCAACATGCTATTATAGTAGTGGTTATAACGAAATACCATAAATCAAAAGTATTTTAATAAAAAAGAGAAACAAAACGGTGGCACTAAAAATTAAACGAAAACTTAGCTGGAAGCAAAAGTCGATACTGGCGACTGGCGTACTTTTTATGGGTAGCGGAGGCTACTTACTGTCTGTGATTCTAGCTCCAGAACAATCCCCAACACAACAAGTAATTGCTAAAAAAACAGAATGGAACAAGCCTATCGAGGCACCGTCAGTTGATGACGATCGTATTTATGTACCAAAACTCAAACTCAACCTCACTTATCGCAGTGGTGGCGAAGCCGTACTCAATGATCATGCGTGGTGGCGTCACCCAGATCGTGGCAGCCCAGCATCTGGTGGCAACTTTATTCTTGCGGCACATCGTTTCGTAGTAGGACTAACACATAGCGAAACTACACGACGCTCACCTTTTTATCATGTTGATGATCTGCACGTTGGCAATCATGTCTATGTAGATCACAAAGGCGTCCGCTATAAGTACGAAATTACTAAAAAGTTCAAAGTAGAACCGACTCAGACTGAGATCGAGAATCCAAGCAAAGAGCCTATTATGACAATCTATACGTGCGACAAGCTTGGCCACGAAAAGGGCCGCGAAGTTCTCATAGCCAAACAAGTAGCAAAAGATGTCGATATCTCCCAAGACCTTGAGGAGTAAAGACGACCAAACTAGCTAATCATCATTGTAGCCAGGTGGCTCAGGAATCTTTACGGGATTCTTACGCCGATACCTGGCTACAAAACGTTCAAACACAATCGTTGCGAATGGCACATTACCCGCAGCGAACGCAAATACGATACGCTTCCATCCCCATTCCATGCTACGCGCCAATACGATTACAAATGTCAGATACACAAGCAACACCGTGCCATGCACTGTACCTGCAATCGACACTGCGATGTCTGCGCCAGAGATGCCAGCATTCCGAACTATGATTGAGCCAATTAGTGCCGCCCAGGTACATGCTTCTGTCCATGCAGCCAAACGAAATAACATCCAAGCATCAGCATCCGAGAACCAATGCATTGCATTATAGATATTCGTCATGCTATTTTTTATTTGCAACAGACATCTCCAGATACGCATCTATAAGGCCGTCTATTTTTCCGTCTAGCACGCTTGTCGGATCTTTCTCTTCATATTTTGTGCGCGTATCTTTCACGAGTGAGTACGGATGCAGCACATAATTACGAATCTGTGAGCCCCAGTTCGCAGATTCCCCTGCCTGCAAATCCGTTATCGATGCTGTATGTTGTTCCAGCTGTAATTGTGCAAGCTTAGAGCGCAAGATTTTCATGGCTGTCTCACGATTCTGAATCTGGCTACGCTCATTTTGAATTGCCACAACTATACCTGTAGGTAAATGTGTAATGCGTACAGCACTATCGGTAGTATTTACGCTCTGACCGCCATGGCCACCACTACGATATACATCCACCTTGAGATCTTTGTCTTCGACCTGCACTTCATCTGGTGTCTCAATCTGCGGCAATACCTCTACCAGTGCAAAGCTAGTCTGGCGTAGATTGTCGCTATTGAAGGGACTCAGCCGTACAAGCCGATGCACACCATGCTCACCTCGCAGTTTGCCATATGCGTATGTACCCACAATCTCAATCACACTTGTTTTGACGCCAGCCTCCTCGCCGCTTGAACGCTCCACACTCGTCGTCTCCATGCCAGCCCTCTCTGCCCATCGTAGATACATACGTTCAAGCATTTCTGTGAAGTCCTGCGCATCTGTACCACCAACACCTGCACTTAATCGTATAATCGCATTGTGATTATCAAATTTACCTGTAAAGCGCAGTGATTTCCGTAGCTCATCCAACTGTAACTGCATAGCATCTATCTGTCGCTCAAACTCTGGCAGTAGACTATCATCGCCCAGCTCCATCAGTTCATCAATATCATCTAGCTGCGAGCGTAACGTTAGCCAAGGAGCTACTTCGCCATCAAGTTTGGCAAATTGCTGATTTACTTCTTTGGCATGCGTAGGATTGTTCCAAAGCTCAGGACTTGCAATCTGAGCTTCATACTCATCACGTAACTGGTGCTTGCTAGCAATACCAAGCTTCTCAAACAGCGCTTGGTAGTGTTCTCGAAGTGCAGCTAGTTTTTTGTGAAGCTGCTGCATCTATCCCTCTTTTATATCTTGCTCAAGCAGCTTAGAAGCTTTTTTACTCTCCATGGATTTAGCTGGAATACTCAGTGCTGCAGCTTTTGCATCAATATGCTGCAAACGTCGCACTAAAAACGGATGGCTACCAAACGTCTGCGTAAAACGATTAAAAAAGTTATTTGTCATATACACCTGCCACTGTCGTGCCACATCATTAAATGACTTAGCTACATCCGGACCAACATGCACACCTATGAGAGATTCTTTGACTAACTCTTTGTCCTGTAAGTAGCAAAGTGCGAGTCTGTCTGCAGTATACTCTGCGCGACGGCTCCAAAAATCAAGCATCCAGCTATTGAATGTACCTATTACAGGCACCATGCGCAGTAAATTCAAATACGTACCTATTTGTGTATGATGATATTTTACATGCGCCATTTCATGCACTACTACAGCCTTCAACTGATCATGTGTTAGCCAGCGGATAGAGCCAGAATTCAAAACGATTGTGTATGGCGAGGCAAACCCAAATGCATAGGCGTTGATAACTGGGTCTTGTGTCACCATAATTTCTACCCGCGGCATACGCAAATCCTTGGCCACCTTGTTGCTCCATTCGCGCAACCAAGCATAGTCACTATACTCTACCTGCAACGCATTACCTAACATCTGCTGACGCATCATGCGGATAATTATCAAGAGAATCCCTAGGCTCACTGCTACCACTATCCCTGCTCCTATGATATTACCCATTAGCTCTACCGTTGGGTCACCCACCTCAGTAGATTCTTCAACCGCCTCTATGCCATAGATAAGCGAGGCAAGGCTTGTCAGGAACACGAGTGCCATCAGCCCTAGCGATGCCATTATGCCAATCACCAGAACAACATAATCCGCTGGCTCATTCGCCAACTTGACAGCCGAGTGCTCGTTTAGTGCCGGCGGCTGGGCTGGCGAGTCTGTATCTGTCGGTTCATCCTGACGCATCGTTCCTCCTCTTTATTACTCCTATTTTACTGTAGTGTGTAAATGTCCGCCACCAAATCATTAAGCCCGCGCAGCTCTTCCTTGTCCCCACTCCCAACAGCTGCGAGTACCCAAGTATCAGCACGAATAAACTCACGTGCTGTCTCGATCATACACTCACGAGAAGTTGACTTGATACTATCGGGAACTTTTTCGTAATCCTTGACTACACCATCGCCAAAGTAGCGTGATGTATAAAAGTTACTCACCTGTGCAACAGTCTGCGCACCCATCTGATGACGACCAAGCGCATATGACTGAGCGGAACTAATCTCTGATTGCGTTATCTCACCCTGCAGTACACGTTTCATCTGGTCATTGATAATAGCGAAAAGCTCCCCAGCATCATCATGATTGACTTGTCCACCAAAATCCCAACTACTCTCATAGAAACTTGCTGCCGTATCGCTAAAGACGCTATAGGCGACCCCTTTTTGGCGAGCTTTGCCAAAAATTCTAGAGTGCATTGTACCTGTTAGTAGGTGATTCAAGCATGCCATCGCATCAAGCTCGGAATCATTCAATACGCGAGGCACAATCGTTGACCATCCAAACGTAACGTTCGAGGCTTCTTTACGTCGAATGAGGTTTGGATTCGCCGAATGCAGCTCGTCATGGGGTACTTCAAAATGCTCACCACGCGGCAATGGCCATGCTTCGAGTTGGCGTCGAATCTCAGCTTTGCGACCATGCAATCTACCCGCAATCACAAAGCGCATATTGTCACTTGTATGAGTGCGTTTGTGGTGTTCACGAATATCACGCAACGTTACGTGCGGAATCGTCTTGAGACGCTGATTAAACGTTAATACATCCTCGCCAAGCAGCTGCTGTGCTTTTGGCCACAAAAGACGCATGTGATTGTTTAGATAGCCCGTGAGTTCACTACGCACATTGCCCTTTTCTGCGGCGAGTTCAGCTTCGTTGAATCGCGGCTGACAGATTGAAACTTCTTGCAGCTTGAGAATTCGCTCCCACTCAAAATCTGCACTCTCTGCCATATATACCATGGCCAGGTCACTGGTAAATGCATTGTGATACGCACCATTTTTGGTGAACTCTGCCTCGAACTCGTGCTCTGTCTTGAACTGAGCATTTGCGCCAAAAGCCATGTGCTCCATAATATGCGCCGTTTCGTAGATATCTTTGTGCTTGACATACCTATTACCAGCTCGAAACTGAAACTCGAACGTCATCACCGTTGCGCCAGGCACATCAATAAGTAGCCCCCGTGCACCGTTTTTTAGGCGGACTTCTTCGACTGTGTGCTTCATACTACTTACGGCTCTTCTTGCGATTCTGGCGCTGGGCTTTCTTTTTCTTGCGTGCTTGATTCTTAGTGCGATTGGCTTCACTCACTGTCTTAGCTTTGCTGACGTTACCGTCAAAGTCATCGTCACTAGCGTGTGTGACCGAGGCAACTTCGTTGACACCCTTTTCTACTGCACCTTCAGCTAGCTTAGTTAGCTCGGTGTCATAGTCTTCTTCATTTTGTACTGTGACATCACTCGGACGAATGTGTGTCAGGATTTTCAACACTTCGTCGCGCAGTGTCGCCTGCAAACCTTCAAATAGTTTTTGAGATTCTACACGGTATTCAACCAGTGGATCACGCTGGCCTACACCGCGCCAGTGGATCCCCTCACGTAGATGCTGCATGTTTTCTAGGTGCTGCATCCAGAGCTGGTCAAGCACTTCCATATATACTTGGCGTTCGACGCGTCGAATCACCTCTGAGGTAAGCTCTTTTTCACGCTCCGCATACAATTCCGCTACGGCGTCTTCTGCCAGTTTAAGGCGTACTTTATCTCGCTTTTCTGCACCAATCTCCTCAATTTTTTTAGCGTCAATTGGAAAGATTACTTCAAACTCTTCAGCAAATTTCTTGTTATTTTTTGCAGGTACGTCTGTAAGATCTTTAAGCGTCTCTTTCACTAGACGATCAATCTCATATTTGATGTTGTCGCCCTCAAGAATCTTACGTCGAATCGCATAGACAACTTTACGATGGCGATTGATGACATTGTCATACTGAACAACATTTTTGCGCGTATCGTAGTTATAGCCTTCGACACGCTTTTGAGCCGCTTCAAGTGTTTTTGATACGGTCTTGTTTTGGATCGGCATATCGTCTTCAACACCGAGCCTATCCATCAGTGATGCAATGCGCTCACCCTGGAAAATACGCATCAAATCGTCTTCTGTCGATACATAAAACTGCGTCTCGCCTGGGTCGCCCTGACGGCCGCCACGACCACGCAACTGATTGTCAATTCGGCGAGATTCGTGCCGTTCAGAACCAATCACTACTAGGCCACCAAGCTCCTTAACACCTTCACCAAGCTTGATGTCAGTACCACGACCAGCAATGTTTGTCGCGAGCGTAATCGCACCCTTTTCACCCGCTCGCTCCACAATCGCTGCTTCACGTTCGTTATTTTTGGCGTTGAGCAGTTCGTATTTGATACCTTCTTTGTCGAGCCACTGCGCAATCAACTCATTTTTAACGATAGAGCCAGAACCTACGAGGACTGGTCGATCTTGCTTGTGATACTCCTTGATAGCATCTGCCACAGCCTTGAGCTTGGCTTTTTCTGTTTTGAAGATAAGATCTTGTTTGTCGATACGTGCCAGCGGCCTATTTGATGGCACCTGCACTACATCAAGACTATAAATCTGATGGAACTCCTCAAGTTCGGTGAACGCAGTACCCGTCATACCGGCAAGTTTCTTATACAAGCGGAAGAAGTTTTGGAACGATACCGTCGCAAGTGTCATACTTTCTGTTTGTACAGCCACAGTTTCTTTGGCCTCGATGGCCTGGTGCAAGCCCTCGCTATAGCGACGGCCATGCATAAGACGACCAGTGTGTTCATCGACGATAATCACTTCACCGTCACTTGTTACCACGTAGTCTTTATCACGCTTAAACAACGCTTGCGCTCGCAGCGCCTGATCCATGTGGTACACACTACGTACATTATCTGGTAGATAGAGATTTTTGATACCAAGCATTTTTTGCACTTTTTCAACACCCTGGTCACTCAGTGCTACACTCTTGCGCTTTTCATCAAGGATATAGTCATCCGGCACAAGCTTCGCGGCAATTTTAGCAAAGACAAGATAGTATTCTGGATTTTCAGCCGCGGGTGCAGAGATGATAAGTGGTGTACGCGCCTCGTCTATTAAGATAGAGTCTACCTCATCTACAATCGCAAAATTAAGCTCACGCTGGCGCAAAAGCTCCACGTCGTTTACCATGTTGTCACGCAGGTAGTCAAACCCGAATTCATTATTAGTGCCATACGTGATGTCGGCTGCATAGGCCTCTTTGCGACTCACTGGTTTGAGGCGACGCATCTTTTCGTCATCATGAGCTTCATTGTCAAACTCAGGATCATAAATAAACGATGCATCATTGATAATAACACCCGTTGAGAGTCCCAAGAAATGGTATAGTTCGCCCATCCAGCTAGCATCACGCTGCGCCAAGTAGTCGTTGACTGTCACGACATGCACACCTTTTTCTTCAAGCGCGTTGAGATACACAGGTGCAGTTGCCACCAAAGTCTTACCTTCACCAGTTTTCATCTCAGCCACATTACCCTCGTGAAGCACGATTCCGCCGATAAGCTGTACATCAAAGTGACGCATACCCATCACACGCCGACTCGCTTCACGCACTACTGCAAATGCATCCGGTAAGATGTCGTCTAGCGATGTCTTTTTCTTTGCATTTAGTCGCTTTTTTAGCACTTCGGTCTGCCGAGCCAGCTCTTTGTCACTCAGTTTCTTGTATTTACCCTCGAGATCAGTAATACCATGCACGCGTTTTTCAAGTGCTTTTACAATACGCTTTTGCGGGTCTCCAAATACCTTTGTCAGCGCTTTTTGTCTACTTACCATAAAGAAAATCCCTCACTTCTGAAATTCCAGCATTTAACTCTTATCTATTATAACACTAGGCGACGAGCGAAAAATGAGCTTGTTCATTTTTCCGAGTAACGACGTGTTTCAATAGGTCTATACTAGCACCTATTATACGAGTAAAAGCTCGAAAAACAAAGAGGTAATCACAACAAAAACACTCTGCTGTCCGAACAGAGTGTTTAAGTTAGATAAAAATCCCGAGACTATTGTGATTCGCGTGCAAAGCTACGTTTAAATCTACTCAGTACGCCACGATCTTCACTGTGTTGCTCTTTGTATTTTGCAAGCTGTGCCTGAAGCTTTGCTTCAACAATATCTACAGCTGCCAAGATGTTGACAGTAGAGTCTTTGGCCGTGAGTGTTTTTTCAGGCAAATGCAAGATAACCTCAGCTTCATATTTATTGCCATTTTTTTGGTCAATTTGCGCTAGTTTTACCTCTGCTTTAGCACTTTTGCGTGCATGGCGAGGCAAGAATCGATCAAGCTTGCTGACTTTTTGCTCGACATATTTCTTAGTCTTGTCATCGACATCATATTTGATTCCGGTAATTGCAATTGGCGAGATCATTACCCCTCCTGTTGTTAGGTACTTTTGTACTTATCATTATAGCAGTTTATGCCATACGTCGCCAGGAGGAATTGACTTATATATTATTTTATGATAAAATACATGCAACTAGCTCTGCGTCTTATCAATAAATACATATGCAGCTAGCAGGCATCTTCACAATGAAAATATCACACGACACATATACGGCACCTACACAACCGCCCAGCGTTGAGACACTCGATCGGGGTGGTCGATATATAATGCAACTCGGTGAGCCGAAGAAGAGCCCCTCTATCTTACTGAACTTTTATACAGGCATTCCTACCGTTGACCATGATGGCACGCTAGTATCCGGAGGTAACCCCTCCAATACATTTGAGATTATCGACATACGCTCTGCACCCTCTGTGGACGAGGCGGGTCGCAAGCTATTTAACGGCCAGGTTTGGCCGGCCGAAGCAGCTCTCCTCATACATCAACCATCCGTTGAAGACGATAATAAGACTGGGTATCTTGCACTTGAAGTTGGCCAGGCCTTTACACTTGGTCGAGAGGACGAAGAAGCTGTCGAGCATTTCGACCTATCTCCTAGCGTCTCACGTCACCATGCAGGGATTTGTCTGGGCGAGGATGGCATCTTAGGAATCTATGATCTTGAGTCAACAAATCGCACCAGTATCGTCAGCGATCCGGAGATAACGCCCATGTCCGCCCCGCAAGACCCCCAACACACCAACAAAGACACCGACCCGGAAGCGCTCGCCACCCTTCAGGAAAGACTTGCTCGACGCATTGCGCATGCCAAGCGTGTTGAGCCTGACGAGCTTATTCGCACCAAAGGCAACAAAGGTCAGCCAGTCGACACCGAATACCGACAAAACTACCAGGAAATCCGCACATATGCCGTCGACCATATTACCGATGGAGATTTCTATGAATCACCTATGCGCTTTAGTATGCACCTCCAACAAATTCATAAGATGGCCGACTATCGAGTTTACAACCGCCTCAATAGCAACAAGCGAATCTATGAAGATCAAGTTGGTAGCTTTAGCCGTGGCGGCGGCCGGGCGTCAAGCTACGACCGAGCGACACGCGTTATACCGATTGCAGCCTATTATGGCGACCCATACGCCGCACGAGGCACTGCCAGCTACCAAGAATTTCGACCGCAGCTCCCAGGTATCGATGAGCGGTTCTTGCCGTGCGATACCGCAACCAGAGAGCGCCACGGCACTTTTTTCTATCCAGAAGCTCCCGGCTACCACCAATATATTGAGCGAATGACACATCTCGGTGGTGCAATCGAGGAGCAAATTATGTCCGAGGAGCCAAACGTGGATATAGTCGTAGACCTCATCGCACGACAGTATCAATATGGGGCCTGTATGCGCCCGTTCGCCCAAATCAATAACTCGCTTTTCATGGAAATTGCCAATGCCCAGCTAAAGTTAGCTGGGCTCAAAGGCATCACGCACGGCGAGATGGATCTCGTAGCTCAACGCTTACAACCAGAAACATTCGTACGATACTTCAAAGACCGGCTGACAGGCCAACAAGCCTAGATTATGTCCCGGCCGCCTATATACGGCCGTAGCACTTCTGGCACATTTAACTTGCCGTCTTCCCTTTGGTTATGCTCGATTACGGCCACCAGTGAGCGCGCAAGCGACACAGCCGTGCCATTGAGCGAGTGCACCATTTCTACCATACCATCTGTACGGCGTACCCGAATGTTGAGATTGCGTGTCTGGAAATCGGTACAGTTACTGCAACTCGTCAGCTCGCGATAGGTGCCGTCTACAGAAGACCAGTATTCAATATCGTATTTTTTGGCTGCAGGCGCACCAAGATCGCCGCTAGCGATATTAATAACATGATACGGTATGCCGATAGCTTGCCAGATCTCTTCTTCTATCGCTAAAATTTGCTCGTGTACTTCATGTGATTTTTCTGGCAATGCATAGGCATACATCTCTAGCTTGTTAAATTGGTGCACACGGAAAAGCCCACGGGTATGCTTACCGTATGTACCTGCCTCTTTGCGGTAGCATGGACTCAAGCCCGCGTACAACAGTGGTAAATCTTTTTCGTCTATAATCTCGTCGGCATGATAGCCTGTCAGTGGAATCTCTGCTGTAGCAATTAGAGACAAGTCCTCACTCTCGATAGCATATTCATCGCTCTGGTCGCTGGTGCGCGGTGCAAACCCCGTACCTGTCATCGTACGCGCATTGACCATATGTGGCACAGTCATGAAGTTGAACCCCTTACTCACCAGCACATTTAGCGCATATTGCGTAATCGCTTGCTCAAGCAACGCCAAGTCACCTTTCAGGTAGTAGAACTTTGCACCTGCCACTTTGGCACCACGCTCAAAATCTACCCAGTCACGCTCTACTGCATAATCTAAGTGGTCGCGTGCGCCAGTCGTTTGGTCGCCCCACTGCTTTACCTCCACGCTATCTTCTTCGCCGCCTATTGGCACATCGGCATCAGTCATATTTGGAAATGCATTGATTTCGGTAGTAAATTCTTCACTGGCGTTCTTCAGGTATTCTTCACGCTCTGCTAGTTCTAGTTTGATCTGCTTACCTTCATCTATGAGACTTTGCTCAGGCTTGCCACCCTTCATCTTAGCAGCGTTTGTATTACGCTTTTCACGCAACTCATCTACCTGCTGCTGCAGTTCGCGCCGCGAGTCATCGAGCTCCAAAAGTTTTGCCACAGACAGGTTCTTGTACCCTTTTTGCTCTGCATTTGTTTGTACTTTTTCTGGATTTTCTCGTATAAAGCGGATATCTAACATACTACCTACTATACCACGTCTACTCTGTTCGTAGCGCTTCTATTGGGTCTAGCTTGGCGGCCTTACGCGCAGGCAAGTAGCCTGCTACTATCGCTACAATCATAAGTCCCACAATCATTAGAGCTATTACGTGCGCCTGAAATACCAACAGTGAGTTGCCCTCACCTAAGCTAATCCATTTCGTAATGTACGGATTCATAATCGTACCTGTCACCACAGCTAATGCTGCACCGATCGCACCGCCCAATGCACCAATCCACGCTGCTTCGTAACGAAATAGCCGCGCTACATCCCGTCCGCTCATACCAAGCGCTTTCATAAGTCCAATCTGACGCGTACGTTCGAGCACCGAAATATACATAGTATTAATGATACCGAATAAACTGGCGATCAGTGCCAACACGCTAAACCCAATCACCACACCCTGTAAGATATTTACAATCTGGAATATAAATTTCTGCAAATCTTTGGCAGTCATACTGTATATACCCTGCTTTTCTAGCGCCTGCTTGACATCTGCTGGATCCGCACCATCTTTTACTTTGGCAGTCGCTGCCATATACTGACCTGCTTGGTCGGTACCTTTGGTAAGCCACGCAGAGAGTTCACGAGCTTGGTCTTCGGATATAAACAATGCTGAGCTTGCCGACATAGATGTAGCTGAATTTTTGCTCACCGCACGTACGCGATATGTTATGTCACGAGTTTCTGGCTCCATTGCTTTTTGCACGCCTGCTTCGCCCTGTTCCATGAATATCCGCTGCGTTTCAGCTTCGGTAAGTTGCTTGGGCATACGCACTAGATGCAGTGTCACTGTCGACTCCACGAAATCTTTTGGTGCGATATCTCCAAGTGTTTCTAGATATGCTTCCGGCACTACAATCTCATCATCAGCAATCTGCTCGTCTTTTGATGGCAAAGTACCAGCAATTACATCTGGTCGCACCGATGTATCGAACAACGTCACTTCAGATGTAAACTTTTTATCAGGCTTTTTTTCGAACGTCACATAGCGTGCACTTACTATGTACGCAGGGATTACCTTGGCAACATTTGGGTTATCTGCAACTTTTTTAATGTCGCTTTCTGTTAATGATTTTACCGAAAGCCCATTGTAGCTGGTCTGATTTTCGGAATATTCTTTTAGTCCACCTGTCGCAGCACCCTCGCCAAACAACGTCTTATCTTTGGCCACCATTAGCATTTGTGGATCAACATTGGAGCTGATGATTTTATCGGCATACTGACGTGAACCTTCACCTGCAGCCAGTGCAAGTGTAAGTGTAAATGCACCCACCGCAATCGCTAAGCTTGTGAGCAGCGTGCGCACCTTGGCTTGCATCAAGCTTTTACCTGCACGCGCAGCAATATCTCGTGTCTTCATCTATTGCACCCTCCTTGTTGTACGTACTGTGGTAGTTTTTTGCATCTCTTTTTGCTCAGTTGACTCAATGCGACCATCTTTAATCCGAATTTGAATGTCACACTTAGCAGCCAGCTCGTGGTCGTGCGTTACTATCACAAGTGTAACACCTTGTTTTTTGTTGTAGGTAAATAATAGATTCTCTATGGAGTCACCTGTAGTACTGTCTAGATTGCCAGTTGGCTCATCAGCAAAGATGATTTTGGGTTTGTTGACAATCGCACGCGCAATTGCCAGACGTTGTTTTTGTCCACCAGATAAATCTTTGGCCTTTGACTTAATCTTATCTTCTAACCCTACGGCTTTGAGTGCAGCTTCTACACGCTCCTTGCGCTGGCTACGTGGAAATTTGGCAATCTCGAGCGGTAAACTTACGTTATCGTAGCAGGTTTCATTTGCCTGCACAAAGAAGGCTTGAAAAATGAAGCTCATCTCTGTCGCACGAAACGCATCGACTTTCTTGGGTTTGAGCTTTAGGATATCTTCGCCGTCTATGACCACTGCGCCTGTCTGTGGTCTGTCCAGTCCACTCATAGCGTGCATAAGCGTTGATTTACCACTGCCAGACTTACCAATAATCGCTACACTCGCGCCATCTGGAATTGTCAAGCTTACATCGTCGAGTGCAGTAAACACATTGTGTTTTTTGCCATACGTCTTTGTAATATGCTGTACGTCTATCATCTATACCTCCTTACACTGCACTTATCGTGCCTGTTGTTAAAAGCCCTATTAGCACTACACCCAGCACCACCCGATACCATATAAAAATCGAATAGTCATGTTTGGCGATGAATTTCAACAGCCACGCCACTGCCACATATGCCACCGCAAACGAAACTGCAGTCGCAAGCAACGTCGGCCCCCAGCCTACGCCTTTGGAAATCTCATCGTATTCTGTCACCGTCTGCAACACAGCCGCTGCCATAAGTGCAGGAATACTCAAGAAAAACGATAGTCGCGTCACTGTCACACGGTCAAATCCGCGCAGCAGGCCTGCTGACATAGTCGCACCAGACCGCGACACGCCAGGTACCAGCGCGAGACACTGCGCCAAGCCAATGACAAGCGTATCTTTCCAAGTCGTGTCTTTTTCGTGGCGGTTTTGTTTGGCAGTATGGTCGGCAAACCACATTACACCACTCCATAGAATGAGCGCGCCTGCCACAAACCACAAACTCCGTAGTACTCCTTCAATTTCGTCTTTGAAGAGCAGTCCGACAATGCCAATCGGCACTGAACCAATCAGCACTGCCCAGCCAAATTTATAGTCGCGTTTGCGCTCTTTACTATCAGCTAGTCCGCGCAGCCACGCCACGCCCACACGCCAAATATCTTTGCGTAGGTATAGTACCGTCGCCAGCACCGCACCTACCTGTATTATGGCAGTGAATGCCGTCACACTTGGGTCATCAAGCCGATAGCCCAATAGCTTCTCCATAATCGTGAGATGTCCCGTGCTCGATATCGGCAAAAACTCCGTCACTCCTTCGATGATGCCAAATAGTACCGCGTGCCACCATTCCATCTAGTTTTGTCCCCGCTTCATTCTTATAATTGTAGCATTTTGCTCACAGTGATAGCTATAGTAGTTTCTACGAATTAGATTCAAGCTCAACACAGGCAAATTCTTTGCCTATCGCAGGTGTGCCATTCACCGCCACTGTATCAGCTCGCTCGTAGGATATATCACTACCTTCACCGCACGTATCTGGCGTCGTCACATTCAATACAGCGATAGTCCCAAACTCCGCCGACGCAGCCTGGTTAACAGTCAATCGTACCTCTCGCAAAGCGGCATTTTGGGCATCGAACTGAGCCTGCTCTGCCAGTTTCACCTCAAGTGCATCCACGCGGCCACGTAACGATGCAATCGCATGCGCGCCAAGCTCCATGTGCAGCGTCGTTTGCTCTTTGGCGTAATAGCGCAGCGACACATCACCCGTCGTTACGCTTTCGAGTGCCGGTCCATAAATCTTCACTGTCGAATACTCTACCGCACAGCCAAATAACCATTCGCCGCAATCACCACTCTTGATACCGTCGACTTTAATTGTCGCTTGATCACCCGAACGCTCCACTGTCACTGGCACACGCTTCGCCTTGTCTTGCTGCAACACCTGCACTTCTACATATGGCGCGTCTGTCGTCGTGTGGTATTCGACAAATGCCGCCGTATCGGCAATATGTATATTTTTCACATCTTTCAATCCAGAGAGTTCCGTTCGTTGTGTTTGTGTATGCGCGTCGATAGTTCGCTGATAATTTTGCACACCATAAAGCGCCGTACCCGTACCAATACCAGCCAGCAAAACCCCTACCACAATAATACTAATCATGGTCGCGGCAATTGCCTTGGTCATGCGCCATGCGCCCAGCGCATACATTGCCACACCAAGCAGCGCCACAAAAAGCGCCCCAGACAACACCGCAATCACTAGTGTTACCACTAGCCAAGGATTCATTAGCCACCATACGCTCGATAGAGCTGTGACCCCTACAAACCCGCCAAAAATCATCGCGGCAACCGCACCGAGTGCCATACTTCCGAGCAGCAACACGCCAAGTACACGCAGCGTGATCACCAGCGGTTTTTTGACATTCGCCGCTCGCTCAGTCAGTGTGCTCGCCTCTGCCTTGATACGCTCTAGCGTCGGTGTTTCACCGCGCATTTGCAGTCGCTCCGCCGCTGTTCGTGCAGGCGGCATGACAATCCACAGCACCACATACACTAACACCGCCGTTCCAAACGATGCCAACCCCAATACTACCGCCGCAATACGCCACCACACCACATCGACACCAGCATATGCCGCGAGGCCTGCCAATACGCCGCCAATCATGCCGCCTTGTTCGTCGCGCATAAAACGCTTTTTCGGCTCTTCTACCACCGCGTCCTCATCAACAAAATCGCCAGGTTTGCCAAGCTGCACCTCGACTGCTGCCACATCACCCGACGTAATCACCTTGTCGCCCGTCACACCGCGCTCCATCAGCAGCTCGATTATGCGTGCTTCTATCTCGCGCTGCGCATCGTCGTCTGCACCCAATGCTTTTGCGACCGCGTGCAGGTATTTTTCCAATTCTTTTTTGGCCGCGACTTCAATGTTATACGGCATCTGCGCCAAATGTATTCGTGTAATTTCTTTCATATCCCTCTCCTCTATAGCTTCTTTAGCGTTGCATTCAATGCAGTAATTCTTTTGGTCAAGTTTTTTTCTACGTCAGTACCAAATTCCGTCACTTTATAATACTTGCGCGGCGGGCCTTGCTCGCTCTCTTGCCACTCGTGTGCCAACAGCCCATCTTTTTGCAAGCGACTCAGCAGCGGGTAAATCGTCCCCTCTGCGACCACCAGCTCGGCATCACTCAGCGTGCGGATGATGTCACTCGTATATATCGGCTTCTTTGCGCACACCCGCAGCACGCAATACGCCAAAAAGCCTTTACGCAGCTGCGTCGCCAGCTGCTCAGCATACTCATCGCTATCTTTCATAGGCCTTCCTTTCGTTATTATTCGCACAATCTTTGTGTGTTATAGTTCTATGTTATACAAGGTACTATAAAAAGTCAAGCACTAAAATATAATACTCGGATCAAAACCGAGTATTATATAGGCTACAGCGAATAATGACTTACCAGCCACCCCCGCCGCCGCCTCCACCGCCACCACCAGAGAATCCTCCCCCGCTTGAACCGCCAGATGACGAGCTACTCGGCGCGGTATACGATGTCGAAGTATTGAAATTAGAAATCGCGCCCGCTAGCATGCCAGCATTAAACGCTGTCATATTCGTCCCCGCGTACCAATCAGGATTACTACCGGTCGATTCATAGTAACTACCCAGCTGCTTACTCCACTCCTTCTCTTGACCAAAAAGCACCGCATACGGCAATACTTTTTCGTACAGCTTCACCATTTTCTCTGGTGAGTCCGCTGTGCCATCACCCACCTTTTCTGCGCCCTCGGGGCTCTGTAGTAGTTTCAGGCGCTCCTGCTCGGCCACACCAATGTAGAGTTTGAGCCCCTTAAGGTACCTCCTCAGCGTCAATCCTTTGTCCGTGAGTGTCCAGAGTGACCACCCCATCAGCCAAATTGCACCCGCCATCACCAATGCAAATGGCGCAAGTGTCAACACACCAATCACCGCAAGTATCTTTGCAGTTCGCGTAAACCACTGCGTCTCTACCGCGTCTTTTGCCCGTAAGCCATAGTCACCTCGCACCAACTTCTTGAGTTTTTCTGGATTGTCCTGCATCCGCTTGTATAATGTCGTGCTATTTTGCAGCTTCTTCATCTCGAGACGCGTGCCCACTACCGCTTTGCTATCAAACAAGTCTCGCAAAATCTCGCGCTCTTCTTCTCGTAAACTAGAGATGTCTTTAACAATTTCCAGCGTATACTCCGCGGTTGACCAAAACCCTTTCTTTGGCTTTGTCTCTATGATTTTTATGTAGTGGCGTACCGCAAAATCAATCAATTGTGCTGCCATCACCGCCCGTGGCACATCCAGTACTTCGGCTGAAGTTGTCACGCTGGCGTCTTTTGGTGGTAAGTATTCTGGTACGATTGTCCCTAATTCACTGGTACGATTGCGTCGCTTTGCATAACGCGCGCTTGCCCAGATTACTGCGACTACACTTACTATGCCAGTCACCACCTGCGCACCAAGCCACCACGGCAACAATCGCTCAACAAGTGACGGCTGATAGCCGACGAATGTTTCTGGTACAAATCCAACTGCGACTGTTACATTTTCACCTACCGCAAGATTCTGTGCTTTCACGCGAAAGGCGTCACTATCTTGCGCCAATTCGCATTGGTTATTTATGCCATATTGCCCTTGATAACATGCCGACTGCGTATACGCTGCAGAGACGTCTGGTGTTAATCGCATCTCGGCACTAAAATTACGTATTGGCACTCGCCACTGCGTACCGTTCAGATTCCAATAAAACTCATCTTTACCAGTATTGTCATAATGCCTCGTCACATCACGCTGCGAATACACTAGCTTGTACGTTTTCAGCCCCTGCACATACGTGTCTTTATTACCAACCCGTACCACCTCATTACCGTTGCTACCATAGGTCGTGTACTCCAGCGCATTACCCTCCGCGTCTGTCACCGATTCGATCTTGAGGTTCGTACTGTGACCGTCAAACTTCTTTGGAATAGCTCGTTCGATACCACGATTTTGGTTTGGCGTCGCAAAGTTGGCAGTAATAATTTCTGTCGTTCGTAGCGTTGAACGCTTCTCTGCGTCTCGTCCCAGCTCTAGCTGCATGTCATATTTTGTAATCTCAAAATCATTGATACTCGCTACCGCATTTGAGCCGGCCAATAATCCACCCGCTAACGCCAGCACGACACACCACACCCACCACCGTGTCACGCCTTGTTCCTCGTATAAAGCTGTATGTGTTGCACGAACAATCTCGCAAACGCGTCAACATGCCCCTCTGTCACCTCGCTCAACGTCCCATCAACCTGCATGTTATCTTTCCCTACTGTTAGTGCCAACACAGGGCTTGTCATCACGTGCGCGCCCACATGCGCCAGCACTAGCCGCAACTGCGATTGCATCACCAGTGTCTTGATCGGCCCAGTTGATATCCCTGCAATCGCCACCGGCTTATTGATAAGCGTGCTGCCCGTACTCCCACGACTCAGCCAGTCTATAATGTTCTTGGTTACCGCAGGTATACCCCGATTGTACTCCGGCGACACAATCAACACACCGTCTGCCTGCATTACCTGCGTTGTCGCTTGTGCAACCGGCCATGGCATCTCAATCTCAAGATCCTCATTCATAAACGGCACATCCGTCAAATCAATATATTCCACTTCTGTATCTTGTGGTAATTTTGCCGCAATCACCCTCGCCAGTGTCTTGTTATACGACTCCGCACGCAAACTCCCTACTATCACCGCTATCTTCATGTCTATCATTATACACCCGAAAGATGGCTAGTTTTTAATTCGAAACCACTTCCAAATCAGCCCATCTAGCAAAAGATGGCTAAAATACCCTGTAACAGCCGCACCGTAATACACCACGGCTATAGGTAGTAGTTTTTCACTATAGAGTAGTGGCACAAGTACTATCGGCAATGGTACAACAATCATCGCCCATTTAGCATGCGTCCAGCCACGGTGATGCGTCAATATCGGCAACATTGCTATTAAGCCCAGAAACGCTGCGGCCACAAAATATCCATTCCATATTAATAACACATCCACGATAAAAATTAGCCAGAAGAAAATATCCTGCGCCTTGGAGTTCGTATCAACATCGGGAAACAGCGCAAACAACATCGCAATCACAAACACGGCTGCAAGCGCCTGCCAATCATCAAGCAGCTTAGCATATTCGGCCAAATACTCCACAGGCACAGCTGTCATGGCAAGTGAATATACCACACCAACCACTAGTCCACCCGCTATGTGCCCTTTATAATTTGCCACCTATGCCTCAAACCTACAGACTTACGTCTGGATAAATCGCTTTAGTCGTCTCATCTATTTCATGTCGCAGCTGCGGAAACGGCACACCTTCGCGCGCAGTGATACCTTCAAGACTCCAGAATATACGCTCACTATAACCAAGCCCACACGCTGGCGGCATGCCGTATTCCAGCGCTTCCACATAGTCAATATCAAGCATTTGCGCTTCATCGTCACCAGCATCGCGCATAGCTTGCTGTTCTTTGAATCGCCCTAACTGATCAACTGGGTCATTAAGTTCGCTAAATGCTTTGCACATTTCACTACCGCCAAAGACAAGATTAAACTGCTCCGTGAGGCGCGGATCTTTTTCGCTTACTTTGGCAAGTGGCTGCATAAACACTGGCATGTCGATGAGAAATGCGGGACCGGCGAGCATCTTACGGTATTTTTTCCAGAGCTTATCGAGACTACGAATACGATTATCGACTTCTTCTACCTCGAGGTTGTGCTCGCGGAGCTTGGCCTGGATATCTTCCATCGGCGAATCAAACACATCGATACCGTACTGACTTTTCAGGATTTCAACAAAACTAATCCGTGGAAAATGCTCATCATCCGCACCAAAATCTACCTCTACGCCACTCATGAGTGTAAACTTCCGTGTGCCCCAAGTCTGGTCACAAATATAGCGAATCATACGCTCAGTAAGCTCCATCCCCTGCTCCCAGTCGGCGTAGGCCCAGTACCACTCCATGGCATTATGTTCCGGCAAGTGCTCCTCAGTATAGTTTTCGTTGCGAAAACGTGCACCGAGATCGAATACTTTTTCAAACCCAGCAACAAGTAGACGCTTGAGAGGCAATTCATGGCTAATACGCAAGTAAAAATCCTGATCCAAAGCGTCCATATGGCTCACAAATGGATTTGCATCAGCACCACCAGCTGTAGCCTCGAGTACAGTATTATTCACTTCCACAAATCCTTCGTTCTCTAAGAATTGGCGTGTCGCTTGCCAAAACTTACTACGACGAATAAATCGCTCTCTCACATCTTGATTCACATTCATGTCCACGTAGCGACGACGAAAACGCTCTTCTTTGTTCGTTAGCTCCGTAGGCATGGGGCGCAGACTCTTAGTTAGTAGACGAAGCGTCTTCACCCCTACAGAAATCTCACCTGTTTTGGTTTTAATCACTTCGCCTGTAGCTTCGATAAAGTCGCCTGTATCAAGTAGATTCAATTGCTTCATACCCAGCACACCAGCACTCACATCAAGCTCCGCTACATCTGGTGCGTGTAAAAACAACTGTACCTGCCCACTCATGTCGCGCAGTACGATGAACGCTAACTTACCAAATTTGCGTAGCCCCATAATACGGCCAGTTACTGTGACTGCCTGACCCTCTCTGGACTCAAACTCATTAATTACCTGCTGCGCTGTTGCAGTGCGGTGTGATGACGCTGGATATGGATTGATACCTAGCTCTTTTAATTCCTCGAGTTTACGAACTCGCTCATCTCTGTAATCTTGAAGTGTTGCCATATTGTTTCTAGTATACACTACGGATAACTATGTTTTGTAGCACTTTAGAATTTTAGTAGAAATAGTTGTAAATATTACATACATAGATTTACTATGCTTGTGTCTGCGTGTGGACAAGAGACGCTATATATAGTGTTTCAATAGTTTTCCGGTTACAAATATCCATTCCTTGATATATTAGCGCATCAAACCACTTGCTTTTTGTATCTGTTAGTGCTATTCTTGTGACATAAAATTATCGCAAGGATGATATAAACATGAATAGCCCAGAAGCCACCACCAGTGCATCAAAATACGATTCTCAAATCTCACAAGCCCTGGAATATGGAGACTGGGTTACACAACAAGGCGAAGCAGCTCGTTCAAGCAAAGAAGTTCAGTGGATGATTGGCAAACAGGCCTTCGAACTGGCCAGTCAACTCGAGCCGCATGCTCGTTTGCGCGCCAAAGAGCTACTGGCGCGAACTGCCGTTGCTGTTGGCGGAGATCACCTCAATCAAGTTCATAGCTGGATCGATGATACATACAAAGATGACAGCGACGTATACGTCGGGCAGCTTCATGAAACTCTTGATATAGCCCACCAGCTCCATAGCAACGAAGGCCTCTCAGTACATACTGCTCTCGCATCCGCACCAGGTGTAATCGCAGCAAAAGAAGCAATTAAAAAAGCTGAGCTACAAGAAGACATACCTTACAACCCTGACGACGAAAGCGTCGATGAGCTACGTAGCGATATTGCTGATCAAATCGACAGTATTGCTATTACGCGAGACCCTATGGCGCGCCATATGGCAATCGAAGGCTTGGCAGAGATTGTGGAAGAGCTCGAAGAAGAACTTGAGGAAAAACAAGGAGTATCAACAAAAGACGTCGTGCTGGTTCAGGCAGGCGCTGAGGTTATTGCAGGATTTGAAGATGATGTTGATACTGCGGAAGATCTGTTTAAGGTAGTAGCGAAGTTAAAGGCAAATCTTAGCCAAGCCGAACGAGAAGAATTCGAACGCGTCGAAGCAATTGCCAGACAAAAACACATAGATCTCTTAAGAGCCCAAGAAATTATTTATGCAGCATAAACAAAAACACTCCGTTTATTATGCGGAGTGTTTTTTAATTCCATATCTAAAGTGAGACAACTTCGTACTTAATCTCACCTTTCGGCGTTGTAATCGTTACTGTATCACCCACCTTCTTGCCCATCAACGCCTCACCAATCGGTGACTCGTTGCTAATCTTGCCTTCAAGCGGATCCGCCTCGACAGGGCCAACTACAGTATAATTAACCGTCTTTTTACCCGTCCTGAGTTCTACTTTTGAGCCAAGTCCAACTTCGTTCTTTTTGCCGCCAGAGATGAGCTCGGCATTCACCAAGATATCCTCAATCTCAGCAATACGCGTCTCCACAATCCCCTGGTCTTCGCGTGCTGCATCGTACTCAGCATTCTCACTCAGGTCGCCATAGTCACGTGCTTCAGCAATCTTGTCGGCGATCTCACTGCGGCGACCCTTGAGCTGTTCAAGCTCGGCCTCTAACTCTTTTTGGCCCTGCTTGGTGATTTGGTACATCTTCTTCATAATTTTCTTCTTTCTTTATAGACACCCGCAAAATTGCGGGTGCATAGCTGTTCTCTAGATTTTAACTGTAAACCTTCCCTGTGATAAGTTGTTTACGATACACTTATCGTAGCAAACAGCTCATCCTTGGTCAATAACTTGGCCTCTGTATCACCACTGCGCGCTTTTAGCTCAAACTGGTTAGCCTCAACGAGCCTATCGCTCACTGTAAGTATGTAAGGAATCCCCATTAGCTCAGCGTCGGCAAACTTAGCACCTGGCCGTTCATCGCGATCGTCGTAAAGCACCTCCACTCCTCGCCCCTGTAATTCATCATAAAGCTCATCGGCCATCTCGCCACCCCTTTCACCAATAGATACAAGGTAAATTTTTGCTGGTGCAATTGCTGCTGGCCACACCAATCCTTTTTCATCACCCAACTTCTCGGCAATCACACCCATAGCACGCGTAATACCAATACCATATGAGCCAATATGGAGGGAATGTCTCTGCCCATCCTCGCCAGTGTAATATAGTCCCATTTCGTCTGTTTTTTGCGTGCCAAAGTTAAAAATATTACCTGTTTCGGCTGTCTTGACCGGTTCTAGTTCATCGCGAGAGATACCAAGCTCTGCCACTGCATCATCAAGCACTTCTTCGTTAATAGCGATGTTCTTTTCTCGATGCAAGTAGATTATATCTTCCCCCGCTTCGCAAATAGTCTGAAATTCATGGCTAAATTTCGTAAATGCACCACCGCTTGCGAATGTAACATACGTGTCATCACCAATACCCAGACGATCATACACACGCTTGTATGCCTCGATAGCCTGCTCGTAGTATCCTTCTAAATCTTCTTTGCTGGCATGAAACGAATACATATCTTTCATGACAAATTCGCGACCACGCATAATACCGCTCTTGGCGCGCAACTCATTGCGCATTTTTGTCTGGAACTGATACACGCTCGCTGGAAGGTCTTTATAGCTCTTGATGTATTGTTTCATCATCTCAACAATTGGCTCTTCGTGGCTCCAGCCAAGCCCTAGCTCAGTGCCGTCTTGCAGTGCCGTCTTAAACCAAATATCCACTGTTTCATCACTCCAACGATTTGTCTTCTCCCACACTTCTTTGCGTTGCAATCCTGTCATAATCAACTCATTCGAATCAATTGCATTCATCTCTTCACGTACAATTTGCTTAATCTTCTCAAGCACACGCATACCAAGTGGCAAATACGCATACACGCCCGCCATTTCTTTATATACAAACCCAGCCCGAATCAATAATTGAGCATTCTTTGACACCTCATCAGCTGGGCTGGTTTTGCTTGTTTTTGTAAAAAGATTTGAAACTCGCATAGTAAAATAGTCTCCGAAATAATTTATAGTTCCACAGGTGTCGTTACGTCTATTGTATCAGAGTAAAGCCCAAAAGCGGAGCGATAAACAGCATAAAAAATGCAACGCCGTTTTTGAGCATATGTACCAATATACCCGCCCATACACTACCAGTATACTCACGTACTGCACCAATAAACACAGCAAGCACAGTCGTGCCAATCATCACGTTCCATTGCAATGGCGTATCAGGACCGGCATATACATGCATGAGTCCGAACACAAAAGAGGTAAGCGCAATAGTCCAGAACGCATTATAGTATTGTCGCACACGTCCATATAGATATCCACGAAACAACAGCTCCTCGCACACAGGTGCAAGTACTACAAGTGTAAAGAAAGCTAGTTGCAGTTCATACCTTTGCGCAAGACTCTCAAAGCCAATCTGTTGCTCCGCACTGATATCAAGCCCGGGTATCAGTACACTTGCCAAATACATCACAATACCAGAAGCTATGAGCGATGCAACAAACACAATGGGTGCGAGACCGATATCACGCCACGCGGGTAGTCGTTGCCCCAGACCTATGTCTTGCCAAGTCAGTTTTTGACCAAGTAGTTTCCATGGTACGCCGATAGCCAACAATAGCGTCAGTGCGTACACAACCACCGATACAGCTGTCTGCAACACCGTATCATTTAGATAAACCACTGGTGACAGATCCAATCGTGTCAACATCCACATGACCGCAAATACAAGCAATTGTGCTGCTGTAAATGCTACGACCGTCCATACAGAAAACGCAATTCCATAGCCAATACGCTTACCAGGCGGTATAGCATTTTTAGACTTTGTTAGCGGTTTTGGCGGCGACACAACCACTGTATGTTTCTGTGCATCTTTGCGTGTTGTCATCGCATTACCTTTCCTATGTCTGCTATCGTGATTAGTATTATCAGTCCGAATAACACCAGCATACCTGTACCTTGAATTGTCTCCTCGCGTTCCTTTGTGAGCAATTTACCACGCAACTTATAGATAGTCATAACTGTCCAGCGACCGCCATCTAGTGCGGGTATTGGCAATACATTCATCACTGCAAGGCTCAGTGATATGATAGCGGTGAGAAAGACAACAGGCACTACTCCCGCCTGTCCGGCCTGTGGGAAAATCACGCCCAAAATACCCACAGGACCAGCTACGCTATTACTGACACTCTCCAGTGAGCGTTCACCAGCTTTGCGCGTAGCTTCATCGCCACTCCAGCGCTGCATAGTTCCGTGCACCAAGTCGACTAGCATGCCACCAAGCCCCTGTAGTGTCGCGCCAGTGAGCTGCACTGTCGTCCCGACGCCTACAATTGGTGCCGACCATGTAGCATGGAGTACTTCCTGGGCACCCCCGCTTGCGCCAACACCCAAAAAGCCGCTTGTACCGCTATCCCTCAACTGCACCTCTATTGTTTTTGCTGTACCATCGCGTACATATTCCAGTATAGCTTTCTGGCCTGCATACTGTTTAGTGAGTTCGGTAAATTGCGCAGCATTGACGATTTTCGTATCACCCATAGCGAGCAATATATCACCCTTTTGAAGCCCGGCTTTTTGCGCTGGCGATCCCTCTACGATTTGCGATACTGTCACGTTTGCCGCACCACGCTGCTCAATACGTGTATCTGCCGCTATACTAAATTGATTGTTCAATATTTTTGGCATACCCACCCAGGCCAAAATCGTAAATAGAATAATCGCCACAAGCCAATTCATCGCTACACCAGCGAACAAGATTTTTGTCTTAACCCAATAACTCGCCGCACCGTAACCATCTTTGACAGTCGCCGCATCATATTCACCCTTGAGCCGTACAAATCCCCCGAGTGGTAGCCAGTTTACGCTATAGAGGACATTTTTGCCAAGAAAACTTTTCTTAACCTTCTTGCCCCAAGCAAGTGGTGGAAAGCCCACGCCAAATTCTTCTACTACCACACCATTACGCCGCGCAACAATACCGTGCCCTATTTCATGTACCACCACAAGCAATACCAAGATAAACAACCCCAGCAAAATCCCAAACAACAATTCCATCAATTATTTCCCAAATCTTCTATTTCGCGTTTTGTATTCTTCTATAATACCGCTTACGTCTTCTTTTGTCATGTCTGGCCACGCATTATCAAGAAACAATAGCTCGCTATATGCCGCACGCCACAGCATGAAGTTGCTAATACGCTTATCACCACCACTCCGTACGATAATGTCGACAGGTGGAATATCTGGCGCATACAGATATTGTTCGATTGTTTCAGGCAGTATAGCCTGCATATCCTCGCCTGCTTCTGCAGCTTTTTGCACCGCCTCGGCAATCTCTAGCTGTCCACCGTAATTGAAACAGAGCGCTAGTGTACCGGCAGTATTGTCCTTTGTAGCCTCTTCAGCTTTGTCTATCTCCTTGAGGATTTTATCGGCTACATTATCACGAGATCCAAGCACCCTTAGACGAATATTGTTATCCATAAAAACATGCAGATCTGACGACAACAACTTAAGCACCAACCCCATCAGCCTACTCACCTCATCTTCACTACGTTTCCAGTTCTCTGTACTAAAAATGTATGCAGACATATACGGCACACCGGCATCAAACGTCGCTTTGGCTACTTCTTGAATAGCATTGTAGCCTGCTAAATGCCCTTCATACGTTGGCAGCCCATACTGCTTTGCCCAACGTCTATTGCCGTCGACAATATAACCTATATGACGAGGTGCATCATCCTGACTAGTTGTCATTAGATTGTCAGGATATCTTTCTCTTTAGCCTTGAATACTTCATCAATTTTGCCGTTCATATCACCCATCAGCTTATCGACTTCCTTTTCAACACGCTTCTCATCATCTTCAGATAGCTCTTTAGCTTGCTTTTTGGCCTTAGCATCTTTGAGCGCATCTTGGCGAATATTACGTAGCGCAATACGAGTATCTTCTACCTTCTCACCTGTTTGCTTCACGAGTTGCTTACGGCGCTCTTCCGTAAGCGGTGGCACTGGCACGCGCACTACACGGCCGTCATCACTCGGATTAAACCCTAGGCTTTGATCATCACGAATTGCAGCTACAATTGCTGCAATATTACTAGGATCAAATGGTGTCACAAGTAACATCTGCGGCTCCGGCGCAGTGATATTTGCTGTCTGGTTGAGTGGCATCTTGGTACCATACACTTCGACATGTACACCCTCGAGCATACCCGGGTGCGCTCGTCCCGTGCGCACTTTCTTCAGCTCTTCCTCAAAGTGCTCTAGAGCACCATTCATTTTCAGTTCGTATGGAGTTGTGTCAAACATTAAAATCCTCTTTAGTTACTTGTCTTATTATACCACCTATAGCTGCTATATGCGTTGCCCGTAAAAAGGCTATGCTTTTCGCGTCCACTCTAGTATACTTGTAGGGTAATAAATCTCGCGAAAGGGTAACACATAAGTGACAAAAAATGGGCACGCGACAGATACTGATGTTGAGCGTTATTTGCGTCTTTTTGACCGCCCTACCGACGCTATTCAGGCAATTCGCAATCACTTAGAATCAGCCAAATTACGCGCACTCAAAAAGCAAAACGCACCAGATGCAAATGCTCCAGTAGTAGTTTCCACGCGCAATCTCTATCGTAGCTATAGAATCGGCAAAAGGCCCGTTGACGTGTTGCGCGATGTCTCTCTCGATGTGCGCCAAGGCGAGTTCATTGCACTCACCGGTCCTAGCGGGAGCGGTAAAAGTACCCTGTTGCAGATTATTGGCGGTCTCGACAAGCCAACTAGTGGCGAAGTACTCATCGACAACACAGATTTAGCAAAATTTACCGATTCTGAGCTATCACAATTCCGCAATCAAACCATCGGGTTTGTATTTCAGTTCTTTTACCTTCAACCTTTTCTTAATGTGCGTCAGAACATAGAAGTCCCCGGTATGTTTGTCGGTAGTAAGCGCAAAGCTCGCCACGCATCTACAGAAAAAGTCGCCAAGGCAGTTGGGCTAGAAGACCACCTACTCCATATGCCAAGTGAACTCTCTGGCGGACAAATGCAGCGTGTCGCTATCGCCCGCGCACTGCTCAATCAGCCAAAAATTCTCCTTGCTGATGAGCCAACAGGCAATCTCGACAGCAAGACAAGCGAAATGATGATTGATTTGTTTGAAAAAATCCGCCAAGAATTTAACACAACGATTATTGTCGTTACACACGATAACGACATTGCTCGGCAAGCAGACAGAGAGATTCGTATCATCGACGGGAGGATCTCATGATCAACCTTCTCGATACAATTACCCTTGCACGCACCAAACTGCACACGCGCAAGGCACGCACGGCTGTCACGGTTGTCGTATCAGGTTTACTTTTTGGACTATTACTCGCTATCCTGATTGTGTCTTCCGGTATACTCAACAGTATTGAAGAATTTGGTAAAGAAGGTGTGGGTGAAAAATACATTGTCAGCACCGAGCTTGCTCCTACAGCTGGCAACATGGACAAACTCTACGACCTCCAAGAAGATCAGACTTTTATCGCACGAGTTGAACAGCTCCATAAAGAACGGACCGATGCCAAAAAAGCCGAGGCTACCCGATTAGGTGTAGAGTACGACCCTGCACTTGAAGACCCAACTCCAGTCATCTTTAGTTCGGATCGCAATAAACGAGTCATTAGTACCGATCTTTATGATTCGCCAGCGATTACCCAGGCACTTGATGAAATCACTGAGGACAAAGAGCCCTTCAATATACAAAACTACACCCAAGGACTCGACGTGAAACGCCAATTGATTGAGCTCCCAGTAGAAACAAAAGATGCCACGCTCACTCCTATGAAAGAGGACCAAGAAGAAGCCATTGTCAGCTTTGACAGGCCTGAAACCCAGCGCACAGAATACTCTGCTTATGACTACTACGCCGAATACCAGTCCATGTCGGTCCAAGACGATACTCTCTCCATGCCGTATGCTAGCATAGACTTCGATGCTGCAAATGCCACGGCCATCCCAATCATTGTCAGCTTCGCCTATGCGGAAAAAGCCCTAGGACTCGATCAGCTTGCCTATGACGCTACAGCCGACCAAAAAATAGCCCATATTCGCGAAGTCCGCGAAAAAGCCACCAAGCTACGTATCAATTTCTGTTATCGCAACAATGAATCGACGGCACTCCTCACGAAAGCGCTCGAACAACAAAAAGAAATAGCCAAAAATAAAGATATTGCTGGTTATGTACAGCCGGAAGTCATCTATCAGGTTCCAGAGACCTCATCATGCGGCCCTGTGCTAGTCACTCAAGACACTCGTTCAAACGAGACACGTCTACAAGATGAGCGGCTCAAAGAATTCGCCAAAAAATTCGAGAACACTCAAGATCCTGTTGAAGCTAAACTGCAGTTTCAGGTCATAGGCATCTCTCCATCTATGCCTGCCGAAAACAGCCAATCAATCGCAGACGGCATCACCTCTATGCTTGCACCAACCTCACCCTCGCAATGGCAAATACCTGCAGGTTACTTTACACAGCTACCGCAACAGCTCAAACCAGAAGTAGTATTTGGTGCAGCGGCAACATCGAATAATCTGCTGGAGCTCAAAGCAGATAACCTTGCAATTACAGAATTTAACACCTTGGCCGCAGCAAAATCATATCTTAATTCCCCAACGTGCGATGGCTGCGACGAAGTATATGTCGCGCCCTACGCCAACAATACCCTCATCATGGACGAAATACGCTACTATGTAAACGCCCTTATCCTGTGGATTATGATTGCAATCTCATTCGTCGCAATTATCATCCTTGGCAGCATGATTGGGCGTACTGTTGCTGATGGTCGACGAGAAACTGCCGTATTCCGCGCAATAGGCGCACGCAGACGCGATATAGTCATGATATATAGCTGCTACACCCTACTCTTGTCGCTACGTGTCATTCTGTTTGTTGCCCTACTAGGAGTCCTGCTGTCACTTGCTATTAACTTCTGGTTATCGCCACAAATCACCCCGGAAGCACTTATTAGCTTTAGCGCACAAAACCTAGACAAACAGTTCATACTATTCGGCACCGACTCCCCTTACATCATCTACCTACCACTCATCATCGTCATTATCTCAGCCGTTGCGATGATTCCAGCAATACTACTTGGTATCCGTCGCAACCCAATCAGCGACATGCGACAGGAATAAAAATAAGACAAACCCAACTAAAAACTACCCCGCCACTTGCGGGGTAGTTTTTAGTAAAAAGAAACTCTACTGTCTATTCGTTTACGCCAAGCTCAATGCGCCTGAACTGGCTCACGCGTAGATTCTCACCGTGTTTTGCTACTTGCTGCTTGATGCGTTCCGCTACAGTAATGCTGTCATCAAGCACGTACGGCTGCTCGGCAAGCACTTGCTCGGCAAAATGCTTTTTCAGCTGACCTTCTACGATCTTCTCGCGAATTTCTTCTGGTTTGTTCGCCAAATCATCAGCCGCCATCAGCTCTGCTTTTTTAGCCTCATAGATATCTGCTGGCACATCTTCCATAGTTGGGTAGATTGGGCTCATGGCTGCAATCTGCATTGCCATCTGATGAGCAAATTCACGAAATTCTGGGAGACGAGCTACAAAGTCCGTCTCGCAGTTTACTTCTACCACTACACCGATACGATCTGAGTGCACGTAGCTATCGATGATACCTTCGCGGGTTTCACGATCGCCCTTTTTCTCGGCCTTTGTGAGACCTTTTTTGCGAAGTGCTTCAAGTGCATTGTCAAAATCACCGTCTGCCTCTACAAGCGCACTTTTTGCATCACCCAAACCAAGTCCAGTGAGTTCCTTTAGTTTTTTTACGTCTTCAAGAGATACGCCCATTCTTATTTCTCCTCTTTCTTTACGCCTTCTGCTACAGCTTGTGCTGCATAATCTAAAATAAGCGCGATACCTTTGATTGCATCGTCGTTGCCAGGGATGACATAGTCAATCGCGTCTGGATTGGCGTTAGTATCGACAACTGCTACCACTGGCACACCAAGCACATTGGCTTCACGTACTGCGTTTGCATCAGCAAGAATATCAGTCACAACAACTGCGCCAGGCTTACCATTAAGGTCTTTAATACCACCATATTTAGTGTTTAAATCATCAATTTCTTCTTGGAAGCGCTGTACTTCGAGTTTGTTGTAGCGCTTTTCAAGATCACCGCTCTCCATGCGCTTCTCAAGGTTTTTGAGCTTCTTAATCTGCTGGTTGATAGTTGCAGAGTTTGTCAACATACCGCCAATCCAACGCTCTGTGACGTATGGCTGATTAACCTTCTCTGCAGCAGTCTTCACCACATCTTTTGCTTGCTTTTTTGTGCCAACAAACAATACCTGCTTACCACTTGCCGCTACGCTTGCGATAAACGGTAGCGCTGCGTCGAGACCTTCAACAGTTTTTGTCAGATCGATAATGTGGCTATCCTGACGCTTGCTATGAATATATGGCGCCATTTTTGGGTGCCAACGGCTCGTTTTGTGTCCAAAATGAACACCAGCTTCGAGCAGCTGTTTAATATCAACCTGTACGGCCATGATATTACTCCTTGTTCCTCACCGCTCGCCCTGAGATTGTTCAGGAGTATGCGTGCGGTTGTGTCGTTTAGTATTATTACAGGTCAATAGTACCACGACCGAAGTCTCTTGTCAAAACCAGTAAAAACTCTTCCTGGTGACTATTCTTGTGCCTCGGGTAAACTTTTCTTGATCAGCTCATCCTGAGTCATTGCTTCTAGAAACCCTGCCGTTCTCTTATCAAGAGGGTGATTCTCTTTCGCAATGCGTCCAGCTATGATGCCGTCATAGTCATTGCCATGAACGTTTGTCAGTGCAATATGCAACTTATCGCTTCCATCGTCATCGCCACCCAATACAACATGCACCTCTTTGGCTGCACCATCGGCGTCTAGAATCGTAAAGGCTCGGTAGTCAATTTTTTCACCGCTCATTTCTGTATCACCCCGACGCTCCCGCAAGCTATGCTCGGGCGTAAGAGCACGCACGTCACCGCCTTCGGTTAGTTCGCCGACAAGTCCCGCGAGTTTGTTGACTTGTTCGCGTGGCGCCTCATTGTCATACGGTGTACTGAAATCCCATCGAGCAGGTTCTGTTGCAACAAAATCATCGTGAGACAGTGTGTTTATATTTTTGTCCATATTTACTTTTTCGCCCATAGCCGTGTACTTCCTTTTTGTTTTGTGACAACAAATTTTGATTTTAATTGGTTAGGTTTTCGTTTTCTAGCAGTTAACGTTATTTATTTTAGCAAACTTTCACGTTTTTGTCAATAGCTTTGAAGGGCGACTACATCATCGTCAATGACACTAAAACAGATGAAAAACAAGTATTTAAAGCGTTCGTATATTTCCGAGACTAAGACGAGAGACTGATTGTGCAGTTATATGGATAGCTCAGCAGAAGACTTCTTACGAGTTGCGTTTGCCCTATGTTAGTTGAGACTGAGCCGTCGCCAACACATAAATATGTATTTGGTAATATTATAAAACATATTTAACAATATTTTATTTACTAATCTTGACTTTTTAAAAAACTTATGCTAATATGATTTACAGATGTCACTACTGGAACAACGTTTTCAGAAGGCAAGAACGAATATATTTAGATAGGAAAATACTAATCATGGTCAAACTAATGCGTCGCTTCAATAAACCAGCCGAAGAGCCACAACAAGCTGGTACTACTTATCGCCTATCTGGCGATGCACTCGTTGATGCTCGATTAAATACTCAAGAAGAGTTTGATACTGAATTTGATAATCTCATGCAAGCCAACCAGCTCGAAGATTGGGGCAACAAGCTCATTGAAGATCGTAACGCATCTATCACTGCCGCGGAAGAAGAAGCTAAAGAAGCCGGCCAAACCGAAGAAGAGCAGCTGGAAGTCAAGAACTACTCCAATCTCCGCTATCGCACTATGATTGCACTCGGCGCGCAGGCTGCTGTTACTGGTAAACTTGTCGCTAAAGGCTTTAGTAAAACACTCGGCCGCCTTAAGATGTTCGGCACAGAAGGTCGCTTTGAAAAAGTTGGCGAGAACATGCAGGCAAAAAGCATGGAAAACATCTTTGCCACACTCAACGAAGAATGGCACGAAACAAACAATATCAAGCGTGCCGCCACTTACAAAGAGCGCAAGCTTGGTTCTGTTGCCACACTCACTACCGCAGCAGGCTTCACTGCCGGTATTATGACTGGTGGTACCTCTGAGCTAGCTAAGTACGGCTCTAGAGCACTTATCGGCGGCGCTGCTGGTGCTGCCCGCACGTATATCGACTACAAAAACTCACTGGAACAAGGTGATACATTCGACTGGAAAACTACTGTCAAAGCAATGGGTAAAAATGCGCTCAAATATGGTGCTATAGCCACTGTCTCAAGTGCGGCCGCCATGGAAGCCATGGGTCATGGGACTTTGAATAACAGCGGTGACAATATCCTCAAAGCAAGCTGGAATGCACTCCCTGACACTGTTGGTGAAGCAGATGCAGCCACTATGCCCTTCAATCTCGCAGCAAATGTAAAACACATTGATGTACCTGGTACAGGCTCGGCACCCGACCACAACATCATAAATGGCGACAGGGCTACACTTGGCTATGCAGGTGAAGCAGGCCCATTCGTAGGCCAAATGCGCTACAACGAGTCCGTAGGACAAGGTGTCAATAATCTCCTGAGACTCATGGAGAATAGTCCAAACGTGCAGTCTGCAAATGGCTACTCGCAAGGTGCCGACGTACTACGCGAGGCTGTTAGCAAGCTATCCCCTGCCGAACAACGACAACTAGTCCTCAATCTCTCTGGTGATCCATCAGGTAGAACTGGCATCCTCACTTTGGCGCACGATTCACCACAAGGCCAAATCATGAATATGCTCGGATTTGACACATCACCGCTGAAAAGCACTGGTGGTGCAACGGTGCATGAAACAGTTGTATCCAATGACATTATGGCCGACGCTCGCTACACACTACTTGATGCTAGCAAGTTCAACAAGACTATCGAGCGCGGTGACTTCGTAGGCGCAATGCGTATGCTTGCTAACACCGGTGAAGGTGCTGGTGGCTATGCTACAACCCACTCTGGCATTATCGGTGTTGGCGCAGGAGATCGGGCCACCTACAATCCGAATAACCCTGGCAATGCATCTGTCACAACCGAGCGTACTGCAAATGGCACACTCACAACAATCACGCCTAACGTCACCGCAGCTGAGGGTATACTAGCTCAACACACAGGCATCCGCCTGACTCCTGAGGCACGAGCCTTCTACGAGTCTGCTATTGATCCTTCTAAGTCAAACAGCGATGTGATTGCAGCTGCAGGTAACGCAGCCAAGGAAGGTATTAACAATACGCCTTGGCTTCCCCCAGAAGCGCAGACAGGTCTCAATAACGCCGTCGATGCAGTCTTCGCAACTCCCAAGACAGTCACACCCCAAGAGGTCGCAGCATTTAATGCAGCGCCTGCACCACAGTCCACCTATACCGAACCTGCCTACACGGCACCGGTAGTCCCTGATGTGTCAGACTATGTACCACCGGCGGTACAAGCACCAGTTCAGGAAGTTACTGAACAGATTAACAATGCCGCCAGCAACTTCAATACTGCTGTAGGCAATGCACAAAGAGACGTCAATAACGTACTTTCAGGCCTTGGTGTTCCAAGACGCTAATCACCCCTAGCTCTCTTTCATCGCATCCTGTATGATAAGCATAAGCATGAAAAATACTTTTCGCCGTATTGCTTCAAAAACTTCCGACCTTGCTGGTAGCGCCTGGGTGTTTCTATTGGCGGTTACTACGGTTGTTGTATGGGCGATCACAGGGCCTGTGTTTGGATTCTCCGACACGTGGCAACTTGTCATCAATACTGGCACAACTATCGTCACATTTCTTATGGTGTTCCTTATCCAAAACACTCAAAACCGCGATGGAAAAGCCATCCAAATTAAGCTAGACGAGCTGATTCGCGCCACCGGTGCACGTACACAATATGTCGGACTTGAAGATTTGAGCGACGAAGATCTTACCATTCTTGATGATGGTTTTAAGCGCATGGCGCAAAACCAAAATTCTCAACGCGCCATTGCCAAAATGCGCAGCAAGCTAGACGCCGAGAACTCTCGCCGTCACAAGCTCCGTCATCATCACAAAATACCGAAAAAGGTCTCCACCGACCTAGCACCGCCCCGTATCCCTAAAACACCAGCACCTACACCTTCAGTCACACGCAGTGTATCCAATAAAAGACCTGCAGTTCACGGTCGCACCCTCCCTCACCATCGCACGCATGCTCGAAGCAGCTCGCGCAAAGTAATGTAGCAAGGTGTTTACATATACGCTCCTCTCTGATACAATAATTTGGATATGAAAAGCAGTATACACCCTACAAACTATCGACTTGTCGTATTTAGCGACGAAGTCGCAGGGTTTTCGTTCTTGACCCGCTCAACAGCACCAACCAAGGACACAATCAAATGGACAGATGGCAACGAGTACCCACTTGTTAAAGTGCACATCTCAAGTGCAAGCCATCCATTCTTTACTGGCGAAGAAAAGATTATCGACACCGAAGGTCGTGTCGACCGCTTCAAAGCCCGCTTTGCCAAAGCAGAAGAGCGAAAGCAAGCCCTGGCCAACAAAGCCAAGAAGCAAAAAGCAGCAGCCAGCAAAAAAGCCGACAAAGCAGCAGCTTAGCTCTAGACTTCAATATAAAACAGTCATATCATATGAGATGACTGTTTTATATTGCATCGCTACATACCATACAGCTCTAAAACATCCATGATATACTACTACCATGAGCGCTGTAGATCCAGTATCCAATGATAGCAAATCAAAAACTCCATTGAGCTTTGATCAAGAGTTATCTGCAGACACACAGCGAGAGAAAGCAAAACAAAGTCCAAAGCTACCTCCTGTACTGTCTCCTGAAGAGCATGCACAACTCGACATGGAGGAAGCTATTGCGGAGGAAAAAGCACACCATTGGGGCCACATCCTATTTGCTGTTTTTGGTTTTCTTGCCATCACAAGTGCGCTTGCGCTCGTGTTCATTATGTCGATAGCATTCACAACAGGAGACAATCCCACAAATAACATCATGCGCTTTTTAATTGATCCGTCACTCGCGCTACTGCTTGCCTACACCACTGCCATCAGTCTCCTGCTTGGCCTCGTAGGTCTTGGTCTTGGCGAATGGCACCACCGCTCTCGATAATCACTTCCTTATCTGTTATACTAGGGCTAGATGCCACAGATATCTCTTGATTTAGATGCCCTGCAGCAGGAACACCAGTCACTTGGTGACTTTCTTGCTACTCCAGAAGCTTATTCAGATCCACAATTTAGTACCAAAAACAAACGTTTTTCCGAACTTGAGTCACTCATTGCACTTGCAAAGCGCCGTGAACAACTCACTCAAAACATTGTCGAAGCAAAAGAACTAGCAAATGGTGGCGATGAGCTTGCAGAACTCGCTAAACTAGAGATTACTGATAGCGAAGCCGAGCTGGCTAAGCTTGAAGAAGACTTATTCGTGATGCTGACACCAAAAGATCCCAATGACGGTCGAAACGTCATCATGGAAATCCGTGCAGGTGCAGGCGGTGATGAAGCCAGTCTATTTGCCGCCGAGCTTTACCGCATGTACCTACGCTACTGCGAAACACACGGGCTCAAGACAGAGCTTATCAGCGAAAGTGCCAACGACGCTGGCGGCTACAAAGAAGTAGTGTTCGGTATCAAGGGTGACTCTCCTTATTCTATCCTCAAATTTGAATCCGGTGTCCACCGTGTACAACGTATCCCTGCCACCGAAAGCCAAGGTCGCATCCATACCAGTACCGTCACCGTAGCAGTACTACCAGAGGCCGAAGATGCCGACATTGAGATCCATGCC
Source organism: uncultured Candidatus Saccharibacteria bacterium (assembly GCA_964593465.1). GTDB lineage: Bacteria > Patescibacteriota > Saccharimonadia > Saccharimonadales > Saccharimonadaceae > Mycosynbacter. The sequence goes on from CAZQJY010000002.1 coordinate 74,103, forward strand.
AACGACCTCAAGATCGATGTCTATCGCGCAGGCGGACACGGCGGCCAAAGCGTCAATACAACAGACAGCGCTGTGCGTATAACCCACCTCCCAACAGGCCTAGTCGTGACAAATCAAGATGAAAAATCTCAGCTCAAAAACAAAGAAAAAGCCATGAGCGTACTCCGCAGCCGTCTCCTTCAGGCCAAAATCGACGAAGAAAATGCCAAGCTCACCGCCGAACGCCGCAACCTGATCGGTTCTGGTGACCGTAGTGAAAAAATTCGCACCTATAACTTCCCGCAAGACCGCATTACCGACCACCGCATCGGCTACAGTCGCAGTGGTATCCCACAAGCTATGGATGGTCGTATCGACGACATCGCCGAGAAGCTACAGTCTTATGAGCGCGAGCTCAAAGCTCAAAACACCAAGTAATAACATGACTATATCCACCTGGCTCCGCGAAGCCACCAAACAGCTCAAAGATATCGGTATCGAATCCGCACGGCTTGATGCCGAGTTAATTCTGGCGCATACCCTGCGCAAAAACCGCACTTACTTACATGCGCACCTTGATGAAAGCGTCGATGAGCGTCGCTACGATATCGCCAATGCAAGACTCGAACTCCGAGTCGACCGCACACCCCTTGCGTATATCATTGGTCACAAAGAATTCTATGGCCGCCGATTCATTGTCACACCTAGCACCCTCATACCACGCCCAGAATCCGAAACAATGATTGAATGGCTACTTGAGCTCACTGCCAATGAGATTTCGCCTAAAAGACTGGTTGATATCGGTACAGGCTCTGGCATTCTTGGCATCACCGCCAAACTAGAGCGCGCCAATCTTGATACCATGCTCTCGGACATTGATGCCAAGGCACTTGCCGTCGCTAAACGCAACGCCGAAATACTACAAGCGAAAGTGTATACACGACGTGCAAACCTACTCGACAACCAAGGATTCCCTATCGACTATGCGCTTGCCAATCTTCCGTATGTTGATGCAACCTGGACAGACACCTCACCTGAACTCCGCCACGAACCAGCAAAAGCACTCTATGCCTCCGCCGGTGGCCTGCACTTCATCAACCAACTCATTCCGCAGCTTGCTCGCTGGCTCGCACCGGGTGGAACTGCCCTGCTCGAAGCCGACCCTACGCAACACGCTACTATTATATCGCATGCCGCACAGCATAATCTCGCATCACTTGGGTCACGTGATTATATCGTTGGTATCAGACAGTCGGACTAAAATCCAAACAAGCTACGTGGATCAAGAGCGCTACTGCCATCATCCACGGCCCGATCCTGCTGGCTCGACTGAGCTGGCGCTTTATACTGCGCAAGTGTGAGTTTTGTCGTACGCTCTTTGCCATCGCGTAGATATACTACGTTGACCGTATCACCCGGCTTATACATGCCTACAATACTTGTAATACTTGCTGTACCACCAATCGCATATTGATTAATCTTCGTAATAATATCGCCGTCTTTAATACCTGCCTTGTCTGCCGGACCACCTTCAACAACAGCTGGAGTGGACTCACTGCCAGCTACAAAGGCACCCTCAGTGACAGGTAGTTTTTTCGATCGAGCGAATGCTGGAGTAATATCAATATAACGCACGCCTATATATGCCCGCTCAACCTTTCCTGTTGCCAGTACACTTGCGAGCACACCTTTGGTCGAATTAATGGGGATTGCAAAGCCAATACCCTGCGCATCACTCGCAACAGCTGTATTGATACCAATCACCTGACCTGCTCGATTCACAAGCGGTCCACCAGAATTACCCGGATTGATTGCAGCGTCCGTCTGGATCAAGCCAGAAAGAGATTCTGTCGACGAGCCATTGTCAGAAGATGCCGTCACTGGACGATTAAGTCCAGACACAATGCCGCTTGTCACAGTATTGTTAAACTCACCGAGCGAATTACCTATCGCAAATACATTCTGGCCAATCTTGAGAGTACTTGAATCACCAAGCACTGCTGGCGCGAGATCTTTAGGATTACTGATTTTTAGAAACGCAACATCGTTCAGAGGATCTGCACCTACTACCTTAACGTCATCATAGATCGTGCCGCTAGAGGTTGTCACATCCACAGTAGAGGCACCGTCGACAACATGATTATTGGTCATCACATAGCCATCTTTACTTACAATCACACCCGTACCTGCACCTTGACCCACAACATTGCCACGAGCTGACCTAGTATTAGTAGATATTGACACAACACTTGGAGCAACTCTACTGGCAACCTGAGAAATATCCTGTTCACTTTGCAAGCTCAAAATATTGCCATCCTGCCCCGGTTGCATAGTTCCGACTAACGACGATCCGCCCATATAGTGCACAGCAGCCCATGCACCGAGTCCGCCACCTACAAATGCAAGCAAAAAACATGCGATACCAAATAGTACTTTTTTTGAACCTCTCGACTGTGATTTACGGTAATTCGTTGTCACTGGAGGAGGGGCAACAGGTTGCGCATGTTTTGTCTTATCTTTTGATGTCTCTGTTGTCATACCGTGACTATACCCCTCTATACTTATATTTTGCTTAAACTCTAAACAATACCTGCACCAGCCTTGAATACAATAGTCAAAATAGCAATTGTCGCCACAACGAAGACCGTAGGGATAGCTACCTCAGCAGAACGCACCGCACGTCCGCTCATATACAAATAGTACATTCTTTCAGCAAGCAGGCCAGTTAGTACAATGACGATTGCACCTTGGGCTACCTTAAGATCACCTAGATTAGCTACGCCATAAGCAACTGTCCAGTGATATACTATCCACCCTATCTCGGCAATCAAGAAACCAAACACCATCGCAACAAGTGTCGGCTGGTCTTCACTGCGCGCAGACACAACATGTTTTGCCGAACCATACGCTACAATATACAAGCTTGCTGCCACTACGGCGGCAGATACCGTATGTGCCACAGATAGCAGTGCCCACGAACCTATAAACAGACTCGTTGCCGCTTGCAATGCAACCCATTGGCTGCCAGAGCGCGGCTTAATAAAGATAAGCCAAATTGCCCACACTACCGCAAGTGTAATTTGTGCATACAAGGCATACTGCCCACTTGCTGTACCCGCAAGCGTCATCAGTACAACACTACCCAGTGAAACCGAGATATCAACAATATTTGCCTGTATATTTGCCCACCAATACCTAGGTCGCACAGCCAAAATACGCCACTTACTCACGATAACTAGCAGAAATGCCAAGCTCGCTGATCCACCAACAACCAAGCCAAGTACTGCCGCAGCCAGTACAATATTCAGCAAGATGTGAAGAACTTCACTGAACAAATTTTTGCGTCGCGATGCTTTTAGTAACTCCATAATAACCGTATTTATTGTATCACACTTGTAGCATTTCCGGTCTGTATGCGGCGCTACTCGGACGAGCCAATGATAAGTACGAAGTCTGCCCTCTCATCAACAACAAGCGGCGGATCCCCAGTTGTGATAGAGAGTCCATACATACGCTGCAAGAGCGACTTTGTAGCCAAATGCCCAGTACCGAGTTGATATAGTTTACCATGACCATATTCACCCGTTGGTGCATTGTCTGTTTGAATGATTGTCATACCTTCGGCTTCCATCTTGTCAGTTTCTTTTTGTGCAGCACCAGCAACACCAGACCCGTTCAAAACAACAATCTTTGCACCTTCTTTAGCAACTTCACTACCGTTCACTTTGTTATTAATATACGCATGAATACCAGAGTATACAAACGTACCTTTTATAGGAGCCACTACGCTCTGTCCCGCTATCATGTCGTTAATGACAACTGACTCACCCTCTGTTGTAAGGTTGATAGATTGCAGTTTATCTCCCTTAATAAGCTGCCCAAGCTCGATTACTGTACGAAGTTCCTTTTTCTCAAAATTTGTACGTAGATTGTCACCAAGCGCACTCATCAAGCCAGTCACTTTACCAACATTAGTAAGCGTCCCGACACTAATAGCTTTGTCTTGCAAGGCACGCATTACCTTTTGCTGATTTTTCTCACGATCAAAATTACCATTAGGCAAACCGTAGCCGCCCTGCGCATTGCGCGCACGTGCGAATGCCAACGCATGATCACCATCCATATGCGCTACTTCACCGTGCTTATACTTCACCATATTACACTGGTGTCGACACTGCCAGTCAAAGTTAGGATCATATACACCTGCCTCCGGGTTGATAGTGTCGTAGCTCTCCACCTTGACAGTGATTCCACCCACAGCATCTACCGCATCTTTAACTACGCTATTGTTGACATGTACATAGTACTGAGGCTCAAGGCCAAACACTTCGCCTACCTTGGACTGCAACGCTTTTGCACCTGCGGCTTCGTCATTGCCATCATTTGATGCGCACATATACACACTATTAATTTTTGATTCGTAGCCAACATCGCATGCACTATCGAGCTTCACCCACATGTCACGCGGCATACTGATCATAAAAGCATCTTTCTTCTGCTGGTCAATACTCACGAGCATGATTGAGTCCGTGAGATTACCTCCAGGATGCTCACCGCCCTCACTGTCTTCAGATGTGCCAAATACTAATATATTTGATCTGCCATTTGCATCTTGCTTCAGAGGAGCTTTCTGAACAAAATCCAACAATCCGCCACCTGCAAGTGATTTATTAAGTGCCGTCAGACCCTTGATGCCGATATATGCGCCCACTGCCACCAGGCAAATGAGTATGAATATCGCGATCCATTTAAATATCTTTTTGCGGCTAGCCCTGCTCCTAGATTTCTTCTTTCTGGAGCCTTCCGGCCCCTGCTCAGACAAGTCAATATCGCGCAAAGACGTGTCGATTTCGGACCGATTAATACCAATCTGAGATGACTCATTTAGTTCGTCTGCTGACTCGCGAGCTTTTGCTTCCAGTGATCGCACTTTAGCCTTACCAACAGCACCCCCCTCTAGTTCAGCTCGGGGGGTACGTGATACAAATCCGTCCATTGATCGATTTCTACTCATAATATCTCTACCCATAATACACGAGTGTGGATAGAAAAATAAACATCAATTTGCTCATGGTTATACATTTTGTCATGGCATGGTGTATAGTAGTAGAGATGAACGCAAGTTTTATGCAGCGACACCAAGGCCTACGCGACGTTATAGGTCTTATCGTATTTGTAGTATGTGTGGCAATTGGCACACTGTTTATCAACACCTATATTTTTCGTACTTTTTCTGTTGTCGGTCCTAGTATGGAGTCTACTATGTACACAGGTGACCGCCTCATCGTGAGCCGACTGCCTGTAACCGCTGCGCAAATTGGCAACAAAGCATACATTCCAGAGCGCGGCCAGGTGATAGTGTTTAAAAATCCCAGTCCCCGTTATACCGAGGGCGAACCCGACGAATATATCGTCAAGCGAGTCATTGCATTTCCAGGCGAGAGAGTCACTGTCAAAAACGGTGTAGTTACCGTATATAACAATGACAATCCTGAAGGATTTCACCCAGATGATGATAATCACGGAGAACCTGGCAGCCCTACAAGCGGCAGAGTCGATACCAAAGTTCCCGAAGGAACATTGTTTGTCATGGGCGATCACCGACAGGGTAATTTTTCACTCGACTCACGCAACGGCCTTGGTACCGTACCGTTCTACGACGTTGTTGGTCCTGTAGGTGTACGCATTTGGCCAATTGATAAGTTACGATCTTTCTAGAAATCCCTCTATTTATCTAAAAGCTGCTGAATCCGTGCGAAATCCTCTTCGTTCTTGAAGCCAATTGTAATCTTGCCTGCGCCCTTGCTATTTGTCTGAATCTTGACTGGTGCCGCAAAACGCTTAGTGAGTCGTTCTGTCTCAGGTGCATATGTCGTAGAAGCCACTTTTTTGGCAGCAGCTGGCTTTTTTGCGCCATCTTTTTTGAGCTCCACGATAAACTGCTCAATTTTGCGTGCACTCCACTGCTCTTTGATAATCTGCGGCAACACATCTGCAACAATAGTATCATCTAGTCCGATAAGTGGCCTGGCTTGGCCCTCTGTGAGCTCACCGCGTGCAATTGCACTCTGCACGTCCTTATGCAGCTTAAGTAGTCGTAGCTTGTTACTAATCGTGCTCACAGCGCCAGTACCAATTCGCCCTGCAATCTGCTCGAGTGTCAGGTTAAACTGGTCACGTAGCTTCAGATACGCAGTTGCTGTTTCGAGCGGATTCAAGTCTCGACGTTGCAGATTCTCAATAAGAGAGAGTTCTAGCTTATGCTGTGCACCAAGCGTTCGCACTAACGCCGGTATCTTATCAACTCCTGCCAAATTAGCCGCGCGCCAACGTCGCTCACCTGCCACAATCATATAGCCATCACCTTTGGCAATTACCACAATCGGCTGCAGCACGCCATGCTCACGAATAGAGTCCGCCAATAGTGCTAGAGCTTCTTCGTCAAAACTTCGCCGCGGCTGATCTGGATCAGCCACAATCTGGCTGAGTTTAATTTGGCGCAAGTCACTCACTTGCTGGTCTTGTGTTGCTGTCGGATCAAACGATTCATCAAGTAATTCATCTGGTATTAGTGACGCAAAGCCGCGTCCTAATCCTTTTTTTGGTTTAGCCATTTACTCGCTCCTCTATCTCTTTGGTAGCCGCTCTGTATGCCCGCGCGCCCTTGCTCCATTTGTCGTATTCGCCTATTGGCAGCCCATGGCTTGGTGCCTCGGCTAGCCGAATATTGCGTGGAATTGTATGCCTGAACACTCGTCCAGGGAAATGCTTTTTGATTTCTTCATGCACCTGCGTACTGAGGCTAGTACGCTTGTCCACCATCGTCGGTAGCACACCCAGTAGATCGAGCGTTGGATTCATGTTTTTGCGGATAAGCTTCATGGTTTCTAATAGCTGTCCTAATCCTTCTAGTGCGTAAAATTCCGCTTGTACTGGTAGTAGCACGTAGCGCGCCGCGATCAGTCCATTGACTGTGAGCAAGCTAAGGCTCGGTGGGCTATCGATAATCACATAGTCAAAACTAGGCGTGTTATCAACTGCATTACGCAATCGCGTAAACCGTCGGTTTGCCTGCGCCAGCTCTACCTCTGTATTCGCTAAGTGTGGCGTACTCGGCGCGAGGAAAAGATTTTTGAACTCAGTCTTGATAATTACCTCTTTGAGTAGCTTCGTTTCAAGCATTACTTCTGTCATCGTGCCATCAAGCGACTCTTTGTCGATGCCTAGCCCACTCGTCGCATTGCCTTGTGGGTCAAAATCAATCAGCAAGGTTTTTTTGCCAGACTTTGCCAAATAATACGCAATATTAATCGCGCTTGTTGTCTTGCCCACGCCCCCTTTTTGATTCGTCACCGAAATAACTGTCGTCATGTGTGTGTTCGTACCTTCTTACTGAGTACTAGTATAGCACGAGCACAATACTTTCTACGACTGTTCTCCTAAGTTTTGACGATAAATCAGCAGCCTACCCTCCTCTAATGGAATCTTATACAGGACATCATTGTCTTCTTGTGGTACTGCGACCAATGATATCGCATCTACATGTCCATCAAAAGTCTCCGTATACGCAATCCTTACTACATCGCATCGCAAGTCGTCATCTACATACCGTACTAGTCCACTTCCTGTTAACGGATCGTGATGATCATACAACACTTCTGGACACGCGCTATCAAGCAGTGCAACATAGCGATTCTCTGCACCATACAAGTCCTCAATCTCGAGATTAAGAGACATAAAATACCTCTTTCTCGCATCAGAATCCATTGTGTCGACCTCATCATGAATATACGTCGATAAATCTTTTCCGGTAATCCCCCCTTGGGCTGTCAATGCATTCAGTTCAATTGCCTCTTCATACTCCCTCTGAGACACACGCTTACGAAACGAAGTGCGATATAACACAGGCATATCTACAGGACGTGCAGGAAACCTTGTGGCTACTGCCATCATATTGACTACTGGTCGAGACTCACCCGACCATGCGATAGGTATCGTATATCTGTCATACTGTCCGACCGTATTCGATTCAACAACCATCGCTAACGTGCCAGCATCGGGTGCTATGTCTTCATTGTGTAACTCAAAATCACATACGTCACCCCATACAGTTTCAGGCACCCCTTCATGAATATCCCTATCAATCATGTCATCAAGCCTATCGCTATATGTGTCCTCAGTTAACTCCGCACATACATACCATAGCTCATTCTGCTCCTTATACCTTGCAAGTATAGCTCTCCCTATTGCTTGCGCAGACCTAAGAGTCATAGTATCCATGAATCCACTATCTGCATATGTAACATCTAGTACATCGTAGACCTCCGCCAATTCGCCTACCAATGCTGGCTCTTCGTCTGGTCTATCAAGATATGATATTTTTGGCTTTTTACGCTTTTCGCTCATGCTTGCCCTTCATAAATAAAAGCACCCCTTCTTCGGGGCGCTTTTGCATCATGCTAGATTATTTGATCGAAGCGATCTCCAGCTTGCTATATTTCTGGCGATGGCCAGTCTGGGTGTTGACACGCTTCTTGCTTTTGTAGCGAATCACGCGGATTTTGTCGCCTTTTACTTCTGGCTCAGTTACCTTTGCCGTTACGACTACACCTTTGACAGTTGGCGTACCGACAGTAGTTTTATCACCATCGATGACGAGGAGCGCATCTGTCTTGAGCTCTTTCGTGCCTTCCGGGAGGAGGTCCACCAGGAGGGTCTCTTTTTCGCTGACGATGTATTGTTTACCGCCGACGCGAATGACTGCTTTCTTTGTCATGATTTCCCTTACGAATTTATTTAATCAATCAACGTCTGATTATACCAGATTAGGCGCAAGTATACAACCATCTCACCTCGCATGCACCTTAACTCCAAAATTATGGCTATAAGCATGCCCCAAGCATGCACTCAGGGTATACTTATGCACTATCTTCCTGCATAGAACTACTTACGACTAGCTAACTGAGGGGTTGCGTTCTGCGCACGCTCCAATGCGAGCTGCTCATCTTCCTTGCGAGATGCTTCTTTCGCCTCTAGTGTCTGAGGTATATCATCAATATACTGCACATCCACGACTTCCGCATCAAGTACGTCTTGATCAACTTCGGAATTACTACTAGTTTCTGGCTTTTCTTCAACTAGTTCACCCTCGTACACATACTCTTGATCGGCACGTAGCTTCGTAATGTTTACTGCACGATTTTTATGCTTGCGATAGCGCAGTCGATTCACGCCCTTCACTCCAGCATTACCAAACACCGTACGTACAAGTTTAATCATACGACCTTTACGCTTGGCTTTTTGCTCCTTCTCTTGTGTTGCCTCGCCCAATACAGATGCCGCTTCAATTGCTAGCTGCCCGGAATCTACTGATTCCTCTGGAGCAGCATCGAGCTTGCGCTGCTCGTCGGCAAAATCTGCCTCCATACGGTTACGTAGGTCATCAAATCCATCCTTAGTCGGTGCTATCTCGACGTCCCGACCATCAGCAATAGCGGCCTGATCGCGAACCTCTCCGGCAGTGAGATTGTCTTGTTCAGACTTAACATCTACTGGCTGAGTTTCTATAGCTCGATGCGTGCTTGGTGTTTCTGACTGGGGTGTAGCCGAACCGTTACGATAATCTCCGCTTTCAAGTGCCGACTTTGCTTTGTGAGCACGACGCGCACGTGGAATTGCCGCAACCCTACCCAGCATACGGGCTACACGACCACGCTTAGGAGTTGCATCACCCTCATTCGCGATAGAATCACTCTCCTGTCTAGGTGTAGCATTCGACTCGTGTACTATCAACGCTTCCTGTAATTTAGCAAACTGATCCATACTGCCGTCTGGGTTTTCATCATATGCTTGCTTGTAGTCATGCAACGCTTCACCAACATCCTTCAGTGTTTGTTCCGGAGTTGGCATTGTGGCAAACTTTTCTTGCGCCAGTTCTTCTCGTGCCTGTGCTATGTTTAGTTTTTCTGACATTTGTAATGATTCCATGTTTATTATTTTGAACAGACAATAGCTGTATTTTTATAATAACATATTAGCATAAACATAATAAAAAGTCAATGCGTTGACCATAGAATACACTAGCCAACAAGTCTATGCGAAATCGTTACTGCCCAAGAATAACCCTATTAGCGTACAGCCAAGAGTACGGATCACCTGCGTCAAGATATTGACCCACTGCAGGTACAACTTTGACACTGCCGCCAGTGAGCACATACTGATTGATAGGCTCGATGATATAGTATTCGCCTGTGATATCGACATTTGCATATGAAGTAATCGCCTGCATTAGGTCATAATTAAAGACGTATTTGCTGATATTGATGGAATTACTAGGCGCCGAGACTGGATCGGGATGCTCTACGATGCGGTAGTAGTTACCGTTGACATCAAACTCGACTACACCATAGCGACCAACAGCCTCTTGTGGCACTGTGGTGGTTAGCATACTATTGCCGCCAGGGGGTGTTGCTGCGATGAGACGTGCAAGCTCCGAACTACCATCGGTATTATAAACAAAATCATCACCCATCATCACTGCAACAGATTCGCCAGGTTTGAGATACTGCATACACAGACCCACAGGAATCGCCGTACCGTACTTATTACCAGTTAATTGCTCTATAAAATAGAATTTGACACCCTCTGGCGGCATGACGTATCGCAAATATTCCTGCTTACCAAAATAATTCAAGTGTTGCTCAAGTTCAGGGTTACGAGTGTAATACTTTTGGAGCTGCGTATCACCCTTGCTTACCACAAAGAATATTTCAGTAATACCCGCTGCGATTGCGTCTTGTACAACATAATCTACAATAGGGCGATTACCTACGGGCAGCATGCACTTTTCAACAGCTTTGGTGACAGGCAAACGACGTGTTCCCCATCCGGCAACAGGAATAATAGCTTTTGTAATGTTCATGCTTATGATTGTACTTTGTTACCTCTGTTGTTGCAACCGGAATCTATTGTTTACGCTGACGGGCGTCCATATCAGCATGGCTTAGACCATAAAAATGTGCCATTTCGTGCCATAATGTGCGTTTGGTGTTTTCAAAAAAATCTTCCTCACTGTGCGAAATTGCCAGAAGTGGGTATTTAAAAAGAGTAATTTTGTCTGGCAATACAAACGTATAGCCTGCGCCACGCGCCGTGAGAGGTATTCCTTCATACAGCCCCAAAAGCAAATGATTGTCGTCAATCTCCATCTTGATCTTCTGCTCATGCGTGGGCTCATCAGCCTGCACAATCGCAACATTATCGAGTCTACGGATATAATCCTGAGGTAACTCGTTCATGGCACGAGTAATCAACGCGTCAAACTGCTCGTCGCTAACAGAATTCATGCATGCCTCTTTTTACGAACATCAGCTGCGTGACGCGATGTGACAGGTCGGTGTGTTTTGCGTGCAGCACGCTTGAGTGCTTTGAGCTGGATTTTATGCTGCTCCTCAATATAGCGATAATGCCTGCCCATGAGGTAAAATACGTAGCCAAAAAACGCTAAGCTCCCTAGAAATGTCAGTAACCAAGATGGCGTCGCATACGATATGACCACTCGTCGTACCTGCTCAACAAGTGATGTTGTCGCATCAGATACGATACGGGAGCTGTCATCGTTCTCTGTGCTGCCCGGCATCATAGAAGAGGATCCGTGATTGCCAAAATATCCTGGTGATCGACCACCAGAAGACCTAGGCGAATCTCCATGCGATCCACTACCTACACTGCCCGCTCCTCCATCTGTATCAGGATCTAAGTCTGGATCTGGATTCGATGGATCTATCGGACGTGTGGGGTCAGTGGGATCAACGGGCACCTCTGGTTCGACGTATTCATCTACGATAAATTGCTTGGACGTTAGTACCACAGACCCATTGGTTGCCGTCATCTCGACTACCATAGTGTAGGACCCAGGTGGCAATATATGAGCAGCGCCAACTAGTCGCAGCTCCCATCTGTCGCCAGAGACGGTCAACTGTGAGTCCATGCCCAGTACGTATTCATGTCCGTTCGAAAAAGTAATTTTGAGCGACTGCTTATTGTATGCATCGAACCAACCCTCAAATATCATTGGTGAGCGTGAGACTAATTGAGCCTCTGTCTCGATAGTTGGTGGCTCTGGACAGCCATATTCTGTAGTAATACCAGTTCCTGTGTAGATTGTTGTTTCTATACAGTCTACTGCAAAGATATCCTGCTGCAACCGACTCGGAGCAGCCCGTACAGACGTCTCAAATCCATCGGTTACCACACCTGCAAGAGCAAGCGTGGTAACCGTATAGAGGAGTATCCGCACAGTACGCACAGTGAGCCTACTTGCGTTTGGCGCGTTTGATTGGAACACTCACCCGACGGCCAGGCTTAATGATATATGGCGCTTTGAGCTCATTGACACGAGCCAGTTTTTTCCATTTGATGCGATATGCACGAGCGATAGACTCTATCGTCTCGCCTTGTTTGACTGTGTGATAACCCCAGTTTTTCTCACGATACGCAGCACCATATCGTCGGCCAATCAGCCATGCAATTAATCCGATAAGTGCAAAGAGTGGAATCAACATCAGCAAAATTGCTTGTATAGATGGCATGATAAATATCCGTACTTCATCGCTGTATTTTGTAATAGTATGCCCAGCCTTGCTGCCAATCACTGATGCATCGGAATTATATTGAGCAGTAGCCTGTGCTGTATAGAAGCCACCCCAGAACAGTTTGGTGTTTTCTTCATAATTAAGCTCTATACGTCCTGCGGATTCGCCGTTAGTCGATAGCTCTGGCACAATTGTGTGCACTCCACCAAGTGTGTCTATCTTTTTGTCATAGCTTTCGAGCATCACAGTACGGCCAAAGATATTGCGTAATCCGACGCGCACATCGGCATCTACGGACACATTGCCTATATTTTTTGCTGTGACACTATATTTACGACCTTCAGAACTCTGCGTCACACTAAAATCTTTGAGCATAACATCGCGATACAGATTTCCAGGGATGGTAACTGCAAGACGCAGTGCCGAGCGTGTTTGTACACGCATTCCACCCTTTTCTTCACCTGGATCATTCTTTTTCTGAAACACAACACAACCATTATGCTCACCCACTTCTACTGCATCAGGCACCTTTACAGTCATGTCGACTTTTTCGGTCTGCATAGACTCAAGTGTGACTTCATTTTTGCTGAGTGTTGCCCACTTACCCACGCCTGTTTGCTCTTCTGCTTGCTGTTTACATGCAAACGCACCGTCGTTGGAAATCGAACCGTCCGTTACATAGACTTCGATCGTTTGCTTTTCATTTGAATTATTGATGACATTAACAGCATCTTCTTTGGTCGCGCCTTTGTCGAGCGTATAAATAAATATTGATTCTGTGCGAGGGTTGTCCGAATCCGGATTCGCTGGCCGGCCGCCTATGCCACCCTGACCAGAGATAGCTCCTGCTGCAACCGAAGCGAGTGTTGCTACAATAAATGTGACGGCAACAGCAGATGAAGTGAGTTTGTAGTTCATGTTTGTGTGTTCCTTTTGGTACTGTTTGTACTGTCTGGGGAACAGTATAGCATAAACACAATAAAATCGACACCCTGCCCGGGTGTCGATTTGAAGTAGAAGTTGTAACTTATTAGTTAGCTACTACAGTTTGTACTACATCAAGTGTGTAGCTACCAGCAGCTTGATTTGCTGGAATACTCTGGCTCAAGCCAACACCTGTGATATAACCATTCCAGAATGGTGCTGACGTGCCATCGGCAGACATCAAAGTGATTGAACCGCTGCCTGAGAAGGTTGCCGCAGTACCCTTAGATACACCAGTTGGGCCACCAGTTACAGCAGTGATAGTACCAGCCTGTGGGTCTACTGTTAGCTGACCATCAGCTGCAGTCGCACCATTGTAAGCGTAAGTCTTTGCACCGTCTTTCCAAGTTTCTGTACCTGGAGTTTTGGCATTCAGGCTGAGTGTAAAGCTACCGCCATTTGTGCTTGCGCCTGGGTTGTCTACATAGATGCGCTTTTCAGCTTCACCGAATGCACCAGTTGTTGTTTGTACGCTTGCAGACCTAGATGTCGCACCCATAGCAAATGTCGGTACAGTAAGTATGTTATCCGACGAGTCACGGATATCCGTAGAGATAACGCCTGCATTAATTTGTTGTGTTAGCTGTGAGTCAGCCGTAGTCGCTGCATATGCAGCTGGAGTAGCGATTGCAGCAAGTGCAAATGCCGAAACAGTGATGATTGAGCTTAGTCGCTTTTTCATTGTATTTGTTCTTCCTTCTTTTTAATGTACTCGCAGTTTTGTGGTGGAGTATGTTTTTTGTTTTAATTGATTACGCTTCGTAGTATAGCAGACCATAATCATTTTGTCAATACCCTTCACAAATTTTGTTCACATGTCTTGTGTTCAATCAAAAAGCACTCCCCGTTGGGAGTGCTTAGTCAGCAAAATCGAACCAGTCTGGATCGTGCTGCACTTCTTCTAAAAGTGCGCTCCACCTCTGTTCTAGTGCATACGGGTCAATCATATCATGTAAGTCATGGATCGCTTCTGGCTCACGCTGCTCAGCAGCAATATCATCACCCAGACCATCACCAAGCGGGTCTACTGGGTCAAATTGGATTTGGCTATGTGTACGAAAAATCATATGTTTTTATGTTGAATACTTTTTTTATTTTGAGTATATTAATATTTTCATACTAACATAGTTATGTTTATATGTCAATAATTATCTGTGAGACATGGTAGCATTAAATAACTAAAAATGAATAGTAACCAAAAAGAATCCTGCAGCCTAATTGTCTATCCTGAACTCCAATCAAGAGCCGAATAGAACAACCTCTTACAGTTGTCCTCCAGTCCCATAAAACGTGATTACAACTACTGCAATAGCCGACAAGCTTACTGCTTTGGCAAGCCCGTGATGCTTATTCCATGTGCTCTGCAAATACTTCGGGATTCGATGAGCGTATAGCTGTGCAACTAGAGCCACAATCGCCGCAAGCAATAACAGCACGATACTACTCAGTACAATGGGATTCATCGTCTGCAGCGACAAGCCAGCCTTAGACGCCACACTCAGCTGGCCGCTCACTGGGGCGGCGAAGTTTACACCCTGTACTGCCGCAAACATATCTGATGCCGGCGCAGCATACATTGCTACCACCAAAGACACGGGCTTGTCTTGCATCATACCGTCAACTGTTGCAAACCCAACATCACGATACTGCGATTTGAGTAAATTATCTCGATGTGTCGATGATCGCATCCATGCCCCCACCACTGCACTGCTATTTTTAAAATTACGTGCAAGGTTTTCGCCTGCATAGGCATAGTTATACTCTACGTCCCCTATCCATTTCCATGGCCCAATACCTTGGGGTGAGGTGTGTGCCCAATACTGATTCTTAAGCATGTCTTGCGCCTTCAGATACGCAGCATGCGATAGCCGACTATTCAACTGGAGCGGCTGCCTCCTCTCTTTGACACGAGCGGCATTTGTATCTGCTAATAGCTCGGCGATGGTAACTTGATTTTCATTGCCCAACACATTGCGAAACATCCAGCTCTGACCAATAAATTGTGTGACAATCACTGCCAGCACAATCACCATCAAGCCATGACGGCGTATTAGGTGCGGCTTATACTGGTTTTCTCTGTGTGGCACCACAGCAAGCTTGACGTGCTTTTTGGCGGTACGTCGAGCTCGATGATGTATTGGTGTTTGTTTACTGTGCGCTGCCATTTATAGTGTTAGTATATATGCTTATGTCAAAAAAAGCGAGCTCCCTACCAGTAGAAGGAAGCTCGCGACAACTATACGTTGCTATACCTTAGCTCTTTGGCGCCTTGAGTGATGTAACGATAGCTATTTGCACAAGCGCTACAGCACCAAATGCAATCGTCCACCAGTTAACAATACCGATTGGTACAGCAAAGTCTTCCAGCAGTACAAGTGCCGCTACAGACGCTCCACCCAGTACCACAGATACCACTCGCGTACCATTACGTGACTCTTCGTCCTCATCACGCTTACCAAACAGCCCCAGTAGTGTCATCAAACCTGCGATAGCGGCGATAACTGCAAGCACGGCATTTACTGCAGACCAACTAGTGCGTGTATCCTGAGCAGCTTGAACTTCACCCTCTTCGCTAGCATCTGATAGTGCTGTACGGCTGATTGCCGTCCTGCTTGGCTTGTCAGTATCTTGCTCATCCTGTGTGTCTACGTCAGCGTCAGTGCTCTGAGCAGCAGCTGTAGTCGTACTGAATAGAGCTAACGCCTGAGGCGCACTCGTTGTTGGCAGACTAGTGACTAAAAGTGGCTGTGTTGGAAGAACCGCTTCAATCAGCCTTGTGATTTGATTACCACTATTTTGACTACCGCTCTTTTGACCGCCCGAACTATTTGCAGCATTATCACCTCCTCCTGCTGCTGGGCTGTCGGTCCTATCATCTCCTGCTGCAGGGTCTTCACCATCGCCTGTATTGCCGTTTTCGTTTTCGCCGCCTATACCACCGTTGTTATCTGTACTATCATCAGGGTCACCATTGTCGCCACCAGTATTACCAGCTGGAGCTTGTACCAAGAAATTGTCTGTCCAGCCAGCCGTACCGCGATTGCCGGCCATATCGACAACTTCGACATGCGCAGCGAAATCACCTTCTGGGCAATTTGCGCCAAGCGTCGCGAGGTCGTAGTTCACTGCCCAGCTCGCTGTTGCACCATTCGGGATCAGGTTAATCGTCGTGCCACCACAACGCAAGCCCGTCACGCGGCTGACAAGCTGTACATAGACGCGATTGAGTTGCACATTATCCCTAGCATCACCGCTGACTGTGAACGTACCGCCAGTTGGCATGCTGACATGAATATCTGTCGTAGGAGTAATCGAGTCATAGTTGTACGTCACGGAACGACTGTACGCGCTCCAGTTGCCTGCGTTGTCTTTAGCGCGAACGCTAATGGTGATTGGACCTTGGTACGTACCGCTAAACGTTTGTGTACGCGATATCGCAGGAGCGGTTACCGTACGAAAGGCGGTCGGACGACCAACGAATTCGTATTTGACTTCGTATTCAGCGATGCCACTTGCGTCGGTCGATGCTGTCCAGCTGTTGATCGTCGAACCTCCATTGAACCACTGGCGCACACCAGGCGCGGTAATAGTCGGAACGGTTGGTGCGGCACTGTCAATAACTACCGTCCCCTTGTTCGCACCATATCGTGCCTTGTCGAACAAATCTACAAATCGCGCATCAACAGTATAACTGCCGTCGGTCAATTCAGTCGTATCGATATCTGCATACCAGATAGAGCTCGTACCATCCTGAACAAGGTTTACTTGTTTTGTCGTTGGACCGTTCAATTTTACGTAGCCTGATTTTACACCAGTGTGGTCTGACACATCGAAGCTAAAGCGTGTCATGCCATTGATGGTGTCGTTATTTGCTGGCGCCGTCCAGACTGATGTTGGACCGCTGTTGTCGATCAAAATAGGGCGGAAATCAGCAGGTTTTGACGAACCCTGATTACCAAGTGTATCCCATAGGCTGAAGGTCAAGCTGTAGTTGCCCGTCCAGTTCGCTTTTACAAAATCAAGTGTGTCGATTTCCACCTGATAGGTATTGCCACTGACAAGAACTGGCGTAAACTTTGCTGATTCTTTGGCAGCGTTTGAAGTATTAGGACCGTCTGCGAATAGTACACGAGTTTTCGTCAGGTCGATACCTGTCTCGTCCTCTAGGTCAAAGGTGACTGTTACCGTTCCGCCAATGTTGCCGTTGATACGTGGAGTCATAGAGATATTGCTGACCGTTGGGCGAGCAGTGTCTGGAATTGCAACCGTAAAGGTGTGCATCGCCGTACCACCCACGAGACCAGATGCTGCGACTGACTAGTGTGGCTGCCGTTTGCGAGACCAGTGAAGGTGTGGCTGGTTGCCGCGACATTCGTCACTGGACCGCCGTCAATCGATACGTTATATGAAGCGGTTGCGTGCCTTGCTCCATTCTGGGTCGAGGGTGCGCTCCAGGTAGCATTCACAGTGCTACTCGCCACTGTCGAGCCATCGGCTGGCGCCGTAATAGCTGGAGCAGCTGGCGCTGATTTGAAGCGAAGACCACCAGTTACACCATAGTATTGGTTGAGCTGCGTATCGTCTACCAAATGGTCAGGGACGGCAAAGCGGACATGCGTCAGATTCTCTGCGTGCGCTACTGGGCCGTTAACATTAAGAGTTGGCGTACGGGTAACTTTGCTTCCCTTTGCAAGATCGATAACGCCGTGCGAAGTACTACAAATACCAAAGAGACAAGCCGTGCGGCCATTTCCGGCAGTAGTAAGTGAGTTAATCGTTACAACCGAACCATTCACATTCACTGCAGTGCGGCCGTTGTTGTTGATAGTAGTATTATTCAACACAATGTTTGTTACATAAGCATTAATACCGTGAAGATTGGTATTGCCGACGATTGTTACGCCGTCAAATGTGACGGCGTTGGTAATACCAGTCACTTCGACAACGGAGTTATTAGTACCGTTTTCGTTGAAACCAGCCTTCAACGTGCCGCCCTGGAGCGTGACATTACGGCTGATCACAATCTCTTCAGTCGTTGTGATTGTTCCACCAATAGCAATAGTCGATACTGCCGTGTTCGCTACAGCGTCTTTGAGTTCTTGCTGTGTTGTCACCGCTGCTGTCATTGCATTTGCCACTTGGCTTGCCACAAATCCATATAATGGCTGCGCCACTAGCGCAAACACGGCAAGGCTCGTGAATAATAGTTTGTATTTCATCGATCGCAATTGTCGGATCTTGAGCCCTGTCATGGTGGCGGCAACTCCTCTTTTAGCACTCCACGTGCCAAATATCTAATAATACTACCGCCTATTATACAGTAGATGAGAAGAACTAGGTAGTGTTTGTGGCTCCTGTGAGACTACACCTTTTGGAGTGATATCTTGAGCGGCTCGCCTTCTACCTTGACCTCTAGCTCAAACTCGTACCAGCCTTTGTCGAACGACTCGGCCAACGTCTCGGCTGCAATTGTGTCTTGGTGCCGGGCGATGGCTTCGCTCAACTCGACACTGTCCGTCGCAAGCGACAGGTCGATGCGATCATCGACATTTAGCTCGGCGTTTTTGCGGGCAGCTTGTACATGGCGGATTACTTCGCGCATGAGGCCTTCGCGTTTGAGCTCTGGCGTGATAGTGAAATCGAGTGCAAGTTCATTGCCCTGCTCGACCTTTTTAATATTGAGCTCTTCCGTCAGGATATCCTCGAAATTCACAAACTTGCCGAGGCTCGGCACAGTTACGCTGGCGAGTGGCTGGCGGATTTTGATACGCTCTTTGGCGCGCAGGCTGAGTGCTTGATTGACGTAGTCGCGCACTGTGTTCATTTCGTCGAGCACTAGCTGATCGACCGTATAGTTTGTCGGCCAGTCGAGCAAGTGCACCGACTCTGCCCTACCGCCGAGTTTTTGGTACAATTCCTCTGCCAGGAACGGTGTAAACGGCGCTAAAATCACCGAGAGTTTGAGCAATACATAGTGAAGCGTGCGGTATGCTTCTGCCTTATCGCCATCGTCCTCACTCTTCCAGAAACGGCGGCGGCTGCGACGTACATACCAGTTGGATGCATCTTCGATAAATGGCAAGATATCGGCCATAGCCTCGGGGATGTTGTAGGCATCCATATGCGTCGTGACATGTTCGTTGAGCTGATGCACGCGGCTGATGATCCATTTGTCGAGCGGGTTGGTAACGTCAGCTGGATTGGTCGTAAATGGCTTGGTTGGGTCGAACTCCCAACCGTCGACTTCGGCATACATAGTGAAGAAATCGTACATATTCCAAATCATGGATAGCTTGCGCGCAACGTCACCCACGTCTTTGTCGTGCAGTGCAAAATCCTCGCCCTTGAGTAGCGGGCTACTGAGGAGCAAGAAGCGCAGGCTGTCGGCACTAAACTTATCCATCAGCTCGTTTGGATCGGTGAAATTGCCGAGCGATTTACTCATTTTGCGGCCGTCGTTGCCTGCTACTACACCAGTGGTAATGACATTGTTGAACGCGTGGTCACCAAATAGCGCCGTGTTGACCGCATGCACGTAGTAAAACCACGCACGCACCTGGCCGACGTATTCCACGATGAAGTCTGCCGGGTAGTTTTGCTCAAACTTTTCCTTATTCTCAAACGGATAATGCAGCTGCGCAAATGGCATGCTGCCGCTCTCAAACCAGCAGTCGAGTACTTTGTCGACACGCATGAACTCCTCGCCGTCGATTTCGAACGTGATGTCGTCGACCCATGGGCGGTGATAATCTTCTAGTTCTTGCCCAGATAGCTCCTTGAGTTCGGCGTAACTACCAATAACTTTGACAGTGCCTTTGTCGCCTTTCCATACAGGCATCGCCGTCGCCCAGAAGCGGTCGCGAGATAGGTTCCAATCTGGGGCTTGCTCGATGTTTTTGGCAAAGCGGCCATGCTTGAGGTGCGGCGGAAACCAGTTGATGTTTTCGTTTTGCTCGAGCATGAGTGGCTTGCTGCCTTGGATATCGAAGAACCAGCTCGGGATGGCGCGGTACATGATGCGCTGGCCGCTGCGTGGATTGAATGGGTATTCGTGGCGAATGTATTCAATCTTCCAAGCAATACCTTTTTCTATCAGGTCTTTGGCGATACGCTTGTTGTTTTCCCATACTTCCAGGCCTTTGTAATTGGTGTCGATGTAGTAGCCATTGTCATCAATAACGTGAAACGCGCCCACGCCATGATTCCTGGCCAACTCAAAGTCGTCCTCACCATACGCAGGTGCGATATGGACGATACCCGTACCAGATTCGTGACTGACAAAATCCGCCGCATACACTTTGTGCACCGCATCATTTTCTGGCCAGGTACTGCCTGCATCGAGCGGCTCGTACGACTTTCCTACCAGCTCACTGCCAGGAAATTCTCGGACTACTTTGTAATCGAGCGGCTTATTTTTCTCGTCTTTAAGCACGCGCTCAAGTGCTTCTTTGGCGACGATAAGCTTTTCGCCACCCACCTCGACTTCGCAATACGTCATGTCGGGGTTCACCGCTAGCATGAGGTTGGCCGGGAGTGTCCATGGTGTGGTTGTCCACGCAAGGATACTTGTATCACTGTCTACTAGCTTAAACTTAGCGTAGAGGCTTGGATCGGTGACCGTCTGATACGCATCGTTGTCCATTGTGACTTCGTTTTTACTCACTGGCGTGGCAAATTTGGTATCAAACATCAATACCTTTTCACCTTCGTAGATTTTGCCTTTTTCGTAGAGCTCTTTGAACGCCCACCAGACGCTTTCCATGAAGTCTTTGTCCATGGTCTTGTACGCACCCTTAAAGTCAACCCAGCGACCAACGCGATCGACTACGTTTTCCCACGTGGCGGCATTGGCGACCATCGACTCGTGCGCCTTGTTGATGTATTTCTCAAGACTAATTATTGGTAGCGGATTGCCGTCTTTGTCGAGTGGCGCTGCTTCGTCGCTGCTCGCGACAATTTGCCGGCGGTCGATAATACCAAGCTGCTTCTCGACAAAGTTTTCTGCCGGCAAACCATGCGTATCCCAGCCCCACACACGCTCAACTCGCTTGCCTTTCATCGTCCAATAGCGTGGTACCGCATCTTTGACAATACTGCTCAGCAATGTGCCATGATGTGGCACACCAGTGATGAATGGCGGTCCGTCGTAGAACACATAGGCGTCATCTGCTGGTCGGTTTTCGACCGACGCCTCAAACGTCTTATTATCTTTCCATGTTTTCGCCCACTCTTTTTCGTATTCTAGTGCGCGGCGGCGACTACTTGCCTTAAACTTCATGCTGCTCCTCCCCTCTTTTTATCATGTCTACAAATACTGCAAATTGCCCCATATTTTCCTGAATATCTCTAAGTGTCTCACTGCTTGCTTCGGTATCCGTCATTCGTGTCGCTAATTCTAATTCACTCATCATCTTCTCCTATAATTTCATATTGCGCTGGATTAAATGGCGGGCTGCACGACATATGTAATGTCATATCGCCGCTCCATGCAAATGGCGTTTTTGGTGGCACATGTACGACATCTCCTTGCAGCAGCTTCACCTCCTCAGCCTCGCGAATAGCCAGCACACCGAACCCCCGCTGAACACGCACTATTTCATGTACTTCGTGATTAATCGCCCAACCTTCTTCGGGATATCTCCCAGTGATAGCAATTTCTGCGAAATCCAACGGTGCATCTACAGGTGCAAAACTCGTACCTTTGCACGTCTGACTGTTCTGAAACTTTTCGCCCTCAATCCTCATGATTAGCCTTTCTCGTCATAACCGTCACAGGCATTTTGCCACGAAACAGTTCATCCGTTTCGCCTGTTTCTACGAAGCCACACTTGCGATAAAAAGCTTTGGCGCGCTCATTGTACGAGGCGACTTCGAGGTCAATTTCACTGCCCGCTGCCCACTCATCTACAAGCTCCATCAGCCGCTGCGCGAGACCAGTACCATGCGTCTCCTTGGCGGTATAAAGACCGTCTAGATGCCTCGTGCCATCCGGCTTTGTACTGGCGTGGACAAGCCCTACAACTTCATCACCACTATCAGCTACTCGATAAAACTGTTGCGAATCAGCAAAAACTTCGCCCAGCTTCTCGTATGACTTTTCCATCCACTCTGGAGTGAACCACTTGGCTGTTTCCCCTGCCAGCCACTCCTCCGTCACGCCCAGCTCGTCATTACGATATGTATCTCGCCACGACTGCGCCTGCATAGCACGAATAGTCTCGACATCATCGATGGTTGCTTCGCGTATTTCGTAGCTGGGTTGTCGCTCTCGCTCCATGTTTTCTCCAATCAAAAATCCTCTCCTAGCCACTGGAGCCCGAGAGGTTTCGGGTGGTACCATCCAGTTTCTAAGAAAGGATTCTTAGCACTTATTCTGTTCGCTTTGTCGCAGCGTGCGCGGCGGGGTCTAGTCGGATTTACACCTTTCTTCCCGCGACTCGTGGGTGATAGCCACTCAAACGTCTAGAGCAATTGTAGCATTTTATGCCACTCAGTTCAATCTAGTCACGCGGAAGCAGCGGCAAAAGCCTACTCGTGCGCCGGCGATACTCTTCCCAGCCTTTGCGACGACGAAACTCTCGCTCACGCACTGGTATACCAGAAAAGACCAATAGCCAAGTGACAACAAGTGGGCCAATAAATCCCGCCCAGCCAAACGGTACCGACCATGCAATCACGAATATCCCCCACCACTGTGCAATCTCGCCAAAGTAGTTTGGATGGCGTGTGTATTTCCAAAGTCCCGACATCATAATCTTACCTTTGTTGGCCGGGTCGGTACGAAACAGTCGTAGCTGATGATCTCCAATAGCCTCAAACCCAAACCCAACAAGCCAAACCACCGTGCCGACCACTGCCCACCAGCCATATACTACCGCCTCGCTTCCCATCACAATAATAATCGGTACACTTACGATGAGTGCCCATAGCGCTTGAACCAGATAGACTCTCGTATACATATTCCACGCCACACCGCCTTTTTTGTGCACATAGTCTTTGCGGAGACGTACGAATCTCTTATCTTCTGTATGGTGTCGTAACCATGCACGATGCAGGTGGACATAGAGGCGTACACCCCATATGGCGACTAATACCATAACTAGTGCTTGCACACCAATGAGCGAATCATGGCCATGTGCCACAAAAGTTGCTGCTGCTATAGCCGCACAAGCCAATCCCCATACGACATTGAGGATATCGTAGCGTTTGTGTTGATGTGCCCATGCAAATACAGCTGTCATATACGCTACCGAAGCGCCTATCCCAACTAGAAACGCAGTGAGCATACTATCCAAATAGACCATCCCCGTATTTGAGAATTATTGCTGCAAAGAACAATACGATGATAGATGCCATGAGCAGCTTGTCATAATCTTTGTCGACAAATGCATGCAGGGACTTCATAACAGATTTTGGCAAATAAAGATTATTTTCGCGAATATTGAAGCGAGTGATCGCAAAGAAGACCATTGTTGTTGTTGCAGTTACTAGCAAGCACCATGGGCACAGCGCCTGGATGATAAAGAAGCTGATGTAGAACAGATAAAGCGCAAAAATAAATCCGAACGTATAGCCAATTTGCGCCGCAAACATGAAAGCTCTAGGAAAACGAATGCCGACCAAACCCGCAATTGCCACAGTAATCACAACCGACTCTGCCATAAGCCCCAAAAAGCTATTGGGAAATCCAAACATTTCAGCTGTTGGGTGTTTGGCGACAGTTGCACAGTTGAGCACCACATTGACGCTACATGAGAGCTCTGCGTTAGGATTTCGTGCTAACTCTACTGCTTCGACAGACAAGACAAACGATGCCAATAGACTTAACATTGCACCGATAAGCATACTGGTAAAAATCCAGCGATCATCACGCAATCTTTTATCCGAATGGGTGAAAAAATCTTTGATGCCTCGTAGTTTATTCTGTATGGTCATAGTAGCTCACTTCGTTTATCAGCGGCAGAGGCAGCCCACGCCACAAATGCTGTAATATACCATCATCACTTACTGCGACTATACTTGGATACTCGACAATGTCATAGGTACTACAAAACTGCGCACCCTCTGGAGTGTCAGGCTCCAATGTCGCCAGCTGACGACCCGTTTGCCTCTCGTAATCGCGCATAAAGTCTATAATGCTACGCGCATGATCACTCTGATCACGGTATACAATCACGATTTTCATGCCACACCCTCCTGAGACTCACGCTGTTTACGGCGAGAGGCCAAGATTGATTCGAACTCATCAAGCGTCTTGAAGTCATGATACACACTCGCAAAGCGCACATATGCAACTTCATTCTTGTCAGCAAGCTTATCGAGTACAATATCACCTATAGCACGTGATGACACTTCTGATTCGCCAAGCTCATAAATCGCATCTTCGATATTATCGATAATACGCTCAATTTCAATCTCTGACTTAAAGAATTTACCAACTGACTGCTTGATCGCACCTGCTAGCTTTTCACGATCAAACAACTCACGACTACTATCTTTTTTAACCACCGCAAGATTAGGTTTCTCAATACGCTCATATGTTGTAAAACGATACTTCCCATCAAGGGTTTCGCGACGACGACGAATCGTTTTACCATCACTCACCTCTCGGGATTCTAGCACCTTGCTATCACCGATTCGGTATTGCTGCGTGTTCACGTTGCGCCCCTTTATTCGTCTGATTGATTTTTCTTACGACGACGGAGAAATGCAGGCATGTCTGACTCGTCCTCTTCTTCTGGTGTAGGTGCAGGCTGATCCCAGATATTATGATCTGCTTCGGCAGCAAACTCCTCGGCTGCATCAACCTGATCTAGATCCATGTTTACACTTTCGACAGCAACATCATCGACACCACCTAGGTGTTCCGAAGGGGTGATACTACCGTTCTGTACTGCTGGTTCAAGCGAGCTAGCCTGCTCTTCAAAGTATTCACTATCAAATCCCGTCGCAATTACGGTGATGATAAGTTCGTCCTCTAGCTCTGGCTTGAGCGTTGCACCAAAGATAATATTGGCATCTGGACTAACTGCACCAGTGATGATTTCGGCAGCCTCTTGGATTTCTGCCATGCTCATATCGTAACCACCTGTTACATTGAAGAGCACGCCTTTGGCACCGTCGATAGATACTTCGATGAGTGGCGATTCGATAGCTTGCTGTGCTGCGAGTGCTGCACGTTCTTCGCCGCTAGCGCGACCAATACCCATTAGCGCTGAGCCAGCATTGCTCATAATCGCTTTGACATCGGCAAAGTCGAGATTGATGAGTCCATGCTCAGTAATAAGCTCAGAAATACCCTGTACGCCCTGCCGAAGTACATCATCGGCAATCTTGAATGTTTCGAGTAGGGGCGTGCGTCGGTCAATCGTCTGCAGTAAGCGATCGTTTGGAATTGTAATAAGTGTATCAACCTGACGACCGAGATGTGCGATTGCCCATTCTGCATTTTGACGGCGCTTTTCGCCTTCAAAGCTAAATGGCTTAGTAGCTACGCCTACAACCAAGATACCCAACTCGCGAGCAATCTCTGCTACGACATGTCCTGCACCCGAGCCAGTGCCGCCGCCAGCACCAATAGTCACAAACACCATGTCTGCACCGTCAAGCGCTTCTTTTATTTCTTCTTTTGATTCAGTTGCGGCTCGCTCACCTACGCTCGGATCAGCACCCGCACCAAGACCACCAGTTGCATCTTTGCCGAGGTGAATTTTGAGGTCAGCTTTTGAATTATGTAGTGCCTGTGCGTCAGTATTCATCGCAATGAATTGCACGCCAGTTAGGCCTGCTTCTTTCATGCGGTTGACCGCAGAGCCGCCAGCACCACCAACACCAATTACTTTGATGCTTGCAAATGTCTGGACTTCACTTGGTTTTACTTCGGGCATGTAATGTTTCTCCCCCTACTTCTATAATCTGTATCTAGTATAGCATGATGACTATGCTGTTCAAGGTTTCAGCGTCGTTGTTATGCGCGGAATCGACTAAAAAACTTGCTCAAAAAGTTTTTTGTATTCGCAACACCTTGAGCTGAATTATGAACTTTTGAGCCGCCTTGGTGATGTGCACTATGGTTCTCGATATTTTGTATATCACTGAACAACAGGCCTACCGCAGTAGCAAATTCTGGCTGCTCTAACTGCTCGGCTACACCGCCGAAGCCTTTTGGCTTACCGATACGCGCTGCTAACTCTAGGTTGTTTTTAGTGTAGTCTACCAACCCCTTGAGCTTAGCACCGCCACCCACAAGCACTACACCGTTTGGCAACTTGCCTTTGCGCCCAGCTTTTTTGAGCTCAGCATTGATTGCATCAAACAATTCTTCGAGTCGTGCCTCAACAATCTCGTCTACCTCAGCTACATCAAACTCATGTGACTCTTTTTCATGTTTAATCGTAATCTTTTTACTCTCGCGACCACCTGTGGCTACAGCATGCTGTAGCTTCACCTGCTCGGCTATCTCTGGGTCGGTTTTGAGACCAATAGCAAGGTCATTGGTAATGTTATTGCCACCGACTGAGATAACTGCCGTATACTGCAAATCACCCTCTTCATAGATAGCAATACTTGTAGTTGCGCCACCAAAATCTATCACAGCAACACCATTTTCGAGCTGCTGCTCGGTGAGTACGGCACGAGCCGCCGCGACTGCACTTGGCACTAACGCGTGAGGCTGTACCGACGCTTGCTCGGCAGCTTTTTGGAGATTTGCTACATGCGGTGCAAGTGCCGACACTACATTAGCATTAATCTCTAGGCGTGTCCCCACCATGCCGATAGGATCTTTGATACCATCTTGCCCATCGAGTCGATAACTAAATGGTACAAGATCAAGAATCTCACGATTTGCTGGCACTTTACCAGATGTAGCAACATCTTCGAGACGATATATGTCTTCCTGGTCGACTTCATGATTAGCCATGCCAATCGCAATCATACCGTCTGCCTTGGTACTCAAAATATGCGAACCATTGATACTCAGCGTGGCTTCATTTACTTGGTAGCCACTCATACGTTCTGCTTCACCTAGCGCATCATCTATCGCCTTGCTTGGCCCCTGAAGATTCACGACAACACCTTTGCGCATGCCGCTATTTGGCACCTCACCTACACCCACAATAGTCGGCGCGCCAGATGATATATCGACGTGTCCTACTACACAGCGTACTATATTTGTACCTATATCAATACCTACGGCATATTTGGACGTATCTTGCATGTGCTTAATTATACCGCTTATGGATGCATTTTGGAAGAGTCTAGCTCAACTAGCTGGTGCGTGTCAAAATCTCTACGCCGTCGTGTGTAATCAACACCGTATGCTCAAAATGTGCAGCTAGACTACCGTCACGTGTAACGATTGTCCAGCCGTCTTGCTTATTTGTAGCTATGCGCTCACCGCCAAGTGTCGCCATTGGCTCTATGGCAATGGTATCACCTTCGCGCAGGATTGTGTCCCGCCCACGAATCTTATAGTTTGGCACATCTGGCGGCATGTGCATCTTGAGCCCCACGCCGTGCCCGACGAGCTCGCGAATAATTCCAAGTTTGCCTTTATTTAACACTGCTTCAATCGCCGCACCGATCTCATTGGTTGTCGTACCATCACCATGAATCGCGTCGATACCAGCTTGCAAACTACGTTCCGTAAGGCTAACTAGGTGCTTCTTTGCACCCCTAGGCTCCTCACCAATTACCATCGTAAATGCACTGTCTGTCTTCATGCCTTTGTAGGTAATCACAAGATCAAAACTGGTAACATCACCCGTCTCAAGCTTATAGTCTGTCGGTACGCCATGCACGATTTCTTCGTTGGTACTGATGCAAATCACCCCTGGAAAGTCTGGGTCTGGCTCGCGATATGTAGGTGTCGCACCGTATTCTTTTATCTTGCCAGCCACAAACTCGTTGACATCAAGCTCGCTCATACCAGGACGTACGAACTCACGAATATCCGCAAAAATCTGCGCCAAAATCGCGCCACCTTCGCGCATAGCTTGCAGCTGTTCAGGAGTTTTGCGACCAGTAATGGGTTCGCTCATAATTGCTACGCCAATCCGTTTGCTTCTATTTCTGCGTATAACCTATCGTGCACTTCGCCGGCCGTACCAGTACCATCGAGGTGGACAATTTTCATACCCTCTTCGGCAAATGTACCGAGTACTGGGTACATTTTTTGGCGGTAAATTGTCATACGCTTGGCGATTGTTTCTGGCGTATCTTCCATACGTGCACGCAGTTCAAGGCGCTTGCGTATTTCGCCTTCTGGCACCTCGAGCACGACCACTAGGTCGATGCTTTCTTTGTTTTGCTCCATGTAGTCCGCCAGCCACTCAGCTTGCTCTTTGGTGCGTGGGAAGCCGTCGACAATCACACGCGGGAATTGCTTTTCGCGTGCATCTTGAATCGCCGCGTCAAACACGTCGTAGGTAAGCTCATCGCTCACTAGCTCACCACTTTTGAGCACTTCGATCACTTCTGGATCTTCGCTATCGCGCAACATCTGGCCAGTACTCAGCCACTTCCAGCCTTGGCGTACCGCCAGCATTTGCCCCTGCATGCTTTTACCCGCGCCTGTCGGGCCAAACAATAAAATCATTCCTAGATTTGTTCCCTTCTTTTTGTCTAGAGTCTTTACCTTAAGATTGTAGCAATTCCTTGACAACACGTGCAACCACTGCACCGTCCGCGGCATTGCCAGCTTTGGCTTTGACACCGCCAATCACCTGCCCCATCATGCTCGGGCCGACGTTGTCGATTTCTTCGATCACCAATTTAGCGATTTCTCGGATTTCATCTTCACTTAGCTGCTGTGGCAGATATACGCTCAGTACAGCGATTTCTTTTTTCTCATCTTCGGCCAGCTCTGGGCGGCCGTTTTCTTCGTAGATCTTGACGCTTTCGTTGCGCTTTTTTACTTCGCGAGCGATAATCTTTTCGACCGTTGCGTCGTCTAGGCCTTCTTCGCGCTTGCCAGCAGCGACTTCTTCGTTGAGAATCGCTGCCTTGAGATTGCGCAACACATCACCCTCAAAACGATTGCCGCTCAAAAGAGCGGCTTTCATATCGTCTTGAATTTTTTGGCTTAGAGCCACCGCTTAGCGAACTCCTAGACGCATTTTCTGCATCTTGTCTGCTTTGCGTTCTTTGCGGATAATCGCCTTTGCGCGACGTTCCGTCTTGCTTAGAGGCTTGCTAAATCGCATAGACGACTTTGCCTCTGCCAGTACTCCGCTCTGGAGCACCTTGCGATTGAAACGACGAATGATGTTTTCGTTCGCTTCTTTCTGATCTTTACGTGTGACTTGTACCATATCTACTCTATTGTAACAGATAAGCTCGCGCTACACAACACCCTAGAAAAAGTTGAAGCCCGCCCCGAAGGAGCGTTTCCGCCGAGGATATCTGGAGATATTCTCGCGGGCTCAACTTCGATGACGGGCTGGTCTCGATTACCTCTCAGTCTCAGATAGACGCCTAATACGCGTCACCCCAGTGTGATCAGTGATGAATCGATACGTAACCACGACCGTTGTAGTGCGCCAAGAGCTGTAGTTACCTTCCCACTCATACGAGTAAGAATACTCCCCTGTCACGCTGAACGACCCTGTGTAAGAGGGATTAATCTCCAGGTCGCGAAACCGATGAAACCGCTGTTGATGCCGAGTTACGGGCGCCTTGAGAAAAAGCTCATCTCCCTCGTACACCACACTTCCACCGTCTACGCACAGATAATCGAGATCCATGCCACTCTCACGGAGCATAACATCCATCAGCTCGCGAGGATCCATCGGAGAGACGAGTATCCCGTCATATCCCTGGATATTCTTCGCGAGTTCGTAGAGCTCAGTTTCACTCACCTCTACGATAGTCTTTGCAGTCATGAGACATATCTTTCTACTTCGGTGCGAAATGTATTTCGCAGACAACCGATGGTTTTATTATCGACCTATGAAGTAATTTTGCAAGCTTAAGCGATTTCTAGATGCAACAATCGACCCTCGACAGTGCGACGGCCATTCCACTCGTTGATGTCTGGCTGGTACCATACGTGTACGCTACTGCCTACTTCGGCAAAGAAATGGTCGGGTGCATTGAATGCCAACATTTCGAGTTTAGTACTTTCGTCTTGCAGTGTCAGTTTGACATGCTGCCCATCGGCACCCATACGGCGTTGATTTAGTACCAGTAGGTTTTGCGAGTGCAGAACTGGCTGCGGATTGCCATTGCCAAATGGCTCAAGGCTCACGAGAAGCTCAATCAATTCTTCGGTGATATGATCGAAATTTGCCGATACGTCTGCCCGCGGCAGTAAGAGGTCGGCTTGATTACGTAATTTCATATCCCGATAATGCTTATTCACTCGCTCTCTGAAAGCTTGAATATTTGCCGTCGGTAGCGTTACACCCGCCGCCATTTTATGCCCGCCGCCTTTGGTGATAATATCGTCGCTTGCACGAATCGCATCTGCCGCCGAGAAATCACCGTAGCTGCGCGCCGAACCCTTCGCTTGCTCTCCCATTTCTTCGAGCACATAAGTCGGTTTTTTGTACTTCTCGAGCAATTTGGCTGCCACGATGCCGATGATGCCGTGATTCCAGTCAGGTGCGCTCACTACTAACACAGGGTCATCCGCAAATTGCTCCGCCTGCACGATAGCCTCTTTGTAGATTTTATCCTGCTCAGCGCGGCGAGCTTGGTTCATGGTATCGAGCAGCTCAGCTTTTTGGAGCGCCTCCTCTGGGTCTTTGGCACGGAGCATGTCCAGCGCATACTGCGCCGTCTCCAGTCGGCCTGCTGCGTTCATGCGTGGGCCAAGCGCAAAACCGAGACTACGCGCATTGACCGCCTTTGGGTCAACTTTTGCCACCAACATCAACGCCTTTAATCCTGGCCGTCGCGTTTGCGCCAGCACCTTGAGCCCCCAATACACGTTGGCTCGGTTTTCGTCGACAAGCGTCACCACGTCACAAACAGTACCCAGCGCTACCAGGTCGAGCAGCCATTTTTCTTGCCCGTCTGGCAGACCATCGAGGCGGGTTTGCAAAGCCTGTACAAGCTTAAACGCCACCCCGCAACCAGCTAGGTCAAGGAATGGGTACAAGCGGGTGGCGTCGAGCGGGGCAGCACCCGCTTTTGAAGAAATCTCTGATTTTTCAAAAGAAGGGGCGGACTCGACGACAGGACCCGTGTCTAGCGACTTACGTGCAGATGCTTTAGGAATCTGCGACGACGGGAGCGGCGCCTTCAAGACAAAATTCTCATACATATCTGGATAATCCTGCAAAAGTCGCTTCGGATTTATCACTGCCACAGCTGGCGGTTGCACAGGGGCGACATTGTGGTGATCTGTCACGATGACATCGACGCCTAGCTCGTTTGCCCGCACAATTTCTGCCTCACTCAAGCTACCGCAGTCTACCGTGATGATCAGCTGCGCGCCTGCAGCAGCAATCTTCTCCACCGCCTCTACCGTCAGTCCATACCCTTCGACAAACCGATTGGGAATAAAAGCCTCAACATGCTCAAACCCGAATGATTCAAATGCATCAAGCAAAATCGTCGTCGCCGTCAGACCATCAATATCGTAGTCACCGTAAATAGTAATCCGCTCCTGCGCCTCGCATGCCTGCACGAGCCGCTCCACTGCTTTATCCATATCTGGCAACAAAAAAGGATCATGCTTAGCATCGTAGCTTGGATTCAAAAAAGCGTCGCGCGCACCACCAGTCAGCCCGCGCGCGGTCAAGATATCTTCGAATACACCCATAGACTAAATGCCTGTAGATGGTCGTTTGGGGCGAGAAGAGTGCTGCTGAGACTTGATAACGATGCTTTGCAACTCTTTGAAGATCGGAAATTGCTTGTTGGTGGAGTAAATTTTGGTATTGCCCTGCTTTTCACTCGTGAGAAAGCCAACTTTTTCGAGTTTTTTGAGCTCACGCTGGATATTACCCGGGTCTTCTTTGATAAGCTTCGCGAGTCCGCGTACATGCGTGCGAAAGTCTGGGTACTTGGCGTACACTACTACAATTTT
Organism: uncultured Candidatus Saccharibacteria bacterium; assembly: GCA_964593465.1. Taxonomy (GTDB): domain Bacteria; phylum Patescibacteriota; class Saccharimonadia; order Saccharimonadales; family Saccharimonadaceae; genus Mycosynbacter. The sequence continues at coordinate 106,695 of CAZQJY010000002.1, forward strand.
CCGCCGCACTCGTGAAGTAATAAATACATCTAACATATTATGATTTGCCACCTGTTCTTTATATCATTCTACACAACATTTGTAGTTTTCTCAAGACGCATCGCAGCTATTTTGATACATCACTAGTTGTTGTTATTTTTTAACAGCAAACACAACCGCTCTTAGCTACATCTATAGACTTGGTATACTACTAATATATGCACTACTACGAAGTGGCACCCACAAAAATCATTCGCACAGGCGCACAGGTATTTACTTACCATAGTCAAAGCGAGCTTGAAGTTGGCAGCATTGTCACAATTCCTGTAGGTAAATCTTCCTGTACTGGTGTCGTCGTCCAGGCAACCGCAAAACCCAACTTTGAAACACGTGAAATCCTATCACTGATTAGCAACCAGCCACTCCCACCTGCGCTTGTGCAGACCGCTTTTTGGATTAGTGGCTACTATGCTACACCCGTCGCAACAGTTCTCTCTACGATGCTCCCGCGAGGTATCACCAAACAACGTCGCACGCGAACAGTTACTACACACACTGCAGTACGTGCTCACACCGCACATACGCCATCACCAGAACAAACCGCCGCCGTTACTACCATTCAAGCCACAGACAGCATTACCAGCCTTCTCTTCGGCCCAACAGGATCTGGCAAAACACTCGTCTACAAAGAGCTTGCCAAGCAAGCTGTAGCCAGTGGCAAATCTGTCATTGTGCTCGTGCCCGAGATTGCGCTAACATCACAACTTGTCGATGAGTTTATGCAAGACTTTCCAGACCAAGTGCTACTAACTCATTCACGCCAGACAGAAGCCGAGCGTCACATCACGTGGCGACATGCGCTTGATACAGATATTCCGCTTGTCGCCATTGGCCCGCGCTCGGCACTTTTTTTGCCGCTCGCAAAAGTAGGGCTTATCGTCGTCGATGAGATGCATGAGCCAAGCTACAAGCAGGAACAAGCACCGCGCTACTCGGCACTGCGCGTTGCGACAATTCTAGCGCGTGAACATGGCGCAAAAGCAGTACTTGGTAGTGCCACACCACCCGTCGCAGAGTACTATACTGCAGTACAACTCGGCGCGTCTATCGTCACGCTACCTCGACGTGCCACATCTACTCCGCAAGCAAAAGTCATCGACATGACAAAGCACGGCAACTTCACGCGCCACCGTTTCTTATCAGACGTTTTGCTGGATACGATGCAGCAAACACTTGATGCAGGAAAACAAGTACTCATCTTTCATAATCGTCGCGGTAGCGCAGCTATCACCCTCTGCGAAAAGTGCGGCTGGACTGCTACTGACCCAGAAACAGGCGTGCCGCTCACACTCCACTCCGACACACACCAGCTCATGAGTCATCTCACAGGCTACCATACAAAAGTGCCTACTGCTTGCCCTATCTGCCATGCAGTCGATATCATCCACAAAGGCATTGGCACCAAGCTCATAGAGTCGGAATTATCTCGGCTTTTCCCGAACAAAAATATTGTTCGATTTGATGGCGACTCTGGAGCTGACCACTCTGTCGATACCCGCTACAAAGAACTCTATGACGGAGAAATTGACATCATTATCGGCACCCAAGTCATTGCCAAAGGTATTGATCTCCCTCATCTCGAAACTGTGTGTATCGTACAAGCAGACGCCGGCTTGGCGCTGCCAGATTTTACGTCAAGTGAACGTGTCTTTCAGCTCATCTCACAAGCTGTAGGGCGTGTGGGGCGTGGCCATACCGACGCACGTGTCATCGTACAAAGCTACCAACCAGAACACCCCGCCGTACGCTATGGTGTGGCACAAAATTATATGGAATTTTATAAACAAGAAATAGATCATCGCCAACACTACCGCTTCCCGCCATTTAGCTATCTCCTCAAATGTGTATGCGTCTACAAGACAGAAGCTGCAGCTGTACGCAATGCCAAATTAGTCGCTACTGCATTTCGCAAAAAGCTAGGGCACGATGAGAAACTACTCGGCCCTGCCCCAGCATTTTACGAACGGCAAAATGGCACATATCGTTGGCAGATTATCGTACAATCGTCTCATCGTAATGTGCTCGCCACACTCGCCAGTGAACTCCCTACCAACGGCCATTGGCAGTACGAGCTCGACCCATCTACACTGCTCTAGAATACCGCTTGTGCTTTGCCTCTGAGACTGCTACTATAAAACCATGAAACACCTACGCGGGTTTACTATTGTAGAGATTATTATTGTGATTACTGTCATTGGTATTTTGGCCGGCATAGGTATTGTGAGCTATAGCGGTATGCAGGCACGAGCGAGAGATACTGAGCGCAAGGCGGACATCGACAGTATGGCAGCAGCGCTTGAAACGTACTACGAACAGTTTGGAAAATACCCTAGCCACACCACCATAGCCGATACTACAGGCGGCTCATTCATCAGCCAGAGGGGTGATGGGCTGCGCCTTCCTGCTGCCGCACTTACTGCGCCAGGAGATACATCTCTAGATGCAAACTACTACTCGTACACTCTCGACCCAACCACAATACCATCCAAATACGGTTACAGAGCTTTTCAAGGTACTGGCACTACTCAATGTGCCGGCCCCACAGACACCTGTACTCGTTATGAACTCTATTACATGCTCGAACAAGAGACTGGCATGAAAACCTACAAAAGTAAATTCGGTAATTCATAGCTTCGCCCCTGTTAATTCTTCACATTTTCCTATACAATAGACAGTAATGAAAAAAGAAGACGTCATAACGCTACCAAACCCGCACCTTCGGCAAAAATCCAAACGGGTGCACGTCATTACAGATGAGACCCATACGCTCATCGATGATCTCACAAGCGCTGCACTTGACTGGGAAGCCTCTCGTCCGCACGAAATCAGCGCTGCCATAGCCGCTGTACAGGTCGATCGTCTCGACCGTGTCGTGATAGTTCGCAGTGACTTCGACAATAAAGACCACCAAGATTTCACTGCACTCATCAATCCAGAAATTGTGAAATACGAAGGTGACATTGTCGAAGATTACGAAGGCTGCCTGAGTGTCAAAAAAGTCTACGGCAAAGTACCCCGCTATAGCAAAATCCGTGTCAAAGCCATGGATGCAAATGGCAATGAAATTCGCATCAAAGCCGAAGGATTTTTGGCACGCGTATTACAACATGAGATCGATCACACCAACGGTATCGTATTTATCGACCATATCAAAGATAACTCAGACGCGTTCTACCAACTCGATGAGCGCGGAGAATTGGAATCACTCGACTATGACAAACATATCAAAGACAGTCCTATTCTTTGGGACTGAGGATTTTAGCGCCCTCGCATTAGAAAAGCTCATCGCAGACGGCTACTCTGTCGGCGCCATCATTACAAAGCCCGACACCAAACGCGGCCGCAACAAACAGCTTGTCAAACCCTGCGTCAAAGAAATCGGCGAAGCGCACAATATCCCCGTCTGGCAACCGAATAAGCTTAGCGATATCGCAAACGATATTCGCCAGTTCGACTCACCTATAGGTATACTTGTAAGCTTTGGTAAGATTATTCCCCAGTCAATCATCGACCTTTTCTCTCCGGGCATCATCAATCTTCACCCCTCGCTCTTGCCACTCTATCGCGGGCCATCACCTATCGAATCGGCCATTCTCAACGGAGATAGCGAAACGGGCATCAGTATCATGCAGCTCAGCGCCGCGATGGACGCAGGGCCAGTCTATTTACAGGAGAAAGTTTCTCTAGGGGGCACCGAAACAGCCCCCGAGCTCTACGAATCACTCGGCCAGCGTGGCGCCGAGCTGCTCGCAGATAGCTTACCCGCTATCATCGACGGGTCGCTCACTCCCACTCTACAAGACGATTTAGCTGCCACCTACTGCCAACTCATCACCAAAGCAGACGGCATCGTAGATTGGCACAAATCCGCCACCCAAATCGAACGAGAAATCCGCGCCTACACAGGCTGGCCTGGCAGCCGCACGACAATTGGAGATATCGAGATCATCATCACGTCTGCACACATAGAAAAAGACAGCGGCACATCACAGCAGCTTACTATTCAATGCGGCGATAGTCAGTACCTTGCTATCGATACGCTCAAACCAGTAGGTAAAAAAGAAATGCCGATACAGGCATTTCTCGCTGGCTACTCATCACGTCTTAATTGATCATTAAACCAATTCACTGCCCGCACAATATCATTATCCTCACCTACCCTGTCTGGATGCACTTCACTAGCCGCACGACGTGCTAATGCCTTGTTACTAATTTCAGCGCCTTGCTTACGTATTACGTCCGCATATACCTGGCGTACACGCTCAAACGTGCCGGCATCAATACCCGCTGACGTCATCTCTGAATTCATTATACGGCTAATACCGTCGAGCCTACTATTAAGCGCCTCAATGCGCCCTCGCACTTCCGTGCTATCATTGTACCGCTCTGCTACCTGTGGTTCAGTTGAAGCCACAGGTGGTGGTGTTTGAGTCTGCTGATCCGTTGCTGTATCTTGCACCGAGTCATCATTAGCCTCTGATTCTGGAGGAGCCTGTGGGGTTTGTGACTCCGCCTCTGTTTGTGTCGCTTGCTTATCTTCATTCATGGCGTAAAGTGTCGTCAAAAGCCCCTGAGTATCGGGGTCAGCCCCGATACTAGTTGCGAGTTCCATTGCGAGGCGCAGCTGCTCCACCTCATCTGTAACATCAGGGTTTTGAGCACGTGCATTCTCGACAATACTAGCCGCAGACCTCCACTGCTCAGCACTGGCATTACCCACACCGATACGCAGATCAAGTAGTGGCCAACCAGCCTCTCGAGCAACTCGTCGCTCACTTGATTCAACTTCAACACGCTGCTCCTGCTGCTCGGTCGGATTATCGCTGCGGATTTCTACTTCTTGCGAGCGTGCGCGTTCAAGCTCAGGTTGCTGTGGTGGTCGTTCGATAGATGGCGCTCTCACTGGTGCCGGAGGAAGCTGTGGCTGCGGACTTGGATCAGACTCCGTCCTAGGTGGACGCTCGGAGCGAGGTGGGTGGCCAGCAACACCGACGCCTTTCGAGCCCCTAAACCACGTCGCCGGTGGCATTTCCGTAGGGCCGCTTGCTGGATAGCTCACATCGTAAGAGAACGTTCCTTCGGAGATAGTCGATGTATCAATAGTCAAACCTTCACCCGTACCAGCCATAGATGCAGCAACCTCGAGTGCACCGTTATTTGTCTGGCCCCATGCAATGTAGCCGTCACCCTTGAAATTCCAGTTGCCGTTGGAATCTTGTGTCAGCATGTCTGCCCAAGGCTTTGGGATGTCCTGGCCAAAATTAAATACTTTGTGCATGTGCGTCCCATCCGGCTGCTTAAATGCCATAGTAAAGACATTCGGACTATTAGTCATATCGATAGATTTCGCACCTTCAAATGAACCATCTTTTGTCATCTCGGCAAATACCTTCACGGTACCATCTGGACCCTTGCCGAGCATACCTCCTAGCTCATTCAAGTCAGGAGTAGGAGCAGTATCATTTGTATAAAGATTAACTGACTCAAAGCTCTTCATCTCGCCCTTGTGACCTTGCACAAACTGATTGATCGATTGACTACTTGGAGTTTTAACACCAGGCTGATGATTGGAAGTGACGATACCTCCACGCGCCTCTATATCACGAATTTCACTAGGAGAGAGCTCTCTGGAAATATGCTCAGTGTTGTACTGACGACCACCAAAATGGTTCAGTAGCGTATTTTGCGCGTCAGGATTATTTCTACTAGCACCAAATGGTCGCTCCAATAGGCCGGCTCTGTCCGCCCTAAACCACGCTACAGCTTCTTGCACCACCACTCCAGCCACCAAAGCCATACCCGCAACCTTCACCCCTTCTTTAGCAGAATCAAGTGCGTTATATTTCGACCAAGCTTTATCTGCTGCATCCACTTCGCCACGATACGCATCCGCCAGTGCTTCAGACTTGAGAGATATAGCGTGATTAATAAGTTCATACACCTTGCTATCAATATTTGCCTGTCGCTCTTCGGGAGTCTCACCATCTACCATAGGTACGAGCTCTTCTATATTGGTCGATGAATCAAGACCAAGCGCACCAAGCACGTGCGTATCACCACTGCGCATAGCCTCGGCTATTTGCGCTTTGAGCGTAGCAGCTTCTTGGCCCATCGCTAACCTGTCTTTAACTCGCTTCGCTGGATCATCTGTCACACCTATATTAATAAGCTCTACGCGCTCAGTAGCAGATACATCTTTTATGGCTTGCAGATCTGCTAGTTTATCTATAGCGCCATTAGCCAGATTATCACTCATTTCTTCTTCGTCAAATCGAGTGTTTATATCATGCAGGCCTGCGATAATTGTATCTGACTGAACTTGCTTGTATTCATATGCAGATATCTTCTCGCGCTTCTTATTGTTGCGATCTACTTCGCTACTATATTCCATGCCACGACCTTGATTGAGCAACATATTTGAACGCAAACGATTGTTTTCAGCGTGTGCTTTTGCCGCCGCTATCGACCCAGCAAGTGCTGCAGTACCACCAAGCGAGAAGATGCGCCCTACAGCACTTCTTGATCCTCGCTCAGCCACAAACATACCAACTCCCACTCCAAGTGCCAGTGCTGATGCCGGCACTATCCGACCAAACGTGCTCTGTTCATATTTGTCGTATAGTGCATCAAGCTTTGTCTTGTGAATTTCTGCACGCGTATCCGACCGAGCTTCGGCACGTACAAGCTTAAATCCATCGAGGACGTCTTCCATCGACTCGTCTTGGGCTATGCGTCCGCGGGCTGCGTGCGCGACCTCGAGATAGTTCGACATAAACATTTCATTTTGTGTGATCTCACCCTCGCCCATTGCGGTACGTACAGACTCTATCTTTTCCAAGAAATCTTCATCACTCATGTCGCTACTTGCAAATTCTGTCAATAGGTCTTTGGCCAGCGCAACTGCCTCATGACTGTCGTCAAAATACTGGCGTTTTTCACCGCCAGCCTTATCGAGCAAGTCTTCTCCGCCATGAATCAGACGAGCTTTTTCAGTATCTTCAAACTCAGCTTGCTGCTCATCACTCCAGCGGTCGTCCGCACCATGCAAACCACCAGATTCTTTGATTTCAGCACGAAATTCTTCGATATATTTTTGACGCCGCTTCTCGTATCCCCACATTCTACGAAATGCTTTGCGAGGACTATAAAATTTGCGCTTCGCGTTATTCTCCACCTTCTCTTCAATAAGGCGATCAGCCAACTCACGAGCTTTACGCTCCACATCGTGATCCTGCCCAATCTCGCCCATAACAAGTGGCTTCTCTGGTGTTCCGGCTGGCTCATCTTCTGGCGTTTGTTGTACTGGTAATTCTGGCTGCTCATAGGGAACTACTGCACCGCCAAGCGAATCCTCTGGCGACACCAATTCCCCAGTTGCATTTTCATGAAGTACGACCGTGCCATCCTGTTCCATAAACTTCTCTACCGCTTTGCCACCCAGATTACGCTTAGCCTGTGTAATCTCAGGTCGCTCTACAGTATCAGCCACCGCTTCATGCCCGGCTGCCTGCTCTATCTTGCGTTGGCGCTCTTGGTTCTCGGCAGTATCAAAGCCCGACTCATGAGAGCTATGTCCTCCTGGTAACTGACCTTGTTCGCGCGCCATATTCAACCGTACCTACGCCTCTTGAAGATATAACGCCCTAAACTGTGTCATCGTATGCCCCACGATAGCAGACACATCCATGCCTGTATCAGCGATAAATTGCTGAAGTGTTTCATCTGTGGTGCCGGGCTCATCCATGAGCGCACTAAAGGCGTCTGCTTGCTTTTCAGTAAGGTGGTCAATAATGGCTCTGTCTATCTGTTTGCGTAGCTCATGCGCCATGTCTTGGCGCAATATAGCAAAGGCTTCGGGTGCCATACCCGACAAATCTTTATCTTTCAGTAGCTGATCGATAAATGGCAGTAGCTGCTCTTCCATGGTGTTTTTCTCTTTTTTGTTTGATTTTTTATTTCTACATACAACTAGTATCTAGAGTGTATCAGGCTTATGCCTAGAAAGCAACTAAATAAAAACCGTTGCGCCTGCAACGGTTTTTTGCATTTTATTCAATCGCTCTTACTGTTGTGCACCAAGAATCGCGTCGCGGTTCTGTACAATCTCCGACTTAAGCTCGGTCATCACCTGTGCCACTACCTCTCGGTAATTTGGCCTATTTACTTCGAGCCATTTGGTTGCAGCAAACTCTGCCAAAAGCGCTGGGTCTCCTGCCTGCAAGCCCGTCGCCTGCTGGATGCGCTGGAATACTGGATCTGCTGTATATTGCGGTGCATATGTTGCAAGCCACGTGTTTACTTTTTCTGGTTTGCGGTCAATGATACCCTCAAACTCTTCGAGCTGAGCATCAGTCAGGCCTTCACTTAGGCGTACACCTACGCGCTCCTCAAGCGAAGAATACACTTGCTCCAAAAAAGCTTGCTTTTGCTCTGGCGGCAACTGCGCCAAGCCTACATCTTCTAGAAATTTGTCGTCTAACTGAAACATACTTTCTCCTTGTCACTTAGTATACACTAATTGCCACTTGCCTGCTCGAGTATTTCGCTAGGCGAGGCTTCTGCGACTTCTTGATGAGTATCTTGGGCAATAGTCTTTTCGCTAATTTTTTCATCAAGTTCATATAAAAAATCTAGAAGATACCGTAACCTCAAATCATTATCACTTGTCTGATTAATGACCTCATAGGTCTGATTGTATACCGATTGATCGGGGTCAGTGCTTCGTATAACCCCCATAAGCACACTGACTCGTTCCTCAGGAGATCCTGATCCATTAAGCGCAAGTTCCTGTGCACCGTGAGCAATTTGCTCTCGTAATTTCACTAATGCTTCTAACTGCATACCCTACCCTCTCATGCTTTCTACCTTATTCTATACCGACTACGTCGGTTGTACAAGCTGTGTGCGACCGTCTCTACGTCTTGAGTATAATCGGTGAACCGCACTAGCTCCGTATTTACTTGTCTTCTTACGCTCATCCATTCCTATGCGAGATTTTAGATACTTCTTACCCTGCCTAGTGAGATGTAGCTTAACGTCCGGTGAACCCAAGTCTCCCTCGATATAGTAAGCACCTGGTACTGTGCCAAAGAATGCCGAAAGCGCTCTCCGAGATGCCGCGGCACTATTATACGATAGCTCATGAGACATATTGTGCTCTATGGCGGTAAATGTTTCATTTGCAGAAAAATTCTCAGCAGGCTTGTCTGCTAACACTTTTGCCTCTGCGTCACGAAGGCTGTAGCCGCTCGTTCCACTGTATGATTCAGGGCTCCACGCCTCCTGAAAACTGCGCCCCAAAAGATATGGCGGGATTAGTCGTTGGGCGTCAGTATCCACTGTTGCACCCGCAACAAATTTAATGCGACTCTTGTCGCTTACGCCAGCGTTGCTATAGCCATAACCTTGTCTAGCTGCTGCACCGTGCCCATAACCCCTTCGGCCATTTGCAATACGTGAACCAATCATCAAATCATCAGACCCAGGACCCGTATATGTTTGATCCTGCACATTACCTAAGCCTCCAACAGCTGCAAGTGTCGCTGCACGTACCGCAAAATTAGCGCCCCCAGTATGTATGCGACCTTCTCCTACCGATGCTACTGCCAAAGCAGCAGAGAAATTTGACACAGCTCCAAATCCCGGATACGGTTCATGCCGATGGGTATCAAATCGAGTAGACCCCTTAAACACATCAACCCCTTTGGCCATATTTGCAACACTCACGTCGCGAAACCTCTGTAGCAACCTCGCTGACATACCCTGCGCATCAGCATCATGACGCAAAATTGCAATCTCATGATCAGGAGCAATGCTACCACTCCTTATGCGCTCGTGAATAGTCAACAACGCTGCATTTGTCAGGTCGTTTGCCATATACCCCGGTATACCGCCCGTACGATCAATGTCAGTCTGGCGATATTCCTGCTCGACAGTAACAATCGTGAGTTCAGGAAAGTCTTGGCGTGCTCGCTCGATTTCCGCCTTTGTCCTATCGATCTCAGATTGCTTACCATCGGCAACTGCTGCATCAGTCCAGTTCACATTCAAGAGTAGTACTGCACCTTCAACTGCCGAATTTTCCTGCTTTGCGTACAAAGAAAGTGTCTTGTAGATATTGTCAGCTTCAGTCACCGCACCGACCGGTATGGTGACAATGATATCTTTTGAGTCGTCTACCCTTGCGATATCCGGAGAAGAAATAATTTGATCAACCATTCCATCAACATAGTCACTTCCGCGTGTACTTCTCAGGTTATCCGCAAACCATGCAATCTCCTGAGATGGAACCAAGTCGGCATCCGGATTATCACGTAACGTTGGCGATATTTCTCGCTGGAATTGCTCCATTTCAGCACGCGACATATAGTAATTATCATAGCTATAGTACGAGTATGGCGAGTGGGTATTTCTTCGTATACTCTCCATCGACTTCCTCGGTAAAGGCACTGGTACAATAGGCGGTAGCTCTGTTACTGTCTCATTTGGCACTTCTATAGAGGTAATATAGCTAATCTTCGTTTCTTTTGTTACTACGTCGACAAGTCCACCGTCCCACTCTTTGGTGCCTACCATGGTCGCAAGAGGACGAATATGCTCCGCGCCATTTACATCTACACCGTTAGTCTGAACCACTTCGCCATATGCACCATTAAACTGCATATGTCCGTCCACCATGCTAAACAGCTGTGCAGCCGGGTGATCTTGCGGTATATCGATACTGCCGTCCGGCTTAATACCCAGTATAAATGGTTGCGTCTGCGTATTCTCGGTGGCAGAAATAGCAATCTTGAGATTGCCAGATGCTGCAGCTTCTTGCCATGCCACAGAGTTACCATTAGTAAATGAGCCATCCTCTGTCATAGTGGCAATAGAAAGCTGTACTTCCCCATTCGATCCCACGCCATTGCCATGCTCTCCGCCCCAATGTAATCCTTGCTCATTGAGGTCAAACACTGGCGCAGGCGTGTCATTGTCATACCAAAAATCACGCACGACATGCGTTGTCTTATCAGAATAATGCTCAACAAACTCATTGGCCGACATGCCAACCTGTTTGGTCACAGTAGTCTCTACCGGGACTTCTTGGCTTTCGCCTACCCTAATGCCGTGCTCTTCGAGCTGGGCACGTACGTCGTCCGATAGTTGTCCATCGGCCTCGACAGGCACATCAATTGTGTGACCACCGGCATCTATTGTCAGCGTATTATTTTCTACAGCCGCTGACCCACCAGAGACATCAAACTTACTATCACCAAACGCTACTTCGTGTGATTCTGGGCTATTACCCGAACCATCGCTGTCAAAGACACGCTTTAAAAGCGTCTCATGCAATTTACCATCATGAAGTGCAGTATCCTGCCCTGTCATATTGTCCATCAGCCCACCAAGACTCGGTTGTACTGCTGCTACAACTTCTTGTGACATTACACCGAATGTTAGACCAGCCGCTAGCCCAACGGTTACCTTTTCGGCTACCCGCCTGCTGCGAAGCTTGTTGAATGCTTTGTTCTTTTCTGTCGCATCCTGCTCAATCAAGTCGCCATGCGCTTCCTGCGCTGCAGCCAAAATCTCAGCAGGTGAGGCACCGAACCTATCTTGCAAACCACTATGCACACCATCAACAGCAAACTTACGTGCTAGGGCGATCTTGGCCTCGACAATTGCCATATCGAGGTCGTGTCGCTCTGCACCCATACTGACAGCACTCGTGAAAGAAAAGAGGTCTTTTTTATCTGTATCAGAAATCCGTCGTCGCGCTTGCAGTTCCGCGACTTGCATCATCACATCATGCACTGCAGCTATGTCATTATTTTCAAAGTCTTCGAGACCCAACGATTCTCGAATGCTCGCCGCTTCGTCTGCTGCACTACGTGTTTCATAGCGCGTTTCATCCATTTCTTGGCGACGTTTGTCACCGCTGCCCATCTCGCTACCTTGTGCCATTTCACGAGAATGCTGCATACGTTCTTTGCGCACTTGGCGCGATTCACGCATACCCGCGATAACACCTCCCGCGACACCCGGTGCAACAACTCGCAGCGCATTACCAACCCCTATTGTCGCACCGACACGAATCGCGCTCGTTGCGATAGCAATTGCGCCAACCGTAACCTCTGGAGTCATAAAGGCTAAGCGCCCAGCTTCGTGTTTACCCATACGTTCAATTAATCGGTCTGTCGCTGTCTGCACATGCTCTGTGCGCGCACCCGATCGCTCGGTACCATCTACAACACGCATATCTTGTACGATACGATCAAGGCTCTCGCCCTGCTCAACAGCGCCCTTGACCGCACGCGCAACCTGCGTGATGTTATTCACCTGTACAGCACACCGCCGCAACGCATCTTTGTCATCAGTATGCGTTGTGCGGTACGCCTCGAGTATCCGACCTTGCTCTTCCTGTAGCGCGTCTTCGTCTAGATTACCAGCGGCATAGCGACGCACTAGCTCCTTGGCGGCTACGGCGATATCACTATCGTCATCAAGCACTTCCCTAGATTCACCAGCCTCTTCATGAATAGTCTCATCCGGACCCTGTAGCATACGCTCAATAGTAGCCATCTGCGCATTGGCTTTTTGTGTACTATCGGCAGCAACGTGTGCAAACTGATCTTGCGATTCATTGATTGTTTTGGCTGCTTCCAATATATAACGCTGACGATACACCTCTTTAGCGTAGTTGCCCTTCCAGATACTACGCACCCACCGTCGAATCTTGCCACCATCAGCGTTGAGCTCATCCGTAAGCCGTGCTTCGGCAGCGTCTCGTGCTGCATCTGTAGCATCTTGTGACTGATCGACAATTGCAATATCAAAGCGCGCGTCTCGCTCCGAAGATGTAGCTGCTAGGGTAGTGCGGTTTTCTGACATAGAGTATTACCTTAGATATATCTCACGAAATTCCAAAAGGGTTTGGACAGCAATCTGCTGGACTTCAACACCAGCATCAAGCAAATATTGCTGTAGTGTTGCATTGTCAACGTCATCTTGGTCAAGTAGATCATTAAAGCCCTCTACCTTGTCATCTGGCAGTGCATCGACCATCCTGCGATCCAAGATATCCGCAAAACGTTCCTTCATATCCTCAATAAGGTCTTGTTTTATCTCGGCATCTACACCATCGAGCTTTTTTTCGTCGATGAGATCACTCATAAATTGATCGAGTTCTTTGTCCGCGTCCACGTTGTTTTCCTTGATTTGTTTTTATATTTTATCATACCTGCACATATATGTCAACACATTATGCGTATATGCTTGCAGTATACCACATATGTGGCACTGTTTTCTACAGAAGTTACTATTCCTAACCCAGGGTCCGTTTCACTAATTCGCGTGTAAAGAATTCAATCTTGTCGCCTTCTTCGAGCTGCACTTTTTTAGTTGTCTTGAAGCTCAGGCCGCACATATCGCCTTCGAATGCTTCCTTGACCTCTTGTTGCTGCTTTTGTACACGTGTCAGCTCCATCTCGGCGACCACTTCATCGCCACGTGTCGCGCGGGCCAATAGTCCTGCCACAGCTTTACCACTAGTCATCTCGCCACCTGCAATCACTTCTTCTTTCGCAGTACGGAATACGCCCTTGATAGTAAGCGCACCGATTTGTGTCTCAACCACTTCTGGCGCAAGCAATGCCTCCATAGATACCTTGGCATCATCGAGCAACTCATAAATCACCTTGTACAAGCGAATTTGTACCTTGTCACGTGCTGCAAGCTGCTTCACGGCTGGCGGCAAGTCAACGTTAAAACCATAAATCACTGTATGTTCATTTGCAGCCAAGCGTACGTCATTTTCGGAGATATTACCCACACCACTACCAATAATACGTAGCGTCACCGCGCCGTTGGTCTCGACAAGTCGCAAGCTATCCATGACAGATGTCAGCGAGCCTTGCACGTCAGCTTTTACAATCACGTTGAACGTTTCTGATTCTTGTTTTTGTGTCATAAGCTTGAGCAAATCTGCACTAGTGACATTGGTGCTAGCAGCTGCTTTTTCACGCTCTATGCGTGCAGTATCAACTGCTTGTCGTGCTAGCTTTTCGCTCTTTACAACATAGAATGTATCACCAAACTGCGGCAGCTCCTTAAAACCTGTCACCGTCACTGGTGTTGAAGGACCGGCGGATTTGAGCGTATCACCTTTATAATCGAGCAGTGTACGTACCTTACCATAGCTTGTACCAGCCACAATAAAATGACTCGGCTTCAGCTCACCCTGCTCGATAAGCAAACTCACTACAGAGCCTTTGCCCGTCTCCATATGCGCCTCAATCACTAGCCCTTGCGCCGGCACATCCGTATCGGCCTTGAGTTCTTCCATATCTGCTACGAGTAGCACATTATCGAGCAGTGTATCAATGCCCTTACCTGTCTTTGCGCTCACTTCCACCATAATTGTGTCGCCACCCCATTCCTCTGGATTCAAGCTGTGTTCACTCGCAAGCTGCGTCTTTACTAGTTGCGGATTGGCAGTCTCTTTGTCCATCTTGTTGATGGCTACAATAATTTTTGCATTAGCATTGCGAGCAAAACGAATCGCTTCGACTGTCTGAGGCTTCACGCCGTCGTCGGCTGCGACCACAATAATCACAACGTCCGTAAGCACCGCACCATGTTGCCTGAGTGCTGCAAATGCTTCGTGGCCAGGAGTGTCGAGAAGTGTAATAGCCCGATCTTTGCGCACTGTTTGATATGCACTAATGTGCTGCGTGATTCCACCCGCTTCGTCATCAACCGTCTTTTTATCGAGCACTGCGTCGAGTAAGCTTGTCTTGCCATGATCGACATGACCCATCACCGCAACAATAGGTGGACGCGCCGAAGCTCTATCGGACACCGTGTAAGTTGGCCGTGCCACTATATCATTTTCACTTGTATCCACCTTGCGTTCTAGCTGCGCATCAATGCCCAGCTCCTCTACGATGATTGTTGCTGTTTCAAAATCAATCCGCTGATTGATGGTTGCCGCAATGCCATTCTTAAACAGCTCACCCACCAGTGTAGTGACCGGCAGATTGAGCGTCTCAGCAAGCTCGCCAACCGTGATAGAATCACCAATAGTGACGATTTTTTCTTGCATGATAAACTCCTTTCTGCCGAGCACCTACTCGTGTGACAGTGCGCCCATAAGCGCTAAACTGTCTCTAGATTTATTTGGTTTTTTTGTCGCCGAGGCTCAGTGAGATCTTACGGCTATCTTTGTCGATATCAAGAATCACAAAGTCTTTGCGTTCGTTGAGAGTGAAGACTTTCTCTGGATCTGCGTCATCACCACCACCAAGCTCAGAAATGTGCACGAGTGCCTCGATAGCTGGGCTAATCTGTACAAATGCACCAAACGGTGTAATGCGAGTTACAGTACCCTCTACCTTGCTACCTTTCTTGAACTTATCAACTTCTGTAAGCCATGGGTCTTGTGTGAGCTGCTTCATGCTCAGGCTCAAGCGATCTTTATCGATTGCGATGATTTTTGCTTCGATGTTTTGACCAACTTTTACGTAGTCAGATGGATTGTTTACACGTTCCCAGCTGATTTCTGAGATGTGAATCAAACCTTCGATACCATCGACGTTTACAAACGCACCGTAATCTACTACGCCTGTTACGACACCTGATACGCTATCGCCCACAGCAAGCTTCTCAAATCGTGCAGCCAAGCCATCCTTAACCGCTTCTTTTTCAGAGAAGATAAGCTTATTTGCTTTACGGTCTGCATCCAGGATACGCACCTTGAGGTCCTTGCCAACCAGTACGTTGAGGCGCTGCAAGATCTCATCTTTGTCGCTGCTACCTACACGTGGGTAATGCTCAGCACTAAGCTGCGATACGGGCAAGAAGCCGCGAACGCCTTCGTATTCTACTAAGAGCCCACCGCGGTTGGCATCATATGGAGCTACAGTGATAACTTCACCGGCTTCCAGCTTAACTGCTACTTCTTCCCAGCCGCGATCTTTGGCCGCTTTACGCAAGCTCAGAAGCGACATACCATTGTCGAGCTCTGTATCTACCACACTCGCTGTTACCTCGTCACCCTCTGTGAGGCTACGCGCAAAGCCAACTTCGCGTCGTGGCACATAGCCTACGCCCTGTGCACCGAGGTCAATAAGTACTTCGTGTTTTTTTACGTTTAATACTGTACCAGTGATAACTTCACCGGCTGCAAGTTGCTTAACACTAGCTTCTGCGCCAGCGAGCAATTCATCCATTGTTATAGTGGCTTTTGCCATAATTAGTCTGCAACAACCCTGCTAACTTACTACCCCTGTAGCAGTTTAAATAGGGATGTCGCCACTCCTTCCTTACGTTGATATTTTTCCAGGGACAGTCAAAAGACCCTAAGATTATCTACTATTGTACTTCAAGAGGTCGAAAAAGTCAAAACTAACGGCGCTGGCCATAGTGGTAATACAGGTAGCCTGCACCGACAATCACCAAAAGTCCTGTTACCATACCAAGCAAATCCTCGACAGGTCCTGTGGTTGGCAATGCACTGCCCTGTGCGCCACCTGTACGCGCCATTGGACCGTCGCTATTCACTTGAGTCTCATCCTGATCCTGTGTTGCTGCCGCTTCTTGTTCTGCTGCAGCGCGCTCTTCAGCAAGCTTCTTGGCTTCTTCTTGAGCTTTTTCGCGAGCAGCTGTCTCTTCGGCTTCCTTATCGGTATCTTCCTGACCCTTATCAGCGTCTTGTGCAGTCTCTTTGCTATCTTCTGTCGACTGCTCTTCTGATTCTTGAGTTGCCACCTCCTCAGATGGAGGAGTAGTAATTTGTTGACTTGCACGATTTTTAGCAACAATAATAGCCCCTATCACCATAGCTGCAAGCAGTACGCTCACAATTGTGTATACGACTACTGATCCTGACTGACGCTGTCTCGAATATCCCATAACTTCACCTTTCGTGCGCTCACTATGCACATTTGCATATATTATACTCTATTTCGTTGCAATATGCAAGATTTTTTGCGCTTTTTTTGTGCTACACTAGATACATGATCGTAGTGGTAGATACAGGCGGCACAAAGACACTTATTTCGTCTTTTACAAAAGGTGGCAAAATTGGCAAACAATTTACCTACCCCACTCCAAAAGACCCCGTAAAATATACACAGGTGCTCAAGCAAGCACTTGAATTAGAGTACAGTAACAAGCCAATTGGCTGTATCGTGATTGCCTTACCGGGAATCATTGACGACCAAATTGCACAATGGTGTCCAAATCTTGGCTGGAGAAACTTTGATCTCAAAAAAGCACTGGGCAAAATCCTTGGTGGCGCACCTATATACGTTGAAAACGATGCTAATCTAGCAGGGCTTGCCGAAGCACGCTTGCTCAAACCCCTGCCAGATTTTGCGTTATACGTCACTGTCAGCACTGGTATTGGCACGGGATTCATCGACAAAGGCAACATCTCAAATGGCCTGCGCATTAGCGAAGGTGGCCATATGCTCGTCGAGTACGACGGCAAGGTACGTGAGTGGGAAAGCTTTGCTAGCGGTCGCGCCATCAAAGACACCTATGGCAAATATGCCCGCGATATCACTAGCAAACGTGCATGGCGGCATATTGCCGACCGTATTAGCCGTGGCTTTTTGGCCATAATACCACTCACACAGCCAGATATCATTGTCTTTGGAGGTAGCATCGGCACACATTTCGACAAATATGGCGATACGCTCGCCAAACTGCTTGATGAGCGCCTACCTCCACACATTGTTCGCCCCGCACTCATTCAGGCTCGGCACCCAGAACACGCCGTAATCTACGGAGGCTATTACTATGCACACGACATTATCTCTGGCAAATAAACTCGCTAAAGCCTATCCTAACCTCACGTTTACCCAGGGTGAACACGCTCACTGGTCTCCCGATAAGCAAACAGTCTACTACAGTCTTAGAGAATCACACGCAGCATGGGTGCTCCTGCACGAAGCAGCACATGGACTACTAGGTCACACGAACTACAATCGAGACATAGAGCTCCTTACTATAGAGCGAGATGCTTGGCAATATGCCGCACACACATTAGCACCACAATTCAACCTTTCAATCGACCCAGAGTTTGTCGAAACCCAGCTAGACACCTACCGCGATTGGCTTCATGCTAAAAGCACTTGCACTACCTGTCAGAGCAACGGTATCGAACATGCTAAGCACCGCTACCAGTGCCTACACTGCGGCAGTACATGGCGTGTCAATACTGGCATAGACGTACACATTCGTCGATTTGCCACAGCCTAATAGCAAATACACCTCTCACTTACTGGAGAGGTGTATTTTGTGTACTTATTATGTAGTCGCTACTACGCAGCTTGTACTGCGTCGGCCTTTTTACGTCGACGAGAGATTCGTCCGCCCTTAGCACCAGCAATGCGAGCTAGCTCTGGGTTGGCCGCAAAGCCGCCTGTGCGGCCCTTTTTGCCGCCCATTGCTCCAATGCGTGCATAAAAATCTTTACCGTGTTTTGCTTTGTTAGTTGCCGCAGCTTTTGTGCCGCCTGTTTTGGTACCTGCCATACTCCGCAAGTTCTCCTCATGTATTAAAAAGATTTCCACATAGCATACGCCGTGGAAACCCTCGTTATTACCTCACACATGATATGTGTATGCTTTCAATATATCATAGCTTTAGCTTTTTGTCAACATTTACAATAAGCATTTTTGTTGTGAAAAAAGTATTGCACTTATGCTCTGGGTGCTATATTATAGAAATAAGTTCAGCAATGAGCTAACAGTGGCACCTGTTAGGATAGATATCAAAATTAGTTATCTCTCCACCACAAACTGCAACTACGACCCGATCTGCGAGACGGGTCGTAGTTTAGTTTCTTTCATCAGTCAGTAGCATTTCTGATACTTATTAAAGAGAAGAGCTGGAAAGCATCTGAGCCACACGTCCTATGCGCTGCCCTCGACTAAGATACTTATTTGCCAGCTGTGTATTGATACGATGCTGATTGACAGCTTCTTGTGGCATCGGGAAAGGATATATCTGGGCATTTTTTGGCTTTTCAAGAGTTTCGTAAAGCTCAGGCTTTAGACCTTGTTGGTTCGCTAACTTCATGCGATATGCTTCAGCATGACCCACAAACAGCACCCTGCCGGCTGTAAATGCAGCTAGTAGCATAGAACCCGCCCTGATACGATCAGAAAACTCCGTAGCTGACTCACCGCCAGCTGCTACAATCTCCTCGTCACTTGCGGCATAAAACTCATCGACGGGTCGACCCTGAAAACTACCGCCATTACGCTCGTTGAGCTCGGGTAACATTCGTATTTCGCCTCTATACCCTAACTCATTGGCTATGATATGAGCCGTATGATTTGCCCTATGAAGTTCTGTCGATGCAATCACATCAAAAGCTTCACCACGACCCCGTAGCATCCTACCAGCCTCAACAGCCTGCCGAATACCTTCCTCAGTTAGCTTCGCATTTATCTGCCCTGCAAGAATGCCTTGTTTGTTATAATCAGTTTGTCCATGGCGAGCGAATAGTATTTCTGGTTTTTGGAGCTTGTGCATATAATCTAATTATAGCATAATAATACAATAAATGCAAGGTAGAGGGTGTTAGCTTCTCAGGTATAATCAGCCAGTTTAAAGACTGGCTGGCGAGACATCCTCATTCGGGAGAAAATGAGCAAGCTAATTTTTCTCCGCTCATTTCGTCACCTCTTCTGCCGACGGGTTTATACCAAGCCAAAAAGAAACTAGCACGGTGCCGAATTATACAAAACAAAAACCCTCCTATTCGGAGGGTCGTTTGTATAATTCGGCACCGTGCTAGTTTCCCACTTTCGCAGTATAATCGCCGCTGATGAGCTTAACTTCTGTGTTCGGAATGGGAACAGGTGTTTCCTCATCGCCATGGGCACCGAAGTAAGGCGTTTCTGATCAACACTTTGCGCTCAAATTCTAGAGTGGGTTGATGCTTATGAAAAGCCTTGCTTCGATGTCCAAACCAATGGACACGTTGCTTGTTGAAATGTTCGAGTCTTTTGTAAATTGACTATGGTGTTTCACACCAATTACTAGTTAAGTCTACCTCGCCACCACCGTTTATGCAAGCATAAACATCGGTGACAAGGACATAAAAAGGCAATGGGACTATTAGTACGCTTCAGCTCCATGTATTGCTACACTTCCACCTTGCGCCTATCAAAC
>CAZQJY010000003.1:0-4733 GCA_964593465.1 uncultured Candidatus Saccharibacteria bacterium
CCCGCCACGCGCATCGGCATGATGACGTAGAGGAAGGGCTCGTCGATCTTGATCACGCCGGGGCTGCTTTCGTCGATGAGGTCGATGAAGACCTCGTCTTGGTCGAGGTTCCGCAGCGGGGCCATGACGAATTCCGGGTTGAAGGCCACGACGAGGCGGGGACCGCTGTAGCGCACGTCGATGATCTCCTCGGCTTCGCCGATCTCGGGAGAGTTCGCGGTGATCGCGAGGCGATTGTCCTCGAAGGCGAACTTGATCGAGTTCGTCTTCTCGTTGACGAGGAGGCTGACGCGACGCACCGCGCCGAGCAGCACCTCGCGCTCCACGGTGACGCGGTGGTTCGCCTGGCTCGGGATGACCTGGCGGAAGTTGGGATAGTTGCCCTCGATCAGCTTGGTGATGAGCAGGCTGCCGTTCAGCTCGAAGCTCGCCTGGTTGTCGGAGATGGCGACCTTCAGCTCGCCGGAGGTCTCGAGGAGGCGCTGCAGCTCGTTCACCGCCTTGGTCGGGATGATCACGCCGGTCTCGTTGCCGGCGGGAAACTCGAGATCCTGTTCCACCATGGCGAGGCGGCGCCCGTCCGTCGCGACGAGGGTCAGCAGGCCCTCGCCGATGAGGCAGTTCACGCCGTTGAGGACGTAGCGGGTCTCGTCGGTCGAGATCGCATAGGAGGTCTTGCGCAGGGCGTCGCGGAGGAGCTTCTGGTCGATGGTGAACTCCTTCGCCTCGCCGAACTCGCCGATCACGGGGAACTCGGCGGCGGGCAGGCCGAGGATCTTGAAGAAGCTCGGGCCGCTCCGCACCGTCGCGGTATTGTCGGCGTTCACCTCGAAGTCGATCTCCGTCGAGGGCAGCTCGCGGACGATGCCGGCGAGGCGCCTGGCCGGCAGGGTCGTGGCTCCGGAGGAGGCGACCTTCGCGGGAATGCGCTTGGTGATGGTGACGTCGAGGTCGGTGGTGGAGAGCTCCAGCCCCAGCTCGTCCGCCTGGATCAGCACGTTCGAAAGGATGGGAAGGGTCGTGCGGGTGCTGACGACGTGCTGGACCTGGTTGAGGGCGTCCTGGAAGACGTCTTTGTCGATCTGGAATTTCATCGTTTCCAAAAGAAAACAGTGTGGACCGGGCACTCCGTCCTGTCCACTGCTTAATCAGTCCGCTTCGGCTTCGCAAGCCTTGGTTCCGTAGCGGAGGCGGCGGTTCGCAGGCGGGGACGACGGGCGCTTGGCGCGGGGCGACTCCACCGACGAGCCACCGCGGACGAGGCGGCGTTTGATCAACTCGACCGAGCTCTTGAACGCGGCCGACTCCTCGCTGCGTTTCTTGATTTTCTTCACCGCGTAGATCACGGTTCCGTGGTCCTTGCCGAAGGCCGCCGCGACCTCCACGAGGGAGAGGTCGGTGAGGCTGCGGACGAGGAACATCGCAACCTGGCGCGCCTCGGCGATGCGGGCGGTGCGCTTCTTGCCGCCGAGCAGGTGCTCGTCGATGTCGTAGTGCTCGGCTACGGCGCGCTTGATCTCCGCGACGCCGACATTTCGGGTCTCCTCGCCGTCGCAGATGTCGGCGAGAGCCTCGGCGATCTGCTCCGAGGTGATGGGATCCTCGCTCATGGTGGAGACCATGGCGACACGGATGAGCGCGCCTTCGAGGGCACGGACATTGCCGCGGACGCGCTCGACGATGCGGTCGATGGTCTCGTCGCTGACCTGCATGCGCCAGTCGTCGCGCTTGCGGCGAAGGATCGCGGCACGGGTCTCGAGTCCGGGCCGGTGGATCTCGACGGTGAGGCCCCATTGGAAGCGGGAGACGAGGCGCTCCTCCAGCGCGGTGATTTCCGAGGCGGGGCAGTCGCTGGCCAGCACGATCTGCTTCCGCATGTCGGCGAGGCGGTTGAAGGTGTGGAAGAACTCCTGCTGCAAGCCCTCCCTGCGGCCGAGAAACTGCACGTCGTCGATGAGGAGCAGGTCGGCCTCGCGGTAGCGCTTGCGGAAGGCGACCAGCGCATTTTTCTGGATCGCGTCGATGTAGTCGTTGGCGAACTGCTCGGCGGAGACGTAGAGGATCTTCGACTTGGGGCGCTGGCGGAGCGACTCCCAGCCGATGGCGTGCAGGAGGTGCGTCTTGCCGAGCCCGCTGGCGGAGTGGAAGAAGAGGGGCTGGTAGGTCTTGCCGGGCTGGTCCGCCACGGCGCGGGAGGCAGCGCAGGCCAGCTCGCTGTTCTCGCCCGGCACGAAGTTGTCGAAGCGGTAGAGGTCGGACAGGCCGGCGGCCCGTCCACGCTCAAGCAGCTTGCTCTCGCTGACCTTCTCGACGAGCACCCGGGGGACGACCCGCGTCGCCCCGTCCCGGCTGGAGCCCGTCTCGGCGGATTCCTCCGGCTCCACCCTCGCGGCGGCGGACTCGCCCACCTCAAAGCGAATCCGGCCACAACCGCCGAGGTGCTTCTCGAAGGCTGAAATTAAGGATGTTTTAAAATTTTCCTCGACCCAGATGGCGTACATCGTTCCCGGAGCCATCAGGACAACTTCCTCGTCGGAGGCGGAGACAAGCTGGAAGCCGGAAAACCAGAGATCGTAGACGGACTCGCCGAGGGAGCTGCGGAGCTCCTGCGAGATTTTGAGCCAGAGGGGGTTGGATGTAGGGTCGGATAGTGTTATGTCAGGATCGAATGGGGCGTGGTGGTGCATTCTCGGAACGGCGGTGGCGGATTCGGGGTCTGTGGGTGCGGTGGAAAGCGCTCCGGGCGACGGATGACCCGGTTTCGGTGAGGGCTAACTTGTTTTGATTGAACATGTTGGGTCTCATCCGATCAAGGCGCGGCTGCACGCTCGGGGGCGGCAGGAAGTGCGGTCCGCACGCTGGCCGTCGCGACGGGCACCGTTCTCTCCGGAGGCGTCTTGCGCCTGCGGTCGGTTTCAGTGCGGTTCGTCGCGGGCGGTGGCACGCGCGGGTCTCCACCGTGGCATTCCCGTTTGGCGGAGACAACTCGAAAGTGTCGTTTCAGCCATCTTTTTGAAGCCACCCCGGACGGATTCCCACAAGTGGAACGCTTCGATTCCAATGAATCGAATTTTGAGAAATTTTTCAATTAAGGCTTCTTGAATGTAAAAAATCATCAAGCGCGTTTTCTCCGAAAATCCCAGCCGCAGAGCAGCGTCAGCAGGGTGGTTAGCGGCCAGACCCACGGCGAGGTGAAGAGCGATCCCACCAGTTCCAGCCGTCCCGACTCAAGTTCGGCATGGACCGAGGCGAGCGTTCCCCCGATGACGTCGTTCCTCTCGAGGATGGCCAGCGCCTGTCTCGAAAAGGCCACCAGCAGCATCGAGAGCGCCGTGCCGAGGACGAGACCCCCGGTGAGGGCGCGTCCCGCGAGCGCTGCTAGGAAGACCGCGAGAAGTGGGCCGGCCGTGTAGACCGGGACGCTGAAGATCAGGGTGCGGGGATCTGCCCCGAACACTTGGAACAAATTGAACAAGGCGAAGGGAGCATATCCCAAAGTCGCTCCAAAAAACACGACTTTTGCGCGCGGCATGGTCACCCCGGTCGATAAAAGCTTGGAGGATTTGCGATCCGTATGGATCTGGCTGACCGCGACGAGAAAGGAGTCGAAGCCGGAAACGGCGACCGCGATGATCCCTGCGAGCATCAGCCCTCGCAACGCCTCGGGGATTTCGGTGACGATCCAGACGGGAAAGGCGAGAGAGAGCTCGCCCGGTGCTCCGCCGGACCATTTCAGCGCTTTCAGAATGGCCGGATCGGTCGGAGGATCGAGCTGGTAGAACACGAAGATCGCGAGTCCGACGAGCATCATCAGCAGGACGACGAGCTGGCCCACGGCGCTCCACAGGATCGCCTTGCGGGCCTCGCGCGGCCCCCGGCAGCAGAGGAGCGGCTGCGCGTGGGCTTGATCGGCACTCAGCAGGGAGATGTGGAGGAACGGCACGGCGAAGAGGGAAACCCAGAACGTGAACTCCAACGCAGGATCGGCGCGGAAGTCGAACCACTTCAGCTTGTCGACGACACTGCCGTCGAAGCGCTCCGCCGAGCGGGCGGTTTCGTGGAGCGTGGTCCAGCCGTCGGCAAAACCGCCCACCATCCAGAGCAGGGCACAGAGACCGGCGGCGCAGACGAGGAGGAGGTTCGCCAAGTCGGTCCACGCGACCGAACGGATTCCGCCGGGCAGGGCCCAGAGCACGGCGAAGGCGGCGATGAGAAACAGGCACCAGCCGAGAGGCAGCGGCGTGACGAGGTGCAGGGGGACCGCCGCGAGGAGAAGACGCCCCGAATGCGCGAACAGGCCACCGAATAGGAACAGGCCCGCCGCGAGCTCCTTCGCCCCTTGCCCCAGCCGGCTCCCGACGAAGTCGTAGGGGCTGAGGTGGTCCCCGTCGTAGAAGCGCTTCACGAAGAAACCCGCCACGACGACGCGGGCGAGGATGGCTCCGGCCACCCATTGCAGGCGGGTGAGATCCCCTTCCCAGGCCATCATCGCGCCTGGCAGGATCAGGAAGGCGACCGCGCCGATCTCGGTGACGGCGATGGAGGCGGCGGCGACCGGCCAAGGCAGGCTCCGCCCCGCGAGGAAGAAGTCCCGGCGGCCCTCCTGCCGTCCCTTCACGCACCAGGCGAGCAAGGTGACGAGCCCCAGATAGGCCGCGACAACAGCCCAGTCGGGCGGGGTGAGGAAGGAGGAGAGGTCGTCCATGGATCGGGCGGCGACACCCTACATGAAC
>CAZQJY010000003.1:4743-64968 GCA_964593465.1 uncultured Candidatus Saccharibacteria bacterium
CCATACATGAACCCTCCCCCTCGTGGAGCGGAAAAAGCGAGGTGGTCTCTTCGCTGGGCAAGAGGGCGAGGGTTCAATCTCAGTGGGTCGGATTCCCCGCTGCTTGCAGCGATCGGATTATTTCGCGGATCGATCCTTCGGTCTGCGCCGGGCCAATACCCCGTGGCTTGCCGCGGGGATGCTTTATTCCAGCAGAAATGATGGCTGAGAGTATGCGTACCATCGCTGTCGCCGCGTCCATTGGATGCGGGGTGGGTGTTCCTTCGACGTTCGACCGAGGCCAATGGCCTCGGCTACAGGTTCCGCGTCCGAAGAACGCGCCAGCACTGTGGCCGCGTCCATCGGGCGCGGGGGCGAACGTCCTTGTGACGCGACGCCTTCCGGCTCCCTCAGAGCCGCCGCCGACGGCGCTTGATGTGGAGCTGCGCGAGCGACTTCTGCAGGGCGAGCTGGGCGGCGGCGGTATCCTCGGGCAGGCCCTTTTCGGCCATGGCCTTCTTCGCGCTCTCGATGGCCTTCTCCACGGCCGATTCGTCGATCTCGTCCTCGCCGAGGGCCATGTCCGTGAGGACGGAGACGCGGTCGTTGGAGACTTCGACGATGCCGGTTCCGATGGCGAGGGCGTTCTCCTGGCCGTTCTTGAGATAGCGGAGCTCGCCGGGCTGGAGCGTCGAGACGATGGGCGCGTGGGAAGGAAGGATTCCCATCTCGCCCTCTGCACCGGGCACGACGACGCTGTCGATCTCGTCGGAGAAGGCAAGCTTTTCGGGAGTCACGATCTCAAGTCGCATCGCCATAGGGGGTCACGGTTCGGAGGCCACGGGTCACGGGGAGAAGATCACTTCTCGACGGAGTCGATGCCGCCCTTCATGTAGAAGTTGTTTTCGGGGACGCTGTCGTGCTTGCCCTCGAGGATCTCCTTGAAGCCCTTCACGGTCTCGGCGACGGGGACATAGACGCCTTCGATGCCGGTGAAGACCTGGGCCACGCTGAAGGGCTGGCTGAGGAACTT
Organism: uncultured Candidatus Saccharibacteria bacterium; assembly: GCA_964593465.1. GTDB lineage: Bacteria > Patescibacteriota > Saccharimonadia > Saccharimonadales > Saccharimonadaceae > Mycosynbacter. The sequence goes on from CAZQJY010000003.1 coordinate 5,756, forward strand.
CTGGATCTTGCGGGCGCGGTAGACGACCAGCTTCTGCTCGGGGTTGAGCTCGTCCATCCCGAGAATGGCGATGATGTCCTGCAGGTCCTTGTAGCGCTGGAGCACGTTCTGGACGCCGCGGGCGACTTCGTAGTGCTCGGGGCCGACGACGTCGGGGGCGAGCGCGGTCGAGGTCGAGGCAAGGGGGTCCACCGCCGGGTAGATGCCGAGCTCGGCGAGGGAACGCTCGAGCACGACGGTCGAGTCGAGGTGGGCGAAGGTGTTCGCCGGAGCCGGGTCGGTCAAGTCATCCGCGGGCACGTAGATGGCCTGGACCGAGGTGATCGAGCCCTTCTTGGTCGAGGTGATGCGCTCCTGCAGGTTGCCCATCTCGGTGGCCAGGGTCGGCTGATACCCCACCGCCGACGGCGTCCGGCCGAGCAGCGCGGAGACCTCGGAACCGGCCTGGGAGAAACGGAAGACGTTGTCGACGAAGAGGAGCACGTCCTGGTTTTTCTCGTCGCGGAAGTATTCGGCCATCGCGAGAGCGGAGAGGGCAACGCGGAGACGGGCACCGGGGGGCTCGTTCATCTGGCCGTAGACGAGGGCCACCTTGGACTGGGAGAGATCGTCCTGGTTGATGACGCCGGCCTCGCTCATTTCCCAGTAGAGGTCGTTGCCCTCCCGGGTGCGCTCGCCGACGCCCGCGAAGATGGAGTAGCCCCCGTGCTCCTTCGCGATGTTGTTGATCAGCTCCATGATGACGACGGTCTTGCCGACGCCTGCACCACCGAAGGCACCCACCTTGCCGCCCTTGGTGAAGGGGCAGATCAGGTCGATGACCTTGATGCCCGTCTCGAGGATTTCAGCCGTGTTTGACTGCTCGGTCAGAGCAGGCGGTTGACGGTGAATCGGCGCGCGCTTGCCTTTCAGGGCTGGTTTTTCGTCGATCGGTTCGCCGACGACGTTGAACATGCGGCCCTGGGTCTCTTCACCCACAGGTACACTGATTGGCGCACCAGTGGCTACGGCGTCTTGTCCGCGGCGGAGACCATCGGTACTGCTGAGCGCGATAGTACGCACTGTATGCTCGTCGAGGTGCTGCGCCACCTCGAGTGTGATTGTTTTACCGTCGTGCTCGACGTGCAAAGCGTCATAAATCGCCGGCAACTTCACGCCGTCGGCAAACTCGACGTCGACAACCACACCCACTACCTGGGTGATGTGTCCGACATCTGTTTTTGTTGCTGTCTTAGTCATCAAAATCTCCTTCTCTTAATCATTCAGGGCTTCCACACCGCCGCTTATTTCTGCTAGTTCTTGGGTAATTGCTGCCTGTCGGGCTTTGTTCATCGCGAGCGTCAGATCATCAATCAAATCTGTCGCGTTGTCGGTGGCATTCTTCATGGCCATCATACGCATGATGTACTCGCTGGCGCGGGCGGTGAGCAGCGCGTGATACACCTGTGACTCGATCAGCCGGTAGGTGACAGCCTGTAGCACTTCTTCTTCGCTCGGCTCAAACACCGCTTCGCGCACGTCGTCGCTTACCTCGACCGACTCATAGCCCGCAGGCAAGATACGCTGCATACGAGCCTCTTGGCGAACTGTCGAGAGATATTCGGTAAACACCACGTCAACGGCATCGACGTCGCCCGTTTCAAACTTGGCGATTGCCATATCGACAATCGCACGTAGTTGCGAACCGGATGGATCATCCGGTAGGTCCTGATATGCCGCCGCAACTTCTGTATCGCGCAGCTTAGACACGAAGCGATTCGCACGGCGACCGATGGCGATTGTCTGATTGTCTGTACCCTCACTGTCGTCGGCGATGAGCTGTTTAGCGTAGAGCTTGAGCACATTGGCATCGTACGCTCCAGCCAAGCCTTTATCTGTCGCGATGACGATAAGCAGGCGAGATTTCACTTGGGCACGTTTTTCGTACAGTGGGTGATTATCCGTCACACCCTGACTGGCCAAGTGTGTCAAAATCTCGTTGGCCGCACGAGTGTACGGTGCAGATGCTTCTTCAGCTTCTTGAGCCTTTCGCATCTTGCTCGCTGCTACCAATTGCATAGCTTTGGTAATCTGCTTGGTCGATTTGACCGAGCGGATACGCGTTTTGAGAGCGCGTGTATTCGACACGATTTACTCCTCAAAACCTTTCGCCACAGACCCAGCAGTCTTGAGAATTAGCTTGGCATACTTGTTGTCGCCAGCAATCTTCTCGTCACCCTTGGTGAGTTCCTGCATGTCTTTTTTGTGGTCTGTCCAGAGGCGAGTGAGGAGGGCTTGCTGTGCGTCTTTGATCTTAGGCACAGGTACTTTGTCAAACGCACCTTCGGATACCGCATAGATACTGGCAACCTGCTCCCAGACGCTGGCGGGCTGGTATTGATGCTGCTTGAGCAGCTCCGTCAGGCGCTGACCTTTTTCAATCTGATTCTTCGTTGCTTCGTCGAGGTCGCTACCAAACTGGGCAAAGCTGGCAAGTTCGCGGAACTGGCTGAGGCCAAGTTTGAGATGTGAGCCAACGGATTTGACGGCTTTTGTCTGGGCATCGCCACCCACACGAGACACCGAGAGACCTGCCGAGATAGCTGGGCGGATACCTTGGTTGAACAAGTCCGTTTCGAGGAAGATTTGGCCGTCGGTGATAGAAATCACGTTGGTCGGTACGTAGGCTGAGATGTCACCAGCCTGTGTCTCAATGATAGGCAGGGCAGTAAGTGAACCTGCGCCAAGTTCGTCGGTCAACTTCGCTGAACGTTCAAGGAGACGCGAGTGCAGATAGAATACGTCACCCGGAAACGCCTCGCGTCCTGGTGGGCGGCGGAGGAGGAGTGACATTTGGCGATATGCGACGGCATGCTTAGTGAGGTCATCGTAGATAATCAGCGCGTGCTCGCCGTTGTCGCGGAAATATTCGCCCATGGCAGTTGCAGAGTACGGAGCCAAGTAAAGGAGCGATGCGGGATCGGATGGACCCGTTGCGACAATGATGGTCTGATCCATCACGCCTTCTTCTTTGAGACGTTCGACAAGTCGAGCAATCTTAGACAATTTCTGGCCAATCGCCACATAGACATTGATCACGCCAGTCTTTTGGCGACCTTGGTTGATCATGGTGTCGATGGCAATCGCTGTCTTACCCGTCTGGCGGTCGCCGATAATAAGCTCACGCTGGCCACGACCGATAGGGAACATGGCGTCGATGCTCATAATACCTGTCATCATTGGCTCGTGGACGTGCTTACGGCCAATCACACCAATCGCTTCGCGCTCCACAAGACCGCGCTGCTTGGTCTTGATAGCAGGGCCGCCATCGAGCGGATTACCGAGTGGGTCAACCACGCGGCCAAGTAGCTCTGGACCAACAGGCACGTCGAGGACAGTACCTTTAAGGGTTACTTTTGCGCCCGCTTGCACTGATTCGTCGCTACCAAGTAGCACGGCGCCAATTTCATCTTCGTTGAGGTTGAGCGCAAAGGCTTCGACGGTCTCGCCGTTTACTCCTTCGATAAGTAGCACTTCGCTGTAGCCAGCCGAGCGCAACCCATGCACCCATGCCACACCATCGCCCACGCGAGTCACGATACCGACGGTTTCGAGGTCACCGGAGACATCGAGTTTGGCAATCGCATCGCGGAGGTCTTGGGACAGTTCTGTCACTGATAATTCTGCCATAATTCTCCTTATATCTTGCTTGCTTTTAATTTGTTCAGTCGTGCGCGGAGCGTCGTATCAAGCTGCTCGTCCGCAGTATTGACACGCACGCCGCCGAGCAAATCGGCGTCGATCTCTGTGCGGAGTTCTATACGCTTAGCACCACGAGCGACAGCTAGGAACTTTTCGATAGCCGTACGTGCATCGGCACTGAGTTCATGCGCACTGGCGACATCTGCCACGATAACACCACGGGCAGCCAAGGCCGACTCAGTATCGCGCACAATAAGCTCGGCTTCGCTGGTGCGACGCTCTTCTACCAGATACGCCGCTACTTGGTCGGTGATATCGCGCCCTGCGATGAGCTCATTTGCCCATACAGCAGCAATCTTACGACGACTGAGTTTTGCCATGACCTATTTGGCCTCCTTGACAGCAGACTCAACAATCTTGCGGTCGAGCTTGGCGTCGGCCACGCCTGCCAGTACTTTTTCTGTAGCCTGCGCGACAAGTTCGATAGTATCGTTATGGAGCGCTTTGCGTGCTGCTACGATATCCTTTTCGAGCTGTTCATGCGCGTCTTTGACGATTTTATCAGCGCGAGATTTAGCCTTGGCATCGCTCGCTTCAAGCATAGCCGTGGCTTCGTCTTTGGCAGTTGTCACAATCTCTTTGGCTTCTTTGCGAGCCTCTTTGAGCAATGCCTCGATGCCGTCCTGTGCAGCTTCGGCATTCTTCTCAGCTGCCTCTGCCGCTTTAACGCTCGCTTCAATCTTTTGCTCGCGCTCATCGATGATGCGCATGAAAACTGGGTAGACAAATTTACCCAACAGCCATACGAGCAGCAAAAATGCGACAATTTGCAGACCAAGCAACGTCCAGTCGATACCAAGCGCACCCAAGATACCGCCGTCTGTGGAGGCGGCTTTGGCAGAAGCGATTATAGTTAGTGGTGCAAAATATTCCATTGTTGCCTCTGGATTACGATGCTCGTGCGATAAATGCTACGACAATACCAATAATCGCGAGAGCGTCGGTAAAGACGATAGCGGTGATCATGAGTGTACGGATATCGCTAAGCTTTTCTGGGTTGCGACCAAGCGCGTTGAGCGCTGCGGCACCAATGAGGCCAATACCGAATGCTGCGCCAAGTGCAGGTAGTGCGTAAGCCAGTACGAATGCTAGTTGTTCCATGTTAGTTGTAACTCCTTTTAATTATTACCTAAATTATATATCACTCTCTGTTATTCTGCCACTGCAGCCTTCTTAGAAGTATCAGCAGGGGAGTGATCGAGAGAAGTGACGTTGTGCTCGTCGTGAGCACCGTGGGATTGAACGGCCAGCGACGTGAAGATGACAGTAAGGACGAAGAACACGTACGCCTGAATAAACCCAATAAACAATTCAAATACCATCACGAGCGGCAGTGCAAACGCAGCAGCAAAACCAGTGAGAAGTAGCACCACAAGTAGCAGAATCTCACCAGCAAACGCGTTGCCGAAGAGACGGAAACTGAGTGCAATATGGCGCGAAAATTCGCCAATGAACTCTAGCACACCCTCAAACGCACCGACAGGGTCTTTGAATGGATTGCGCAGATAGCGCCCCACATTACCGCCCCAGCCATGTGCGCGGATAGCGTAGATTTGACCCGTTACCATCGTAATAATCGCGAGGGCAAAGGTGAAGTTGAGATCGGCTGGCAACCCGCGAAATAGCGGCTGACCATGCCATGTAAGTACGCCCACACCAGGGATAACAGCGATCCAGTAGGTGGCAAGCACGACAAAAAACATAGTAATAGCAAGTGGAAACAGGCGGCGTGCCGTCTTTTTGTCGCCAATGATTTCTTCTGCTTGGCCCAGAAAGCCTTCGAATGCCCATTGTACGAGACCGACAAGGAAGTTGGACTGGCCTTTTTTGAGCTTTGAGGTGACATATACTAGCACTGCAATGATGAGTAGTGATCCCATTGCACCTAGTACCATTGAATTAGTAACGGCCACAGGACCAACGTGAAAAAGTGTTTCGGCCGCAAGACTAGTGTGTAATTTTTCCATATTCTAGTGATTATACTTTCTGCAATTGTTTTTTAATGAGAAATCCTGCAATAAGAGAGCCGAGCGCAATTCCCGCAATCAAACCTAACGGATTGGTACCAAATTTGCCATCTATATATACTCCCAGTAGCAGTAGCCCAACAGTCGGTACAAACATGCGCCATGTGGTATCACCCAAATCGCTGAGCAATAAAATGACCGCTGATCGTTCCGGCGGCGTAGGCTTGTCATCACGAGGTTTTTCGGGTGATGTACTCATCTACGTTTATACTGTAGCAGAGTATTGACGATTCGCCAAGAGTAGAACTCACGTATACTATACCTATATGCCTCGACGAAACAATACACCTCCACACACGCCATATACCACTCCTTCTCGAGACGCGGGTAAGCGACGCTTTGCCACCAAACGCCAAGCAGAGCAGGCGGCGGCCGAGCGTATGCTACTCACACCAGACCTAAAGCTCACGACTTATAAAGGGCTCGATGGCGGCTGGTACCTGACAAGCAGCAAGAAATAACCCCCTAAAAAGCAAATAGCCCCGCCTGCTACCACCTAGATGGTAGCGAGCAGACGAGGCTATAAGCGATATGAAATTGTGATCAGGAGTCTCAGCCGGCGAGATCGTAGTCCGAAGCCGAGGCTTCTTCGTTCGTCTGATCGGCCACGACATCGGTACTGGTGGCGTCCGTGTCGGCAGTGGAGTCGGTCAAATCCACCGTCTCCACAGGCACATCGTCGGTGTCGCTGGTGTCGGCGGGAACAACCTCATCATTCTCGGTTTCGACCAACTGCATCGGCTCCTTGTCCTGCGTCGAGACCGCCGGCTCATTGGAGTTGTCCGAATCGCTGGCGGCGACCGGAGCATTCTGCTGAGTCACCACAGTCGGGGCCACAGGCTCGACCGGCACAGCGGCATTACCCGGCGTCGGCTCCTGAATCTGGTAGAACTTCTGCCAGCCAGCGTCCCACTTCTGCAGGTCATCGTCCGTGTACTTGACGCCGACCGTGTCATAAACGACAGCCTGCATCAGTGCCAACGGATGAGCCGTCTTGTACACGGAGTACGTGGTGTTGCCATCCGCACTCTTGTACACCGTCGGCTCCCCGAGCTCCGGGATGTTGCCGTAATGCTGCGGGCCTCGGCCGCTGTGAACCGTGAGGAACCCGGCGGCATTGACCAGCATTGACGACATCGGACGATACCAGACCCACTGCATGTTGGCTGCGGGGTCACCCGTGAGGATGACCTGCTGCACATTCACATTGCCCGTAGCACCCGGATCGCGGGCACCGTTGGACGTGATGCCGATCAGCCCCGAAAGATGCGGCAGCACCGGCATCGAAGCCAGCCACTGCTTGGCGCCCCACGGACTGCGCGGATCGGAGACCAACAGGATGACAGAATTGCCACCCAGCACACCTTCGGCGTAGCCCAGCTCGGCCGCATTGCCGAGTGCCTCAGCGCCCTGTGAGTAGCCGGTGTAGACCACCGACTTGCCCGGCGGATTGGCGTGCAACGCACGCATCACCGCCAGGTTGTTACTCACAGCCACCGACGACGACTTGTCGTAAGTGGGGGCAAAGAGCGGCAGAAACGCACCACTCTTGCCCGAGATGAGCGGCCAGAACGACTCGGGGTACTGCACCACATAGGTAGTACGAGTGCCCACGATACCGTTGGTGCGCTCGATGAGCGTACCGTCGTCCGTGCCCGGGGTGAGCACGATGACGGCATCGATACCCTCGCCCCAGTCGATGGGGTTGTCAGGACGCGTACCGTCAGTGACGACACCGGCCTCTACGAGGTCCGGCATGGTTGCTGCCGATGCATGCGGCAACGGCATCACGACGAGGGCGACCAAAATCGCCATCATCACCGTCAATAGGGCGATGAGTACACCGCGCATGGAACGAGCCACGATGGGCTCCTCTCTCTTCGATTGTCAATTTCAACCTACTCCAGCAAGCTGCCAGAAAAGGGTATCGCTATCCATTCCACCGTGTCACTAGAGGTGATCGGTAAATGAACCACTTACAACTATAGCACAAAACTATTAAAAAAGCAATGCTATGCAACTACAGGAGCTGCATGTCCATCGCCGTGCCTAAGCTCACGTCGACGCTCAGCACGCTGTACTTCTGGATTGCGCGTTACAAGAGTGAGGTGAGTAGTCTTGCGAGCTTCTGGATCAGGGCGGCAATCTGCAATCTCGAGCGACTCAAACTGGGCAGCACTCTCGCTGCCAAGTCCAGAGTGGATCATATAAAACCCAGCATGAAACCGTGATGCAAATCGTATTGGATTTGGCCACACAGAAGGAAAGTCGGTGATAGGGTCGCCTTGCATAGCGATAGTTGTCGTGCGAATATCCGGGTGTGGAACCCATACGCCATCCATCGTCGCTTCAAACGCATGGCGAAAGAGAGCAGACGTCACTTTATGCTTGCGCTGCATCGTATCTTTGAGCCCACCAGGGTACTGAGGATGCGCCCACAAAATTACCTCAAGATCAGCTGGATCAACAAGCCCCTGCTCAACCGCATCGACAGCACCTTTCCAAGCTCCATCGGCACCCTGCGAATACGCAAAGAGGGCCACTCTGCCTTGAGCACGAACAATCTCCTCTGTGGTACGCGCGCGTGCCATCTCGTGCGAGGCATCATAGCTACGTGCACCCTTGCCGCCAATCAGCGGCGCAATCGTGGCGTCATAGGGTGCGACAATCCGGTCTTCCTCTGGAAACTTGTCGACAATACACTTACCCCACTCCATAATAGTTTCGCCACTAGCATCACTCGTACCAGGAACCACTAGTAGCTTCGCATCGCCAAAGTCCCGAGCAGCAAAGTATTCACCTGCAGTAGCGTGCCTGGTGGTATTGTGATTTTGCCATGGGTTTTGTCGTAGCATAATTGTTATAGATACGATACAATACTCTTTTGCAAAATGCAACATACGCAAAATTCTATCACTTGTGTTTTGCGCGCCATAGGAGTACGCTTGAAACATCAGTAGTAATCACTATGTGGAGGTGATATATGGACACTGTCAAATCAATTGAAAAGCAACTTATCGAACTTAACAAAGGACTACCAAAATTACCGACAGGACTCACTAAGTGGCTCGCAGACTACGGATGGATCATTGTATTGATTGGCGTAATCTTTGCGATTATGGCGCTCGTTACACTCGTACCACTACTTCTGGTAGCATTTGGCGTCTCTACGGCGGTAGGTGTCGGCAACCTCTTTGGCGGCTATGGCTTCAGCCCGCTCATAGGATCACTTGCATGGCTCAGTATGTCAGTATCATTTGTCAATTTTGTCATCCTGATCATACTAGAGGCAATGGCTGTTACGCCACTCAAAAATAAGCAGTATCGCGGCTGGCAGCTTATCTTTATCGCGTATCTCATTAGCCTTGCGCTTGGTGTTATTACCAGCATTGTAACTGCCAACATCAGCTCGCTTCTGACAAACCTTGTCGTCTTTGCCATTGGCGCGTATGTGTTATTTCAGATACGTCCACACTTTGTACCGCACGCCAAAAATGTAGCAAAGCCAGCATTCAAGCCAGCCAAAAAATAATCAGACTCTACACAAAAAACCTCCGCTCACTCTCTAGCGGAGGTTTTTATATAGCTACACAATTTACTGCTTGTCGATGAACGTGTGTGCTCGTCCGCGGGCACCACCGCGGCCAGTTCGGCCGATGCGATGCACGTAGTCAGAATACGTCTGCGGCGTGTCGAAGTTGATCACATGTGTGACATTTGGAATATCGAGGCCACGTGCAGCCACGTCTGTTGCCACCATCACTTTAACCTTCTCATCCTTAAACTGCTTAAGGGCACGCTGGCGCTGTGACTGGTTTTTGTTGCCATGAATCGCCACTGAAGGATGACCAAGATTACTCAGGTGGTCACTCAAGCGCTGCACGCCAAACTTGGTTTCGCCAAATACAAGTACTTTTTCGTAGTCGTCCTGAGCAAGCAAATCAGCGAGTAGCTCGATTTTATGTGATTTGTCGCGCGCTTCGATAACATCCTGCTCTACATGGTCGCTCGTCTCATTGGTACGCACAGAAATTGTAACAGGGTCGTTCAAAAAATCGTGCACGAGTTTCTCGATATCTGGCGTAATGGTTGCCGAAAAGAATAGCGTCTGGCGTTCACGTGGCATCTGTGACACAATGTCGCGAATATCTGGCAAAAAGCCCATATCAAGCATGCGGTCGGCTTCGTCGAGTACAAGCACACCCATATTCTTCATCTGGAGCTGACGTTTCTCGATGAGGTCTTTGAGACGACCTGGTGTGCCGATGATGAAATGTGGGCGACGCTTGAGGTCGCGTAGCTGACGGTCGACATTGACACCACCAACGATAAGCGCAGAGTAGAGCCCCATACCCTTGGCAAATGCACGAAATTCTTCGTCGATTTGCTGGGCAAGCTCACGAGTTGGGGCAACGATAAGTACACTCGGGCGCAGCATGATGCCACTCATACGTTCAATTATAGGTAACAAGAATGCCGCTGTCTTACCAGTACCGGTATTAGCCAGGCCAATTACGTCGTTGCCAGCAATAATCTCAGGAATTGCCTGATCTTGGATAGCACTTGGACGCTCAAAGCCTTTGGCACGTACATTTGCACGTAGTTCAGCACCAAAGGGAAAATCATCAAAGACATGTTTTGCTTCATATGGCGTCTCGGCTTCCTTAGTGACTGCCTTGTTTACGAATTTTGATGGGTGAATGTACTGCTTGGCAGGACCTTTTTTGCGCGCTCCACCACGTCCACCACTTGGACGACCGCGCCTAAAACTACTGGCGCTGCGTTGCGGGCGCCCTGAACCATGGGTTTTGAAAGCCATGTTAAACCTCTTTTCATTTTAGAAATATCTGTATTGCAGAAAGATCAACGAGAGAACATTCGGGTGAGAAAGCGCCTAGATGAAACAAATAGCTGTTTGCGCGTTCGTCTTAGAACAACCCTAGCATATATCAAATGCAATGTATTCATTATAACAAAGTAGACATCGATTGTCAATAGTGGTATAGTATATGCCACACCGACCCATGGAGGAAGGATGCACCCTGTAACACTAGCCACTCAGTCCATCAACAGCTCCACAGGAGTGCTCGGACTCCAGAAAGCAGCAATCGACATCCAGCACCAGACCGTCAAGCTCATCGAAGAAGGGGAGAAAGTCTATCGCAGAATCAACACCATGACGCCACGTGTCATGGAGATGCGGAGTCGCTACCCAGACCACAGCATTCGACAGTCGAGCGACTGCGATCCGGATAGAAGAAACTGCCTCGCAAGGCAATGCAGTTGCACGTATGCAGACTTTCGCGATTTCGTCGCACTAAGTCGCACACTGCAGTCGCTCAACGCAAGATTCGATGCAATCGCTTGTGTATGCCGAGATTTGCGTCAGCTCTACGCACACATCATAGAGCCCAATACAAGGGCTCTGCTCGGACAGATCGACACACTGCGCTGGCTTGCCCAGATACTGGAACTCACAGGAGACCTATCGAGCAGCCAGGCACTAATAATGGATATGCCCGGGTATTTTTTCCACTCGGGCACACCATTGATGCTGCGACTAGCTTTTGGTCGTGAACCACAGGAAGAGGTGATGCTTCGGCCGCTACCTCAAAGCAACCATACCCTAAGGGAGGTGAACAATGGGCAATCAGACTGTCGTGCCTGACGTCCATGCGGATAGCACAGACACGGAAGAGCATTGGTGTACATGCTCGTGCAGCAGATGCATGCCGCGATTCGGCGGAGGCCACTGCCACAACAGCCGCGCCAACTGCTACTGGTACTAGTCATTACGCCGCCCGAGAGCGTTCAATCTCGGGCACAACCCCTGTAATTATCGACTACATAACCGACTCCCAGTGGTATACTAAAAACATTATGTTTAACTGGTATACTGATCAGCTAGGAAGGGTAGGACAGATAGTCGATCGACTATCTTCTGGCAGACGACTGAGCCAGTTGGTCGTAGCACTTATTGCTGCAGGTATCTCATACGCGACAATAGACTATCTCACGATACTCACGGCGAAATACATAAGCAGCGCAGCATCCGCCATCGACGGAATATTGTTTGTCATACTACTTGTCGCGCTGCCAATTACCGTTGGCGTAGCATGTACGAGCTTTGCACGGTGGTTTTCATACCACGAAGACCAGGCCGACGAGAGACTAATAGCCGAGGCGCAGCGTGACACCAAGCAAAAAATCGACAACCCAGAAGATCTGATTAAGCATATCAAGTAACACTAGAGGACTACCCCTACGTCCACCCGTACTGTATAGTAGTGCTATGTTTAACTGGCTTTTCGATATTCTACGCAGCATACACACACTGCTCTACAAAGCCGACCGAAGCACGCAACTAATTATTGCTATCCTCGCAGGGAGTATCGCGATATATAATGGCGTTGCCATCTTCTCAGACACCTTCGATCCCGCAGGTGCCGTAGCAACCGGCGCCATTGCGATGACTGCCGCCTACATTACAATCGTCAGCCTCGTCTACTATAGTCGAGACACCGCCCGCCGTCACAAAGAGGAAATTATGGCCAGAGAGCAGGCAGTACACAAATATAAGCAGGCCAAGGACGCACACGATACGCATTTGAAATAAAATAATCGCCCTGCTGAAGGGCGATTATTTTAACTCACTAGGAATCGATTACCAGCTGCGCTGACGGAATGAACCGCCACCGTTGCCGCCGCGGTCATTGCCACGACCACCGCCATTAAAATCACGGCGTGGGCGCTCTTCGCGTGGACGAGCTTCGCTCACGTTGATAGCACGACCATCAAGTTCTTTACCGTCGAGTTCTGCGACAGCTTTCGCGTTGTCTTCTTCGTTTACAAAAGTAACGAAGCCAAAACCGCGACTGCGACCAGTGTCTCGATCGGTCATCACCTTAGCAGATTCAACTTCACCGATTTGTGAAAAGAATTCAGCTAGGCTCTCATCGGTAGTAGCATAGGCCAGGCTACCGATAAACAAATTTTTCTTGGACATCTATTTGGATACCTTCATCTTATTTACTGTCAATTCGACCTTCTGTCAGATTCGACGATTCACGGTATCCTCTAGAATGCAGAGAATAGTAGAACGCTTTTCTTACTTTGACACTTTGCATTGTAAAAGATTATAGAGAGATATGCAAGCAATACTGGTTTACATTGGCCAAGATATCGACTTTTGAAAATAGTGATTCGCTTTTAAACTGCATATCTCATCTGAAATAATCTGCAAAAGATATTCATAAACATGAAGAAGGGCATAGCCCCTGTGACTCTCTGGCGGAGAATCTACAGGTGCTATGCCCCGGGCGGACTTCTCGACAACATCGCGTGTTCGCCCTACTGCGACGAGTCTCGCGAGCACACCAGGGCCAAAAGGCCCAATATGCCCACACAGACTCCGAACACTGCGAAATGCGACGACACCTCCAGATGGAGAGCCGCAAGCAGATACAGTACGGCACCGACAGCCATAAAGATCAGGCCGAAGACCATCAGCAGTACACGCTGCGTAGCCCCGAACACATCACCACTGACGGTATTCTTGTTGTTGTTATTGAAGTGCTGGCTCATGTCATTCCCTTTCGATAGTTGGTGGAAGCTGAACCTGTTTCGAATTATAGCAAAAAAGTTATGTTTTGTCAAGGCATATAGCATATAGACTTTGATGCACTATACATAGTATAATAATAGGAGCAAAGAGGAGGAACTATGAGCAAGGTAACGGTATACAGCACCACTTGGTGCGCATTTTGCGGCACAGAAAAGCAATGGCTAGATAAGCTCGGAGTAGCGTACGAGGCCAAGGACATCGAAGAAGACAAAGCGGCCTACGAAGAGTTAATGGGCAAAATCGGCGGCAACTTTCAGGGAGTACCTGTCACCGACATCGATGGTGAAATCGTACTTGGATTTGACCGACCAAAACTCCAACAAGCGCTCAAAGATAAAAAGCTCCTCACCGCCTAACTCTATATATCACACTAAAAATCACCTTACGACCAAGGTGATTTTTATTATGCATGGAGTCGATCTATGCCGGGGGGTTAATAGCCAGTACCTCGCCACCCAGCACCTGACGGAAGTAGCCGTCGTGGCTAACATAGAGAATTGCACCAGAGTACTTACCCAGCGCTGTCTCGATTTCTTCTATGCTTGGTAGATCTAGGTGATTGGTTGGTTCATCAAGGATGAGTAGTTGCGGGTCATTTGCCAGCATAGCTATTAGCTGAAAACGAGCTTTTTGGCCACCAGATAGGCGCGCCAACGGTACTGCACGATCGGCTTCGGTAAAGAGATAGTCACTCATCAGCCCGCGGATTTTGGTAGTACTAATAGGCAAATCACGATCAAGATAGAGCCGTTCGATAGCTTCTTCAAGTGGATAGGGGAGATATTTTTCGTCGATTTCTTGCTCATAGATGCCCACGCGCGTATGTGTATCGAGTTCTAGACCTCCGCTCAGGATATCTGGCGCACCGCTCTGACTCAGTAGTGCACGTAGCAGCGATGTCTTACCCGTACCATTGCGACCGCGTAGCTCCATGGCTTCGCCCTCACGCAAGTCGATGTTTATACCTTCAAACAAGATTTTGTCGCCATAAGCAAGTGCTAAGTCCATAGCTTTTACCAGCACATGCTTACTACGCGACTCGTCATTTTTGATATTCATACGAATGTTTTTGGATTTGAATTTATCATAGCGTGAAGCGGCTTTGTAATCTAACTGAGCAGCAGAGTCTTTGTCGATCCAAAATGTCGGCTTTTCTTTAGCCTGCAACTCAGCAAGTTCAGCACGCGAATCATTCTCGAGTTTTTTGAACTTCTGGATGGTACCTGGATTGCGTGATTTTTCTTTGAGCCTCTGATAGTCGAGCACTTTTTGTTTGAGATTGACGATACGCTTTTCAATTTGCTCAAACTCGTTCATGCCAGCCGAAGTGCTCGTAGCATTTTGCTTCAGATACGCGTCGTAGTTACCTTTGTAGCTCACGCTGCCGCCGTCTTTGAGCTCCACAATTCTATCGACTTCGTGTAGTACGTCGCGGTCATGGGTGATGACGAGCATGGCCTCTCCAGCGCTTTTCATCCAGTCGATAAACTGCTGTTTGGCTACGTAGTCCATATGGTTGGTTGGCTCGTCGATAAGTGCAAGATGTGCATCGCTATGCATGATTTTGACGATCTCTATCAAGCGCTTCTGACCACCAGATAGCTCGCGCACGGGACGATGCGCCACACCTATGAGCTGAAAATTGTCGAGTTCACGCTCAATTTTTTCTTCAATCTGGTAAAACCCCTTATCATCAAAGCGCTGTAGTGCCTGAGTATACTCCTCGATCTTGCGCATATCATCACCCATAATTTCAGGATAGGTCTCGATGATATGGCTGAGCTGTGGGTACTCTGGCAATCCACTCAAGATATATTGCAATACTGTGGTGTCACCGAGACCATGATGCTCCTGCGCCGTGCTGGCCACAGTGATGCCGCGACGATACGTCACATCCCCAGTAAAGTCACTATCCGCCCCTGTTAAAATACCGAAGAGGGTCGATTTACCTACGCCATTGCGACCCACCACGCCAATTTTTTCGCTATCATCTATAGCAAACTTTACCTGACTCATCAGGTGCTTATCGCCAAATGATTTTTCAGTGATGTTTATGTCGGCAATCATAAGAATCTAGTATAGCATATTCATTGTGTTTTTGTCATTTTTATGATAAAATAAGATATGTAAACACCTCCAGCACAAAAGAAGGGTACATTGCTATGAATAGCAAAGACACAAGCTCAATTACAGCGAGTGGGAAAACGATACACGGCACGGCCACAGTGACATTCGGCCTCGAGGAGAGTATGGTCATTCAAAATGCACTCGGCAACGACGAGCTCCAGAAGTTCAAGGAGCTCCTAGGCAATAGGCTCATCGACCTCATGAACGACCTCACGATGAGTCTCTATAGTGAGTCTGCTGTCCGCGAGTTCATGAGCTCTGCCGCAGCAGGTGCACGCGTCGGTAACGGCCATGTATCTCTCTAGGAGACGAGATGGTGATTGCATCGCCACCGGAAAGGTTCGCCGAAGGAGGTCTTATAAGACCACTTCAGCTCGAGCCTTCGGTGGCCTTTTCATATTGATTTTTTGCACAAAAATATTGTACTATTATAGGCAATATGCGCGAAGATAAGCTCGCATCTGTCACACCACTTTTTGGCGACAAACCTCCCGTTAAACAAACAGAGGCGAGCGAGCGTATTGTCGCGATACTCGAGTCTATAGAAACCCTATCCGTCAATGGACCAGCCACCGACAATTATGCCAAACTGTTATACGACAAGTTGCAAGCGTCTCTTGTAACGTGGCGCAGGCAGGCTACGGAGTCGAGCGACATCGACCCAGAAGAATACGCACTCACAAAACTCGAAGAAGTCGTGCGGCGCCATGCCGCCCTAAGACGTAAACTCGCCGCACATGGCATCGTGGTAGTAGGCGAGACAATCAGCAGATCGCCTTTTCCGGAACTAGAGTAATGATTTGAGACGTTTGGCGGCTTTTTCTGGCGCAACCGACACAATCGCATGACCACCAACCGTAGATACAAGTTTGGCTTGCCTGATATGATCGCGAAACCATTGCACAGAGTTGCGGCCGATTACTTCGTCATCTGTGGTGCGCAAGATAACTGTTGGCACGTTGTCGATAGTGATGCCATCGCAACGCTGTTGAAATACATTGAGCTGCTGCATGAGATAAAACATATTAGTGTTGTACTGCGCAGACTCTTCGCGTCGTGTACGCAGGCGCATCATGAGTGTGTCATGACTCCAATAGCGCTTGCGGCCGTAGAGCGTGATAGCATCAACCAAGAAACGGTTGCGCATCACACCGAGTAAGCGATTAATGCTAATGAGCTTGACAGTGCCGTTCATCACCCGCGGCAACAAACTCACAAACGGATGTAGCGATGACGCCGGACACACCAGCACCAGTTGCTCCACAATATCCTGATGACGCGCCGCAAATAAGAACGCGGGAATCGCACCATGGGAATACGCTACAATACGAATTTTCTTCGTTTTGACGAGAGGTAGAACGCGATCCTCGACCATTCGCTCGTAGGCAATAGGGTCAGATAGTACAGTGGTATCAAGCAAGCCATCTGCTTTTTTGAACCCCGGCATGTCAGGCAGCACTACGTCCTTGGCGTCAAGTCCTAGCTCACGGGCAAATGGGGCTAGTGGGCGACCACCGCCACCGCTAAATCCATGAAAGAAAAAGGTTTGCCTACGCATAGACTATTGCTCGCTACGTTGCTGAAATAACTGCTCATACAAATCAAGCTGCTTGTGGATCTGTATTTTTTCGCTATAGCGACTTGCCAGCTCTTTACTACGTTTGCCAAATTGCTTTTTGAGCTCTGGCTCTGATAGAATTGCGTCGACTTTGCGCGCAATACCAAGCCCGTTTTCGTTTGCGAAGAAGCCATTTTCACCATCGACAAGCACTTCGCTCACAGAACGATCTACGAGTACAAGTGGACACCCAGCGAGTGCTGCCTCATGAATCACGAGCCCTTGCGTATCAGTAACAGATGGGAAGATAAACACATCAAGACGATCATATACTACACCCAGCTCTTCGCGAGGCAGACGACCGGTAAAAATCACTCGATCGCCATAACCCGTCGCGTCTGCCAGAGCCTCCAACGTTTCGCGGTAGTCAAAATCACCCACGAACATAAGCTTGAGATTTGGTCGCTTAGCGGCGAGATTTTTAAAAGCAGCAACAATAAGGTCAAGATTTTTCTCTGCGCCAAGACGCCCTACGAATCCAATCACTTCATCGTCTTTTTCGATACCCCATTCGGCAGCAAATGCGTGCCTATCTGCAGTCGTAGGCTTTGGCAGTGCATCGACGCCTGTTGGCATGAGGACGACATCGTAGTAATAATCCTTGCGCCACTTCTCTAGCTGTTTTTTACTTTTGCGAGACAGGGCAACAACAGTGTCGCAGCGACTATAGACCAAGGCCATCGACTTTTCGACAATATTCTTGTTCCATTGAACTGAGCCTCTCTGAGGCCTGTACATCGACAACATTGTGCGAATGTCGACACCATCGAACTTGATTGTAAATGGCAGTGTCGTGCCTAGCGCCAATAGACCGGGCAACACCTGTGGATAGTGTTCAACGTACTTGTAAAAATCAGTGCAGTGCTGACCGATCAGCAGTGCGCCTGTGCGCTCTGCAGCATAAACGCCCATGAGTCCCACCTGAAGTGGTGTAAAAAAGTGAATCACATCAAGCTCGAGCTCCCGAATTCGCGTCATGACACGAGGCGGAAAAAACATACTTACACGATTGTCATCGAAAAGCCCTGATGGCAAGCTAGGAAAGCGAATCACGTGGTCGTCATTTTTTGTGGTCTCGTCTGAGCGCACTCCTGGGCAAAACACGAATACTTCGTGACCAGCTAGTTCAAGCTGTCTACGAGTGATATCGACGACCGCAACAATACCGTTGACAGCCGGATAATAGGTGTCTGTAAATAAACCTATACGCATAGTAATTTACACCATTATACCACAATCTAGCCCAACAAACCCTTGTAAAGCTCAACATAGCGCTCGGCCGCCTGTGCACTGTCGAACCGCTGAGCAATATGTTTTGATTGTAATTTCCAATGATCGTAATAGCTCCTGTCCGTCAGCAGCTTGGTGATTTCTTGCACAAATGTATCGTCTTTACAACGTATAGCATCATACATAAACGTATCGTCGTATTCTGGCATGTCGCGCAGTACAATCGGTAACTCAGCACCGGCAGCTTCCAAGACACACATTGGGTGATTTTCTTGCTCGGCAGGCAGGCAGAATACATCGGCTGCATGCAGATACGTCAACACATCATCGTGTGGTATCACCCCTGTAATAGTCATATTACCAGGTAGGCTTTGCATGAGCTGATTCATCTTGGCATAATCTGCACCAAGTTGTTTGAACGGGATACCACCAACCCACAGAAACGTCACATCTGGCAGATCCTTAGCCATCTGCACAAACACATCAAGGCGCTTGCGTGGCTGCACCTGGCCGTTACCCAACACTACGGATGCAGCTTGGGAGATGCCGAGTTTTTTGCGTGCAGCCACCTTGGCACCCTTGGCTGGACGATAACTAGCCATGTCGACTGTGTTATAGAATACTTCAATGCGAGATTTTGGAATGTGCAGCTCTTTTTCGAGTACGTTTGCCACCATGCCAGACACAGCTAATACTTTATCAGCCCTGCTATAGAACCACCTCATATACCATCTTGCGGCAAATGACCAATACTGGGCAA
Organism: uncultured Candidatus Saccharibacteria bacterium; assembly: GCA_964593465.1. Lineage (GTDB taxonomy): Bacteria > Patescibacteriota > Saccharimonadia > Saccharimonadales > Saccharimonadaceae > Mycosynbacter. The sequence goes on from CAZQJY010000003.1 coordinate 24,883, forward strand.
GTAGTACAGAACCGACCAGCGATTGGGGAATAACATGCGCAGAGACAACTTTCTTAGGGCCACGTTGATTGAGTTTTTTGAATGTGCGCGGACCAATTGTGTGCAAGTGAACAACGTCGCAGTCTACCAGCTGGCCAAACTTGCCACGTACCACCTCTATGTCATCACGCTTTTCTAGCGCAGTTGCCATTTCATCATAGGCCGTGTGTACGCCATGACCTTGTACCGTAATGTCGCTTTCAGATACGATATTGACTTTGAGGTTTTTCACTGTAGTTTTATTATACACCTGTGTAGTTTATTTTGCGGCTTGCTGCAAAAAGCTACCGATAAATTCATAGACTGGCCGTGTCATAGCAAGCTTGCTCATAGACGCAGAAGTATCGACAATACACTGTGAAGATACATCCTGCGGAGCAGCGGCTGGAAGCTGCCATACGGGCGCATTCTGCGGTGGTATAACCGGCTGCACAGCACGACTATAGTCTGCAGCGTTACGCGCCTCTATCTGGCGCACAAGTGTATCGACTTCAATCTGCTCAAACTCAACTAGGTTATCGTAGGCCTTGCCTGCGAAGCCAAGCGTCCTGAGTGCACCCATCCATGCATCACAAACAAAATATAGCCCGAGTAAATGCTCGCATAGACCTTGTGCGGCAAGCATGGCACCGGTTTCTTCAAGCGCGCGGCCATCGAGCAATACCACGCTATAGCCTTCGATACGCGCATCGTGAAGCCACTTGCGCAGTAACTCGTCTTTGAATTCCTGTGAGAGTGGGCGAGCACCGACTTTGGCACTGTTGGCGCCAACTTCGTTGGTGTAGAGCAGCGTGTCGCGCTCGTCTTTTGTCATATGATAGACCGATTTAACTAGGTCGACACAGTCATGAGAGTTCTGCTCGTCACCCAAAAACTCGTCGATTGCAGTAGCATCCTCCAGGTTGACACCTGCGCGCATGGCGGCCACTACAAGTACGCGGAAGACTTGGCCGGCATCTATCAGCATCACCTTGTAGCCACATTCATCGCGGAGGTAATCTTTGGTTGCTTGCACAATTGTACCTTTGCCACTACGAGCTTCACCGTCAAATGTTATGAGTTTCGGAAAAGAATTCTGTGTAGTCATCTCGCACAATTGTAGCATGCTCAACAAAAAAACGTATTTCAATTCTTTTATAGACACATAGGGGAAACAGCTGAAATGCCCTGAGAGTTATCTTGTACAGAGTAGTCATAGAAAGACTGTGTGAAAACACGAGCCGTAAGGTCTAGTACATAGACCTACAAACTCGCTATACTGTATACCATGACACCTAAGCACCCATACCTTCATACAGAAATATCCGGCTCAGGGCCTGTCATTGTATTGATCCACGGCTACCTAGCTTCGTCGCAGTTTTATAAATATATCGCCAAGCGCCTTGCCACCACTCACACAGTAGTTCGAATCGACCTGCTCGGCCATGGACGCTCACCCAAACCAAGACATAGTGATTACTCATACATAGACCACGTAGAATCCGTGCATGCAACATTGCGGCATCTGAACATTGAAGCACCGTTTGCAATCGCTGGACACTCTATGGGTGCGCTGATAGCGTTACGGTATGCACATCTATATCCCAAACAAGTATCGCGCGTTATCTTATTCAACCCACCGATGTTTTCATCACCAGACGAAGCCCAAAGCGAGATTGCCGCAACAGGAAAACACTATCGTGCATTTTTGTTTTCTCGTTTCCGCACATCTATCTGGCGTACAATCAAAATCTTGCCACGCTCACCACGTACACTTCGTCCTGCCGTAAGCTTGTCCGACATACTAGCAGTATCACGCCAGGCTCGCGAAGGTAGTTTGCGCAATGTCGTCATGCAAGGAAATGTTTTTGCTGAAGTATCCGAAATATCACAACCAATTATGATTGTTGTCGGTCAGAAAGATCGTCAGGTTTATATAAAAAATGCCATCAGCCACACCTGGCCACAACATGTAACACTCGAAACGCACAAATACGGACACAACGGCATAGCACATCACCCCGAACTTGCCGAAATGTATCTACGTCAACATCTGCTAGAATAGTAAAAGTACTATGACACAGAAAAAACGACCGAAGCAAACTGGTGGAGCCGTATTCAATCGTCGAGCACGATTCGACTATGAGTTGGGCGACGAGCTAGAGGCGGGGATTGTGCTCACAGGACCCGAAGTCCGTGCTGCACGTGATGGCCATGTGCAGCTCAAAGGATCTTTTGTCACGATACGAAATAATGAGCTATGGCTCAACAACGCCAGCTTTAGCCTACGCCTCAACAAAAAAGGCGACCCGAGCGCCCGCAGCATCGACACAAGTCCGCGTAAATTGCTCGCAAGCCGCAAGCAAATCGATGCGCTCGCTGCCAAAAAGCAGCAGGGCAGCAGCATCGTACCGCTGCGCATGCTCACCAAGAAAAACCACATCAAGGTAGTGATCGCAATCGGCAAAGGCAAGAAGCTGTACGACAAGCGCGAAACACTCAAACGCCGCGACCAAACACGAGAAGCACAACGCGCGATAAAAAATTACTAAATTTTATGCTTCAAAAAGGGAAAAGCCCCGCCAGGTATTACTCCGGCGAGGCAGTTCCAGAACTACACGTGAACCCGCATGGGTCAGCTTACACGAGAGAGGTCGACTTCTCGCTGACCATAAAGAAGCGGAGCTTGAAGTAGCTTGCTGCATTGGCCGACTCGACACGCACGGTCGCGCCACTGGACAGCAGAAGCGTCAGGTCAACGGTATTGACATCAGTCACCGTACCCTGCAGCTTTGCACCCAGAAGGGACTCCGAGTATACCTCTTCCTGTCTTGCGGAGTGCGGATTCGTCCAACGAAACAGAGACAGCTCATCGAACGGAAGCTTGTCAAGCTCAAGCGTCAGCTGCTCAAGCCTGGTCATGCCTTTTTCGCGCCGCAGTCGTGCAGCCTGGTCGTGCAGAAAGCGCATCCAAGCACTGTCATCCTCTCTTGTCAGATTGAGACGTTTGTCGGCTTGTGCCGGCATTTTTCATCACCTCATGGTGTGGTAGTAGTGCTGTTAACGAACCGTTTATAAATTATAGTGGTCGCTCATGCTTGTGTCAACAGTATATATGTTGTAAATATGCAAATAAAAATACTCAGAAAACAGCGAGATTATCACCTGAATAGTTAGTCACGACCCTGAGATTTCTGCTTGTAGCTCTTGAGCATCTCACCAATTTGCCACTTGGCCATACCGCTTTCCTGACCAAATATCTCAGGGGTAGAATCAATATAAAACGCAAACGCGTCAGCTATCATCTCATCTGTTGCACCATGGTAGTCGGCATGTTTTGCAACAGATGCCACATATGTCTGCAGATCACTAAGAAAGGCCTCTGTCACTTTTGGAGACATAGTCTTATATAATCGCGAAGTTGTCACATCGATAATCCGGCCTTCTGCACCGATCATGGCAGTATTCTTAACCTGTGCATCACCGTGACTTACCATGTTTCCATGAAGAAAGAGTAGGTTTATAGCCCCATATGTCAAAGCAGTATGAACTTCGGGGACACTCGGTGGTATATGCTTATTTTCCGTAGGATTCAGGACGTTATCTAGACTCAATACACCCTCTTCAAACCGCGTCACCATATTATAGTGCCCCTCTGCACGAAGAATTCCTATAGGAGTGAATGTCACGGGAGGCAGTGACATATCTGGACATCCCTCTGTACCAATCTCGTTCACTGCATATGCAGTACGAACCTCTTTGACCGCATGCCACGCAGGGCCAAGCGGCTTGATAGCCACAGGCTGGATCCGCGTAGTATCTCCTTGAGATACCTGAGAGGCAATATCGGCGAACCACACACCGCATGCACTATCACTTCGCCCTGTAAGTCGATTTCTTTGCTCGGTAAGTCCTGCATCACCCGTAGGTAGTGCATTCTCAAATACCACCATTTCACCCTCCCGAAGCTCACCAAGATAGGGAGTAATGTTTGGCGCACCCGGATGAAGCTCATCCACGATATTGATACGTTCCAGCATATTTCTATTATATCATATATAATAGAAATATGCAATATCTACCAGTAGGTACGGGTGGATTTTTATTTCGCCTCAGCTACTTGTATACTGGTAGTTGTATGAAGCTATTTTCTTGGAACGTCAACGGCATCCGTGCCGTTATCAAAAAAGGTGAGTTTACCAAATTTATTGACACCTACCAGCCAGACATCCTATGTCTGCAAGAGACAAAGGCAAAAAAAGACCAGGTTGAAATTGACTTGCCCAACTATGAAGAATACTGGAACAGCGCTGACAAAGCAGGCTATAGTGGCACTGCGATTTTCTCCAAAACAAAGCCCCTTAATGTCTGGTATGGCTTTCCAGACGAAATTGTTGAAAAATTTGGCGTAACAGGCGACACCTATGGCGATCCGAATCGTGAAGGGCGAGTGATTGCAGCAGAGTTTGACGAGTTCATCGTAGCAACGGTATACACACCAAATTCCAAAGGGGACTTGAGCCGCCTAGAGCTACGCGAAAAACATTGGGACCCAGCCTGGCTAGCCTATATGCAGCAACTTGAGCAAATCAAGCCAGTGTTATTTGCAGGGGATCTCAACGTAGCACATACCGAGGATGACTTGGCTAATCCAAAGCCAAATGTCGGCAAGCATGGATTTACCAACGAAGAGCGCGCAGGTTTTCAGGCGTTCATTGATGCTGATTTCATCGACACATTTCGTATATTCACCCAAGGTAATGGTCATTACAGCTGGTGGACGCACTGGGCAAACGCTCGTGCCCGCAACGTAGGATGGCGCATCGACTACTGGCTTACAAGTAAATCACTCGTACCACGCATACAAAAAGCCTCTATCCATTCCGAGCAAATGGGGAGCGATCACTGCCCCGTGAGCATAGAAATTGCATGATATACTACTAGTAAACATAAGTAGGATATAACCATGTCTCAACCAGTAGCACCCAAATCCAAATCTACTAGTAAACCTCGCAAAGCGGCACATACGACCAAGTCAAAGCAGCCAGTACCACCAGGCACACCACAAGAATCTGCAAACCCGCTGACAATTGCCCTACAAGGACTTGAAAATATTTTTCAGTATGCACGGCCTGTCGCCGTTGTATTTTGTGTCATGATAGCCGTCGGTGTTGTCACCGGTGCGATTGGCACAGCACAAAACAAGGCCAGTGCACCTGCGACACTACCCCCAGACACAACACCTGCTACCCAAGCGTCTTTGGAGCAAGTGATACTTGCGGTACTGATTATCATTTCTGTACTGATTGTGACACTACTGTTATTTGTGGCAATTTCAGCAGTCATAAGTGGCCTAGCAGCCGTTGCTTCCGCAGCAACAGCAAATCAGGAAAAGATTACACTACGCCAAGCTTTTGCTCAGCTTATGAAACGTTTTCCTGGATATTATGGCCTGCAACTCCTCATTGGTATCAAGCTGCTCGCATGGCTGCTTCTACTCGTTGTGCCCGGTATAATCATGGCAGTGCGATATTCGCTTGCCAATACCGCATATTTTGCTCGTAATCTGAGTGCGCGACAAGCTATACACCACAGTACAGCGATTACAAAGAATCATTGGATTACAACACTTGCTTCGTTTTGGCTACCAAATATCATCACACTGGGCATCTTCAGTCCTCTCGTCAACATGGGCGTACAAAGCCAGCTTTTGCGACAACTCGACAGTCGGCACAAAACCCATGCACCAGCCCTAGGAACTCATTGGCTTTCAATGGCCTTGTTTGTCATAGTTGCGTTTTTCCTGGGAATCATATTCGTAGCATTTGCCGGAGCAGTGGTAGGTGGTATCGTTGGAATAGTTGAAAACGTACTGGAGTCATTACTGTGAAAAAGATTCTTTTAGTCCTTATCATACTCGTAGCCGTCGGACTGCCTATACTACTACCGATGCCCGTCATGACATCTGGACTGATTGCCCAATATGAACGAGGTCAATCAATAGAGCTCACCGTTACTGTATGGAATATTTCGCCCATCAACAGAAAAATCGCCGATACACCACATGCCACAGACGCTGTGCTCAAAGTAGATGGCAAGCCAATTGCAAGCACACCAACCAACGTACCGCATCAACTACCACTCTTCTCGAGCCAGAGCCAGAAGCTTATTTACACAGTCAGTAAGCAAGAGTCTGACACGCCACGCTACGACGCCGGGACAGGCCAGTTATTGCTACCGCTCGGCAAACACAAACTATCAGTAGAATGGCTTGGCTCTACGTCACTCGGCAGTCAAATACGTATCATCGACTTGTAGTATCAACTTAGTACTTGGCTCCTAGTGTTATAGTGAAGATATGCAACAATTTCCATATTGGCGAACACAAGATCCAGCCAAACCACTGTTTCCAGATGTAGAATGGAATAAACCAGAGCAGCGCAGCTTACGCGGCAGACTCGGCATTATCGGTGGTAACAAGCTGGGATTCGCTGGCGTAGCCGAAGCTTATAGTACATCGCTTGCGAGCGGAGCAGGGGAGGTAAAAGTCCTCTTACCGGATGTCCTGCGCAAAACTGTCCCTGCACATATCACCGAAGCAATGTTTGCCCCTAATAATGTGTCGGGTAGCCTCAGTAGAGAGGCGCTCAGCGATATGCAGTCACTGGCTTTATGGAGTACTGGCATACTCCTAGCGGGTGATGCAGGCAAAAGCAGCGAGACAGCAATTATGTACGACGACTTCGTGGCTAGCTATAGCGACTGGCTCACCTTAACACGCGATGCTGTCGACTTGATGCGACGCAGTGCACCACAGTTAGTCGAGCGCGAAAAAACACTCTATGTCGTGTCGTTTGCACAACTACAAAAACTGTTTCAGGATGTGTATTACTCTAAAATTCTGACGTTTAGTATGCAGCTCGCGCAGCTCGCTGAAAACCTGCATAAGTTTACACTTAGCTATCCCATCACTATCATAACCCTCCATCAAGGTCACCTTGTGATTGCACACGAAGGCTACGTCGTCACTCAATCATGGGACAATCCAATGATGATCTGGCGCGGTCAGACGGCAGCTCGTGCAGTCAGCTATTTGCTGTGGCACGATAAACCGCTCGAAGCAATTGCTGCCAGTGTGGTATCCTAGCACATAATAGAAAAAACCAGCTATACGTAATCCCGTATAGCTGGTTTTTTCGTGGTACCGCGAGCCGGACTTGAACCGGCACGAGCTAATGCTCATCAGATTTTGAGTCTAACGTGTCTACCAATTCCACCATCGCGGCTTAGACTTTATTTGTAAGTTTTGTGTCATTACAGGAACATTGCACTGTTATACTCCACGTATATTTGCGTTCATACAAACCACCATTGCAGCGAGTTACTCAGCTAAAAGTGTATGCACCTTTATATGACTCAAGAAGTATTGTATACTAAAAGGAGAGAAAAAACTAGAGATGGATCCAGATTCAACAACACCAGCTTCTAGAGGTAATATACCCGTTCCACAGCGAGGGGGCACTTTGCCTAGTCCAACAAATCACACACATAGAGAAGCCGCCGCCAATATTGTACGTAGCGAACTCAATGCCATCTATGCCGGATCGACAAATATAGACACGCCTCACACTACACCGATTGCTCAGCCTGTTCAAGATCCAGCCATAACTAATAAAGCATCTGCCGGCAAAGCCATTGCCGACGAGGCAGCCAAAGTAGATGCCGATAGTGCTTATGGCAAAACACACACTACCCCGGAACTTCGCCAGCACGACAGCTGGAAGAACTACCACAGCGCATGGCAAGACTACTATCAGAAATACTATGAGCATTACTACGTCAACGCTGTAAAACAAAACTTCACACAACCCACAGCACACACCCCAAAACCAACTACAACCACCGCACCGGATGATGATGGCGAGCTGACCCGTGACGAAGCGCTGTATGAGCTCCGCCAAAACATCATTAGTCAAGCATCGGAGTCTGCCAAAAAAGTGCGCAAAAGTCGTCACTTTATACCAATCGCAGCCGCATTTGCTGTTGTCATGGTATTTGCACTCCTGCAATATAATCAAGTACTCATTGCGAACGTCAAAGCCTACGTGTCGCCCGGCACAATAGCGCCTCAAAATATCATCATTGATCCAAGTGCAGAAGTACCTGTAGATCCAGAAACAAAAATGATCATTCCCAAAATCAACGTTGATGCACCAATTGTGATGAATGTCGGTCCTAGTAACGACGAGCAGCTCAAAGCCATGGCAGACGGTATCGCACACGTACGCTATCCAGGGGCGTCAAGCGAACCAGGTCAAGTGGGCAATGCCGTCTTCTCTGCACACTCAAGCAGCGACTGGACCGACAGTGGCGCCTATAAGTTTATCTTTGTACAACTCGAGCGCATCACTGTAGACGATGTAGTGTACATCAACTACAACTCCAAACGCTACAGCTACAAAGTGTTTGATACCAAAATTGTAGACCCCAAGGATATTGGCGCGCTCAGGTACACTGGCTCTGACCCAATCATCACTCTTATCACTTGCACACCGCTTGGTACAGCCGAGAAAAGGCTTCTTATTTTTGCCAAACAAGTCAGCCCCGACCCAAGCGGAGCAACCAAACCAAAACCTAGCGAAAAGGAAGAAACGGTCGCGCCCGCGGAATTCACCGGCACATCACCAACATCTATAGAACGATTCTTTGGGAATTTATTCGGATCGCGTTAAGCGTAAACTTTATGGCTTGATATCAAGCAGCTGCACACGATTGAGCACTACGTTGTCGTCATCACGCGCAAATGCATAGAGGTATTTACCAGACGGACTGAGAGTGGCATCGAGCTCAGGTAGCAGAGGCATAATATCATGCTGATTTGCGCCATCAAACTCGTACGTACGTAGCTTGCCATCACGTAAACCCCATAGCAAGTAGCCGTCTAGATATTCGAGCTTCTGGGGCAGTGGAGTAGAGCCGTCTGCAAGTGGCGTCTGATGGAATTGATTTGTCTCAAGATTGTAGGTTGCAAAGCTTGAGCCATCTTGGACAGTCGAGAACTGCCCGCTGTCCGTCACATTGATAGTTGTGATATTCGACTGCATTGTGAATTTTTTCTGAGACTTGAGCGGAACTTCTTTGTCGCTATCGTCAGGCTTGGCAGAAGCCATAAACAGCTCCGCCTGATTGTCATACGATACAAGATAGTAGTATTTGTCATAGTATTTACCCATATCAAAGCCTGCATTTGTCTTGCCGTCGTATGGCACTGTTTTAATGACATGAGGGTGCTTGTATGATTTTTTGACATAGCCAATATTTTGCGTATGAGGCTCATCACCAGCCGCAACAAATAGTACAAAATCATCCGACCAGAGCCGAAAATCAACCGCATTTTCGACAAGTGGACGACTCACTGTCTCTTTTCCTAGATCCAGCACTCTCACTGCGCCATCTACAAGCGCATAAATCTCGCTACCGTCGCTCTTGGAGAAAATAGGCTGAATAATATTGTCGAGACCAAGGGTGCGATTAATGTTGATAGATTCGTCAGGCCTATCGAGATTGAGTAGTATCCATTCAGACTGGTTGTCTCCATACATATGTTTGAGCAGCAGCTTTTTCTCATCAGAAGTCCATTTTGTTACCGTGAACTCGCTATGGGAGTGCTCCTCTGAAGCATGTGTGTACTTGTCGTCTGGCAGTGTATACTCTTGGGCTGTTACGGTGTCTGTATCAAGCATCGCTACGGCAGCACGCGGAGATACAGGATCCGGCAAAATAGCGTACCGCTTACTAGAGCCGCTTGACACAGCGCTTTTAGCAGTGCCAGCAAACGAGATGGTTTTTTGAGGAGTAAGGTCGTTTGGAATTAATCGTGGGTACGTTACCCATGTGATATTACCAGATTGGATTGGAACTGTTTTGTGCCATTGGCGATAGCCAGCTCGATCCATCGTCACTTTGTAGTCACCAGGCTGAGAGACAAGTTTCGTAGTAGTCAGCGACCCAAAAGGCGTGTCGTTGATTGTAACTGATGCGCCCGTAGGTTTACTACCAAGCTGCAAGATACCACCTTGCTCTATGCTGCCATCGCTACGATTAAACCGGTAGCCTAGTGTCGTTGCCGTGAGTATAGCTACGCCAACCACAACTGCAGTGGTCATAATAGTCAGTACTATGAAGCGCCGTAAGGCACGCGCTTTTTTGGATGGATGATGATACATAACCTTCTATACTAAGTATACCAGTAAATTAGTCATTGCAAACATCAAACTAAGTGGTATTATGGTTATAACACCGTGAGGCATAAGCAGTTTTGGTGTACTAAAATATCTTTGGGGAATAAGGGGATAAGATGAGTCAAAAACAGACAGTATCCATTAACGGTCGCTTGTACGACGCGCGCACAGGGTTACCTGTCACGGCATCACACACAACACGCAAAGAACTGCGCAAACAAGCAGCCCCTACTACAGCAATACACCCACAGCCCAAAACACAACAGCGACATACCGCCACCACTAAGCAAGCTCAAAAAATCCACAGTAATGTGCAAAAATCCCAAACTTTGCATCGAAAATTTATCAAAAAGCCCGCCTCTGCCTCAAAGCCTACAGCTGCCCTCCAAAGCACTGCAGTGCCAGTACGCAAGACAAAGCATATCGATACCTTGCAACCGGCTGCAAAAAAGACTATCTTGGCGCAGTCTCCTCGTATCAAACAGATTATCGAGCCGTCTACTCCTACGACTACACCGAAGTCAACACCCACACAACACACCCCAGCCCAAATTCAGCACATAGATGCTACATCTACTACGCATCCGGTTGTCAAACGTGCACACACCAGACAGACAAGCAAAAAAAATGTTGCGCAAAGCTTGCCTTCTGCCAAAGAAATCAAAGAATCTACCATCAAGCAAGTGCTAGACAACGCGCCTGCGCACCATGCCAAGCAGCACAAACAGCGTATGTCACCACGTCGTCGCCTCGCTGGCGTGGTATGCGGCTGTGCGGCACTCATACTATTTGCCGGCTATCTCACATACCTCAACGTACCTAACATTTCCGTTCGAGTTGCCGCAGCACAAGCTGGTATAGATGCATCCTACCCTGGATACCATCCAGACGGCTACAGACTCAATGGCCCGATTGCATTTAGCGAGGGTAAAGTGCAGATCAAATTTGCCGCCAACACAGGTGAGTCAAACTTCGTACTCAATCAGTCTCGCAGCACATGGGACTCTAGCGCATTGCTTGAAAACTATGTACGCGAAAAATCGAACGATGAATACTCCGTGTCTCAAGAAAAAGGTCTGACGATCTACACCTACGAAGGTAATGCAGCATGGGTAAGCGGCGGCATCCTTTACACAATAGACGGCAATGCCACTCTCTCTACAGACCAAATCCATAAAATCGCTACAAGCACTTCTTGACATAAGCCACCTCACACGTGAGGCCCCGGGCCTTCGACCCCAGGGTCGTCACGTGTATCCGTATACATGCCAATAACTATTGCAGGGACTCTTGTGTTACAATCTAAGATGATGACTACACAAATTCGAACTCGTTTTGCACCCAGCCCTACTGGGTTTCTCCATGTTGGCGGTGTACGCACCGCACTGTTTGCGTGGCTCGTTGCGCGCCAAGCTGGTGGCACATTTGTCCTGCGCATAGAGGACACCGACAAAGCCCGCGAAGTAGAGGGTAGTGCCGACCATATCATCAAATGTCTCGGCTGGCTCGATATTATACCCGACGAAGGCCCCGGCAGCTTTGGTGGTGATTTTGGGCCGTATTATCAGAGTGAGCGTCTCGACATTTACCGCGCATGGGCCGAGAAGCTTATTGCAGCTGGCCGCGCATATGCCGACCCCTACACACCCGAAGAAGTGCAGGTGTTTCGCGAACAAGCCCAGGCCGAAAAGCGTCCGTTTTTGTATCGCAATCATAGGCCAGACAGCCCGCCCGCATGGGACGGCTCCACGCCGCTGCGCTTCAAAAGTGACCCAAAAAGCTACGCCTGGCACGATGAAGTCATGGGCGACATGAATGCTGGAGCAGAGGTCATCGACGACTTTATTTTGATTAAGTCCGATGGATTTCCTACCTACAACTTCGCGCACATCGTCGACGATGCCGAAATGCAGATCACCCATGTCATCCGCGGACAAGAATTCTTGGCAAGCACGCCAAACTTCCTCAACCTCTACGAAGCACTCGAGATTCAGCGACCCGTGCTTGCATCAGTACCGCCCATTATGAACGAGCAGGGCAACAAAAAGCTCAGCAAACGCGACGGCGCCAAGGATATCTTAACGTATCAAGATGAGGGCTACTTGTCAGAAGCTATGCGCAATTTCCTAGCCAGCCTCGGCTGGAATGACGGCACCGAACAAGAGGTATTTACAACCGACGAGCTCATTCAAAAATTTAGCCTAAGCCGAGTCCAAAAATCTGGTGCACGTTTTGACGAAAAACGCCTCGTCTGGCTCAACGGCGCACATATCCGCGAGATGCCTCTGGCAGACTTGTATAGCTACGTATCACCAGCAGGCGACAAGGTAATTGGTGGATTTACAGGTTTCTGGCCAGCGTCAGCCTACAGCCAAGACATCACCAGGGAATATCGCGAGCAAGTCTTGACTCTGGCGCAAGACCGCCTCAAGCTGTTTGAAGATTTGCGTGAATTCGACTATTTCTTTGCATCGCCAACTCCCGATTGGAGCATGGTAGAGAGCAACAAGCAACTCAAAAAACTTTCGCCCGAGCAATCACGAGAGCTACTCGCTGCCGCCCACGGTGCGTTTACCACCCTCGGCGACAGCGAATTTACACCCGACAGCCTACAAGCTATGCTTAATCAACTCCTCGAGACCACTGATCAGAAGCCAGGCGTACTCTTTAGTCTGATACGCCTCAGTGTATCATGGGCTGCGTTTAGCCCCGCACTGCAAGATACACTTGCCACTCTCGGTAAAGAAGCGACTCTCCGACGAATTCAACATAGCCTAGACGCACTCCCTGCGTAGCGACTAATTTAATCATGGCAAAAAAACATACTACACAGCCCAAGAACCAGCAGACATTCACCCAAAAGGTTCGCGAATATACGGCTAATCACAAGCTTATCGTGATTGCTATATCCATACTACTCATCACATGTATTACAGTTGTAGCTTTTGCGCTACTACAAACAGATACACCTGTGGAAACGCCAAAACCTGTTATGCAAAAGCCAGCACCAAAACCTGCTACAAAATATTACTCGCCACTCACAGGACTGGAAGTAGCCGATGAAGCTGCCACTAAAAACGTCGTCACTGCAGTCATGATTGAAAACAGTCCTGATGCCCGTCCACAATCTGGCCTGCAGCAAGCTGATGTTGTCTACGAGGCGATTGCCGAAGGTGGCATCACTCGATTCGTCGCGCTATATCAACAGCAGCAACCAGAACTCATTGGTCCCGTGCGAAGTTTACGTATGTACTATATTGACTGGATCACGCCGTATGACCCAAGTGTTGCGCACGTAGGCGGCAGTAAAAAAGCTAAAAAAGAAATCCGCAACGGCAACCACAAAGATATAGATCAATTCTTTAATGCAGATGCATATTGGCGAGCACCAGATCGCTATGCACCGCACAACGTCTACACAACTTCTGAAAAACTTGCTGCGCTCAACTCCAGCAAGGGCTACACCGCAGCCAATCCCAAAGCAATCCCGCGAACAGACTCAATGCCAGAAGCAAGCATGCCCGCCACCCAGGTAACCGTTATAATTAGTGGGCCGCTCTATAATAGCTCCTGGACATACGACGAAACTACTACAAAATACCTCCGCAGCCAAGCAGGCGAGCCACATCAGGATAGAGAAAAAGGGCAGATCACTGCGGAAGTTATCGTAGTACTTGGCATGCATATGGATATTGTCCAAGAAGACGGAATGCGAGGAGACTACCATACTACCGGATCTGGCAATGCAACGATTTTTGCCCAAGGAAAAGTCATTGAAACGACTTGGCACAAGCAAGACATGAAGAGTCAACTACACTTCACCGACAAGCAAACTGGCAAAGACCTAGCGCTACCACGCGGCACAACCTGGCTAACTGCAGTACCAGAAAATAGTGGTGGCGGGGTTTCTTGGCAATAGGGGTTTATGGCGAGAGCCTCATGGGCAAATACGCCTGACGGCGGCACCGCTATCCCAGCACCATCATCAACTATACTCTGTCAGATTAATAAATTATGACAAAATACAAACCCTGGATTAGGCCTGAAATTACCAAGTAAAATACCTATCCTTTGAGGGATAGGTATTTTACTTGGTGACCTCACGGGGAATCGAACCCCGATTGCCAGGATGAGAACCTGATGTCCTAACCGTTAGACGATGAGGCCGCGAAAATAAGTGTAAAATGAAAGCTTGCTTTTATTTTACCTAGTTGAGGGTGATTATGATACATATACGGCCAAGTAATGAACCATCAATCAAGCTATTCTCAACTAGAACATTTTAACAGATAAACTGCCCCAAGTCTACCCTTGTTACACATCGTCTAATCAGGCCTAATCAAAATTTTGCTTGTTATACACCTTCCTAATAGCCACTAAAATAGTCTGTGTGTACTTTGCGGGCAGTCTGACGCACTAACTGCACAGCAGACGACACCATAAGTGGTGGACCAGAAATATACACTTCACGATCGGCAAGGTCTGGCACATACTCTTGCAAAATCTCACGAGTAAGATGCGCCCCTAACTCGCAATTCGCAGACGTATCCTCAGCAACAAAATAATGCACGCTCACAGAGCTTACATCAAATAGTTTTCTATACGCAATTTCTTTGGGTGAACGAGCGAAATAGAGTAGTGTAATGTTGCGGTTTTCATGTGCAACAGACTGAATTTGGCTGATAAATGGCGTGATACCTATACCGCCAGCTACAAAAAGTAGCTTACGATCTATAGAGCGAGGTAGCACAAAATCACCCGTAACGTCCGTTGCCTGTACAGCACTACCAGGCTTAAGGCTACGTAGCTTCCTCTTAAATGAACTACTTGGCTCATAAAATTTGACACCGAGACAAAGCTCTTTTGTACCTGGAGCACTGGTTATACTAAACATTCGCCGACTGCCTCTTATGTCTGGGTGTGTATGTGGTAGGGTCAGCTCTATATATTGACCTGCTGTAAACTGAACTACCTCAGATGTCTCAAACACATACTCTTCAGCAGTTGGTGTTATGGCGCGGCGTGTTTTAAAACGTAATTGCACACCGCGTCGCTGCCGAAAACCCAGTACAAAGGCCAGTCCATTTCCCACTAACAGCGCAAATGCAGGTGACGAATTAAACCAACCTATATGAAACGGTAGGGCAGTAACAATGGCAACCACCACAGCGACGGTATACATTTGCCATCGACGTGGTGGCAAGGTAAGCGGCTCGCTAAGCATGAAGCCTGCCAAAAACACAATCGGCCACGACATAAGCGACGTACTAATTGCAGATTGCAACGGCTCGCCATTCGCCATACTCGAAAGCACAATGAGCGTTGCACTCAGTACGACAAACAATAGTCCAAGTAACACACGACGCGTCTTATATAACACCGCAAACGCAAGTAGTGTGGTCACTATAATGAATGTCGGTGAGCCAATCCACCATGATGCAGAGGATAATCCAATGACACCACCTACACATGCACCGAAAGCAGCTGGATTAAAAAAATGTCGCTGGCGATACACAATCACGAACTTTGATGCGGCTGCAATAACTGCAATGTTGTTCCAATGATTCACCAACAAGCGGATTGATCGCGCCGTTTGATACTCGCTCTAGGCGTGCATACATATCATATAGCACTTCAATACTACTCGGAAAAGTATAGTCACCGCCACCCGTAGCTGCGCGAATCCGACTCACGAGTGATGAGGCAATAAACCGAGAGTAGGTCTGTTCAAATTCTTCGACCATACAATCAATGCGTGTAACATCTTGGCGAGACAATGGCGTTGCCGTCTCTATACTCCACGCAGTACCAATTGCGTCAAACGTGTGTCTAACTAACTGCTTCATCCTGAATGGCTTCGATAGCTCGATTGAATCCACCGCTCGTAAGCGACGAGCCGGCAACTCGAGAAAGGGATACTTCGTCGATTGATTTACCAACAACCAAGCTCTCGTAGCCCGAAAGAAACGCCGCCTGATACCGCGCCGAATCGCCGCGCGTTGCGCTGCCTGTCGTTTCGATTTTTGTAATACTGCCACGTGTGAGAGTGAGCGTTACTTTGACGCTTTCGGTACCGCCCGGGGTAGAGTAGCGACCTGCGGCTGTGTACTCACCGTCCGTGTATTCGCTCGATGAATCATTTGCACCGCCGTTTTTTATAGAAGCTGATTCGTTTGTTGCAGGGCTTACTGTCTGTGAAGATTCTGTTGGCACAGTTTCGCTCTCCACGCCACCGCGACCCACTATATATACCGTACCTGCAGCAGCCGCAATGAGTACAATCACGATGATACTAATTACTCCAGGATTGATTCGTTTTTGTTCCACGCACTCCTCCTTACTGCTATTCGTTACTACTAATTATATGTCAAAGCATTAAAACTTGCTGAAAGTATAGGCAGAATATGTGATATTTTTACAATAAAAACCTACTTGACGTCGCAATAGACCAGCAAGCTATACTGGTTATAGCTATGTGAGTACTGGTTGTTGACCTTTTCACTCACAAGCTAGCAAATCACGACTAACGTCCGAAAAAGACGTCTTAACACCTCCAACGTGGTAAAAAGAGTAGGCTTTAGAGCAGGGGTTCTATACGAGCGGTCAGCTACTCCTATCCACCGCTGGAATACTCCAAAATCCGTTCGCTAAATCATCAAGTTTTAGCCCTTTTCCCGAAGAGAAGAGTCAGGAGTAGTAACAATGAAAAACTTCAAAAACCAACCAGTCAACGTAACTCGCATGAGTTTTGGCCGCGACATGCGCGCCTACCCAACTCGCATTGAGCTTGATGGTCACACCTATGAATTTGTCGATCGTGGGCTCAGCTGTACTGTCAAAAAAGGCGAGAGTCAGACGCACATCCTGACACTTACCGATGGTACACGGCAGTTCTGGATGCGTGAAGGTATACACGGTACCTGGACGCTACTCGGCATGAGTAACTAGACAAACAAACTACTACTCGACAGAGTGGTAGTTTTGTTTTACTAGGCAAAAGAGTAAACAGGTGTATACTAGAGGCATACCATAAACGGGAGGTTATTATGGCAAGAAAAGAAGTAAGTGCGTATACACGACCATTAGTGGCACTGGTTGTTACGCAAGGAGTGCTAGCGATTTTGTTTGGTATCGCCGCACTGTTTTGGCCTGCAGCAACGGTAACTATCATCGCGGCATTGTTTGGACTGTTTGTACTCGTCTGGGGTATCTCACTGCTCATTCAAAGCCTTATTAGTATCGGCAAGACCGGTCTATGGTGGCTCGAGCTTGTCTTTGGTATCGCCCTACTAGGACTTGGCGTCTACCTCGTGCGTAATCCCGACGTAACGCTCGCATGGCTCATCCTCTTTATTGGATTTACCTTTATTATCCGCGGAGTAGTCGACCTAGTACAGGCATTCTTCAGCGATGACGTAGCTGTCAAAGAAAATAAGTGGTTCTACGTCATCAGTGCACTGCTTGGACTCGCCGCTGGTATCATTGTGCTCTTGCACCCAGCAGCAAGTGGCCTGGCATTCATCTGGGTTGTAGGCCTTTATGCAATCGTGCAGGGTACCGTCCTAATCGTACTAGCGAGTAAATTCCAAAGTCTCGTAGAAGAGTAATCACTCCTCAACAAAAACAACCCTCTCCCAGACAAGAGGGTTGTTTTTATATAGCTAGTGAAAAAATGTTCACTGCCTCTGTACGCACAACTTGGCATAGTAGAGGTATGAAAGAAATTATACGCCCACCCAAACAGCTACATCTACCACGAACTCAGTTCAATAACATAGATGCTTATACCACTTATCCTGCGCATGACTCTGCTATCATTGCAAAGCGCCAAGCAAATCCCGGTACACTTGTGGCCGATCAAGAATTGCGCGGCATCGCCATCTTTGATGCGCTCACGCCAAGTCGTTTCGATACGCCAGCTGAGCAATATGCAGCAAGCGAAATTCGCGAACACACTGGCATTGGCTCTGGCTATTACGGACTAACCAACGATACGACGATGTACAGCCAGCTCACCATGGGTCTTGTGGCGGATGGCAGTCGCACAAAAAACAGCGAGCTACGCCACATCACACCCGAGGAGCATCTAGCGCGTATGCACAAATTTACAGAGATTGCAGGGATGTTGGCACTGACACGTCTTGAAGTCCTGACTGCACGTGTAGACCCAGAGCGAGCCAAACGACTCAGCCGTCATGTTGGCCGTGGACTCGCCAACGCCGCGCTACACTCACGCGCTCACAACATGCCAGGCCGTTTTACGCATCTGCACCCAGTCGACATACAGCTCCTTGTACGCGATACTTCTATCGAACTACTTGATGAAGTTGCCGAGCGAGGTAGAGAAGATGGGGCATTACCAAGCGTCGCACAGCTTGCTGAGCCCGATTCACCCGTGGCAGTACGGATTCGCCGCCGCGCACCAACAGCCGTACGACGTGCCTACGAACAAGCGCTCGCAGCCCACCCAGAGCAGCCACTTGCCGAATAGGAAAAATACTGAGCGGCCATGCGAGAACCGCCCATTCACACAAGCTTAGTGAAAAAGTATTCACTGTTTTTGCTATATAACTTCGCCATACTAGTACTAGAGCATAAGCAAGGAGCCACAAAATGGTAGCAACAATCAGCCGACAAGCAACTAAATATCAAACGTTTGATCTTCGAAACATCCCGCAGGAGCTTCAAGCATTTTGCGAAGTGTTCGAGTGTTCGGTAGCATTTCCGGTGCCGACCAATCGGGATTCGTATCCCAGTAGTATTCCGCTAGTGAGCTGCTTTGGTGCAACTCTCCCTGAATATCGTTGCACACGAGGAGTGTAAAATGAATAAAGCTTTCGAGCGATCCGGCACGATAGACACGGAAATACCCACCGCCATGCACTACGAACTCTCCGGTAAGTCCCGTCTGCTCCCGGCATACCTGCGCGGCTGTATCAGCAATCTTTTCGGTCGCGACAGGGGAAACATTCATAAGTCCAGTCAGACCAATAAGCGGCTGACTCTTACGTCGCATCAACAGCCACGCACCATCGTCCGCTCTGCGGATTGCGAGCAATAGAGTAGAGTACGCACGGTCGATCATGCGTGTTTGCTTTTTCAGCGCACCTTTGCCTACACGCTTACCTTCACTTGTCAGTCTGTACAGTCCATCGTTTGTTTTCTCTACCAGCCCAGCTTTTATTACTTTTTTGAGATGATAGTCAAACGCTTTGTTCTCTAGCTCGTCTGGCTTGAGCTCGCCAAACCGCATACCATCTGAAAAGGCGAGGGTGTATACAATATTTTTCTGGATATGATGGTCAAGCATACTTATTACCAGTATATAGTATAGTAGCTATATGAAGACACCCGATTACTCAATCGCAAACTCTGCAGAAGTCTACAAATATCATAGTATGTACGAACCACACCGACGTTTTACGCGTAGCATGTATAGATTGCTTAATCGTATTATGCAGCCGACAGTCAGTTATAATCCCGAGACGCAAAAATGCTTACCAATAATCGTTGAGAAGGGTCATCCACTCATACTTGCACCCAATCATACGTCCGATCGCCACGATCAGTGGACTGCCGCGGCTGTAGCACATCAACTCGACAAAGACTTTAACTTTCAGCTCGTAGGGGATATACGCGTACTAGCTAAAAGTACATTTTATACAGGTGAGTTGCGACGAGAAATGGGCATTCCGGCTCTAGCTCAGTCTGCACTCACAAGTTTTGTCAACAATATGGGCACCATGCCAGTGTACCGTCCAAATGATTTGTCCAGCGAAACCCGTAAGCAATCAGTCGAAGCCGTGAATCAACTCTGGGATACAAGTAGCAACCTAATGATTTCAGGCCACCCAATAGGTATTTTTCCGGAAGGTACGGCAGATACACTTGATCCTAGCCATAACCTACCTATCAAAGCAGGCTTAGGTAAGCTCGCATGTATTACCACGCAAAAAATATCGCCAGAGACATCGGTGCATATTCTTCCAATTGGTATAAGCTATCCTGAGTTTACACGACGCACCAATCGCAAAGGTAATGAAGCAGTGATACCAAGTGTCTTACGCGGATCGCATGTCCATATTGGCGAAATCTATGATGTCACTCCAGACGACTCTGTAAACACTGTCAACCGTGAAGTGGCACGCATTCTCCAGGACGCCACCACTCAAGCTTTTGCCGAGCAGCGGCCAGTTATCCATGATAATACACACTAGGGTAGTATCTATAATTACGCGATTGCCACTAATTCTATATCAAACACCAAGTCACTATTTGGCGGAATATTGGCTGCTGCGCGTACAGATCCGTAGGCTTTTTCGGCCGGGATAATGAGCCGGCGAACACCGCCGACTTTCATACCAGGCACACCTTCTGTCCAACCTGCTATTACACGGTCAAGCGGAAAGGTAATTGCCTCGCCAAAATCGTGACTACTCTGAAAAATAGTGCCGTCCACACATAGTGCACCCGTATAATGTGCCGTTACTGTACCACCTACAGGCACTTCATCGCCCGTACCTACAACTGTATCAATAATTTCTAATTGCTCGACCTTTTTGATAGGGTCGAAATTTGCTAATTTTGTACCTTCGAGTTTTGTATCCATACACCTAGCATATCACGAGGTAAGCTGCCCAGAGCCATCGTCATCAATTTGCTTTGACTTTTTGTAGTGGCCCCAACGCGCGAGCGCAAACCCGGCCAGCCTTGGGTTACGTTTTTGACCAAGCTGCCGTTGCATTAAATCCACAAATGGTGCCATGTTGCGTTTGGTAGTAATCTGCTGTCGCATTGGACGACCAATCATACTGCCAAGCGAGGCACCAGCCGCAATAGTGAGCGCCACAGCAGCAGCCGTAAAGAGCGTGCCTAGTGCTTTGGAAAAAAGCGGATCACCAGGCGGATATTTGATAATCTGCATCAAGCCATTATAAAGCATGAGTCCTGGCACCAGCGGAATGATTCCGCCAGCAATAATACCCACCGATGGCGTCCGCCAAAATCGTGAGATAAATGCAGCCGCTAACCCTACGAACAATGCTGCAATACCACTCGCAGGCACCGATGAAATACCCAGAATATCAGATGCAAATACCATAATGATAAAACTAAAACCACCGATAATACCAATACCCGCAATCGCACGCTTTCGCGTCTGGCCAGCTACTGCATATCCCGCTGCCGCTATCACCGAACCAACCACGACATACTCAAACGTATTGAGTGCCAGTGGGTCCGACGATACCGCAATACCAATACCGAGTTTGCGTGCAGCATAGAGTGCACCTAAAATGCCGATTACGATACCCGCTGTTTGCATCACCACTTTGGTAATACGAGCATTGGCTGTCACATAATATTCATCAATCGCGTCCTGAATCGCACCTACAATCACCAATCCAGCCACGAGCATCACAACACCACCGACTACCAAGACTGTTGGATTAACATCTTCAAAAAAGTCGATACCGATAAACGCCAGCGAGTTCAAACATGCAGCAATCATCGTGATAGACGCGGCCGCGATGATCTGCCGGAAAAAAGGTGGCACACCGCCACGTATCAGCAGCGCAAGTAATCGATCAATCAGCATGCCGATACAAAACGTCATTAGTACAATCTCCCATGCATTGGTATACATCAGCGTCACTCCTGCAGCGATAGAGGCGTTGCCCATCATCACTATCCACCATGGAAACTTCTTAGGCCGCTCGAGAATCTGCTCTAGTGTACGCTCTGCGTCATCAAGCGTATGCTCACCATTGCGAATTTCGTATATCAAATTCTGAATCGCCTGAATCGTCATGTAATTAATATCGCGCAGCACCACGGGGCGAATGATTGTGAGCGGTTCGCGCTCAATACCACGCAGCTGAGACACCATAATAACATTAGCGCTAATATCAATATGCACTGGTTTTTTGCAATACGTATCCGTCACGTCAAGTGCTTTTGACACTACACTATTTGCCGACACGCCCATAGAAAGTAGCTGCTCGGCCATCGTTGTCATCATACGCAACGCACGCATATTCGGCGTAAGGGTTTCGCCAAATTTTTCTATCAGTGGCAGCTCATGTACTTCAGTAAGCCCAACTTCTTTTTTGTGACCAAGCGGCCAAAATTTCATGTTTCTTTCTCCTTAGGATGTACCTAGTTATCAGTCTATCAGGTATGGCTGTATAATGATACTTACTATGCTAGACACTATCGCGCATCGCTGGCTTCGCATTCCATACAAACTGCATGCTGATGTCGTGCAAGACCCGTCGCGCCCACATGCCACACTACTGCTACTCCATGGCATAGGTAACAATGGCCACTCGTGGGACACAATCGTGCATCAACTACCAGATAACGTACGTATCGTCACGATTGACTTACTGGGCTTTGGCAGATCACCTCGTCCGCATCGTATCGAATACAGTGCCCATGAGCAAGCTCGTAGCATTTTGCGCACCTACCTCTCACTTGGTATACCAGGCCGTGTCATCATCGTCGGGCATTCACTTGGAGCACTCATAGCTGTAGAACTTGCCAAACGCTATCCGCTACTCGCCAAATCTCTCGTGCTTGTAAGCCCACCATTCTATCGCCCAGAAGACCCAGCCACCAAACAATTGCTACCACGTCCAGATGCTATGCTTCGCAAAATCTACCGCACAGTCGAAAAGCAGCCAAGTGAATTTGTGCAACTCGCCAGCATCGCGATGAAATACAAGCTCGTCAATCAAGTATTTAGCGTCACCGACGAAAACGTTGCTAGCTATATGGCTACGCTCCAAACAGCCATTGTCAACCAAACTTCGATCAATGACGTCGAGCAACTTACACTACCCATAGAAATTATTCATGGCAGACTTGATCCACTTGTCGTTACCAAAAACCTACGTTATTTAGCGCGCACCATGCCAAATGTATCCCTATCTCACACCATGTCAAATCATGAACTTTCCGGTACGATCGTGCCGGCTACAGTCCGCGCCATAAAGCGCAGTATCACGTTAGGCGAACGCTCAAACCCAATCCACCGAATTCGTCGCAAATAAATACAGGTGTGCTTGGCGTGCTACGTGCTTCGTCGTATTTATAGCCAAGCTCATCAAAGTTTTGCAAGTCTGTCGCACCTTCCACTCGGTTTACAATCAACCAATGTGCAAACGCACCGCGAGCAATCTTGGCATGTACTGTCACAAATGTTGGCTCGCCAGTTTTGGCGCTGATAGTCAAAAACTTTGGCGCAATGACTGGTGTATCGAGATAGGGGAGCAATGCCTTAGTGTATTCTACAGCCGAAAGATTGACGATGAGTGACGTGTCAGATGGCAATAGTTTGGCAATTTTATTACCCCAAAATTTGTATAGATTTTTATATGGTTCATCGGGTAATCTATAGCCCATTTCTAGCCGATAGGGCACTACGCTATCCAGCGCACGCAGCCCTCCGTACAATCCAGACAAAATCGACAAGTGTTCATTGGCATATGCGCGGTCGGCTGGTGAAAAAGATTGTACCTGCAGGCCGCTATATATGTCGCCGATAAACGCGTCAAGTGCAGGACGCGTCTGCAGGGCATCACTTGACCAGCCTTTCAGTAGCATCTCGGTTTCGGCAGCTTTTTTCTCCGAAAGCTTCATCGTCTGCGCAACCTGCGCGACGTTGAGCGACATTAAATACTGTGCCAGTTCATCCGCTTCAGCCAGTAGCTGCGGCTGCTGATATGGCTGCACTATATTAGGCGCGGGGCGCATAGTTTTGGAGGAGTGAAGGAGAATATAAAGCATACATATTGAGTATATATCATGTCAGGAGACACTCATGCAATTACGACCTAATCGGGGCCTAATCCAATTTTTGACATGCTATACTACTAGCAACGCTAGTCTTGCAAGAAAGGTGCCCTATGACCCGAGCGCAGAAAATACAATCAAACCCAGCCATCACAAGCCAAAGCTCAGCCGAATCAAAGGCTATCTATATTGCACTCGTGAGTGGTACATTGGGGTTCTTACTCAGCCTACTCGTGTTTTGGCAAGGGGAAATACCGCTGTTTGGTCGTGGCCAGCTATCGCTTGGACTGGTGGCGACGACATTGGGAAGCATCATCGCACTTGTCGTGTATCTGCTAGCAGTAAATCCATACACGACCAATAAACACGAGACTCGTGTACGACATATAAAACAGGTCGTATCTACATGGTCGCTAGCATTGACACATGGTTTGTTGGTATTTTTGTTTTATGCACTATTGTTTATCATAGTGGCACTATCGTTTAAAGGCGTAACTATCGATAAATGGGCGACTGCAACAGTAGTAGCACTCACAAGCGGCGCGGCTGCGTATTTCGTATATCTTTCGGCGGTAACCATGAATGCAGTACGTGTATCTATGTTGCTGGCACTGTTTTTACTGAGCGGTACATTTGTGAGCATGCTCACAGCAAACGACCCGACATGGTGGGATGCCCATTTTAGCTCGCTAGGTGCGGGTGGCGGCGTGTCGGGCTATACATTTAACGGTACGCTCATCATAGCAGGCATGGTAATCGTAGCGCTGACAAACTACATTGCCGAAGACTTCAACAAATTGCAACAAGTCGGACGCATATCACAAAAAACACGCTCAGGTGTACTCCAAAGTGTGCTGGCTGGTATCGGTATATTTTTGGCGCTGGTAGGTCTGTTTGTCTATGATGCATATCCGGCTATTCATAACACTGCAGCTGGCGGTATGGCGATTTTGTTCCTAGGACTGATAGTGGGCTTACCATGGATTACACCGAGGTTCTCTCGTGCATTTTTCATTGCTTCTTTTTCACTTTTTGGAGCCCTGCTAGTAGCGGCATGGTTATATATGACAGTGGGCTATCTTAATCTCACGGTGTTTGAATTTGTGGCTGGCGGCATTATATTTACCTGGCTGGTAATATTCGTACGACACGTTGCAGCACTGCTGGATGATGATACACCAGCAACCGCAGCAAAAAGTAGCAAACCTAAGCACTAAAAAACAGTAACAAAAGATTAAGGGATAGGGCTAGTCCTATTAGCAAGAGCATCGCTCTTTAGAAATCCTTTCTATAATCACGCGGGTAAAGCTTAGTTTGGAATGTGCATCTCCCTTAATGTAATTCTTGCTTTTTATACATTAAAATACTATAATATATAAATGCGTAGGCACACCTGTGTGCCTACAGTTCTTCTACATCCTCCTACTCACTCCAGAAAGGAGTGCCGATGTTTCGACAAAAAGTTGCCCGCGTCATCACACCCGAATGGGTATTGGTAGGGGCGGGCACCGCCATCCTACTTGTACTCTTTGCGTCGCCTTGGTACGATGCCGCAACCCACACCGACCTGTTCGCACTGCCCGAGTGGCTCGGCGACAAACACGTCAACCTGCATTTTCTCGCAAACGAGATGTTGATGCCGTTCTTTTTCGCCATTGCCGCAAAAGAAGTACGAGAAAGTCTGCTGCCAGGCGGTGCACTCCATGGTCGGAGTCGCGCATTACTGCCGCTCGTCGCAACGGCGGGCGGTGTCATTGTGCCAGCGGCACTGTTTGTCGGAATCAGTGTAACGCTGTCGCTCGGCATCACCAAAGGTTTCGTCGTGCCGACTGCAACCGACATCGCGTTTGCGCTGCTTGCAGCGAGACTACTGCTGGGTGGATCAACTCACCCAGCAGTCACACTGCTGCTTACGATCGCTGTCGTCGATGATGGCATCGGTCTGGTGATGATTCCGCTCGTGTATTCGGGTGGTGTCAACTGGCTTGCGTTCGTAGGTCTGCTGCTGCTCGTGTTTGGCGCAGCCTGGCTATTTCGCGGCCTCGGCATCAAGAAGTGGTACTGGTATATCGGCATTATCGGTGGCATCAGCTGGCTTGGGTTCTTGTGGCTTGGTGTCGAACCGGCAATGGCGCTCGTGCCAGTCGTACTGGCGATGCCCCACGGGGCGACCGACCTCGGCTTCTTGAGTCCGCGAGAGCTGTATCAACACGACTCGCTCAGCGAGATGGAACATGCAGTTGCACCTTGGACTGGAGTCATCTTGCTGGTGTTTGGTTTTGCCAACGCCGGCATCACCCTGACGCCGCCCGACTCGACCGCATGGACCATTCTCACGGCACTGATTGTTGGCAAGATTGTCGGCGTACTCGGTTTCGCGTACGTTGGTATGCGATGCGGCATGCAACTGCCAGCCGGCATGCAGTTCAAGCAACTGCCGATCGTGGCCGCTATCGCCGGTATCGGTTTTACCGTTGCCGTATTCGTCGCGGGCGTTGCCTTTGACGGCGAGGTAGCGAGCCAAGCAAAAATGGGTGCGCTTTTGTCGCTCCCTGTCGGACTACTCATCGCGTTCATCATGACACGAGTACTCGGTGTTCGCAAGTAATCCTAGAGAAGGGAAGTAGAAGACCCGCCCCGCTTTCAGCGTCGAAAGCGGGGTCTCTTCATGCGTAAATACTATTGCATGCACGAATCGCCAAGGGTATAGTAAAAAAGAATAAAGGACAAAAATATCTATGGAACTATCTATCACCGCAGTGCTCGCACTTTTTACATTGCTTGCACTTTCTACAGGCGTGTTTTTCATCGCCAAACGCACCAACGTACCCTATACAGTATTACTTGTACTTGTCGGGCTCTTGCTTGTACCTATCGTGAAGCTCCCATATCTCGAAAGCGTGTTTGGATTTCTCGATGACATCCAGCTCACGCCAGAGCTTTTGTTTTACATTTTTTTGCCCGTGCTGATTTTTGAATCTGCATTCAACATGAACGTGCGCAAGATGATTGATAGCGCATGGTCAATTGTCCTTCTTGCAATCGTTGGATTGCTGGTGTCTACACTTCTCATTGCCTGTGCAATCTGGGCAATTCTTCCGCTTATAGGGTTCGATGTACCATTTGTCATCGCGCTGCTCTTTGGTGCAATTATTTCGTCGACCGACCCTGTGGCAGTCCTCGCACTTTTCAAGGAATGTGGTGCACCGCGGCGACTCACTATGATATTCGAGGGTGAAAGCCTCTTCAATGATGGTACAGCCGTCGCGCTATTTATGGTCATCTTGGCTGCAGCTACCAGCGGATTTCATGGTACAGAAACCATCTTTGAAGGTATCGCGATGTTTGTCGGCATGGTGGTGTTCGGCATCATCCTTGGTCTCGGTATGGCAATGCTTTTTTCGCGCGCGGTACGCTTTACGCGTGCCAATGAATTTGCAACTGTTACGCTTCTTATTATCTCGGCGCACTTCGTGTTTATCTTGAGCGAACTCATCAACGAACACGGCCTCTTTGGCTTGCCAGTTCATGTGTCATCGATCATCGCGACGACTGTTACTAGTTTATTTCTTGGCAACTACGCTCGTCATACGCTTTCGCCAAAAACCGATCAATACCTCAGTAAGTTCATCGAACATATGGCGTTTATCGCCAACTCGCTCGTGTTCATCTTGGCTGGACTTCTCTTTGCATCATCTGGAGTTGATATACGAACCCTATGGCTGCCGATTCTCGTCACGGTACTCATTGTTGCGCTCGTACGTGTTGTAGCAGTCTATTCTGTCGTATCGCCGCTCAACTCGCTCAGGCTTGAAAAACCAATCCCACAGTCTTGGCAACTCCTGCTTGCGTGGGGTAGCTTACGCGGAGCATTAGCCATCATTATCGTGCTGCTCATTCCTGATAATTTTACGGTTGCCGGCTGGAACTATGATTACTCGCCAAAAGAGTTTTTACTCGCGCTCACAATCGGTTGTATTTTAGCCACGCTGTTCATCAAAGCGCCGCTCATCAAACCTATCATGCGCAAACTTGGTCTCGACCAGCCAGAGCCGCTATCCGAAGCGCAAGAGGCAGACCTGGGCGTCTACTACTTACTCACCGAACGTGAACGTTTCAAAACCCACAAGACAAAAGGCTTTGTCGACGTAAGCGAATATCGCGAATTAAAACAGCTACTCGATCAAAAAATCCTCTCAGCCCGCGCCTCACGCGACAGGCTTAGTGAAACACACGGCAAAAAACTTTTTGAGCAATCCCTGCATCTCATGGCGATTCACGTCGAAAAGTTTACTGCGCGCCAGCTCTATGTAAACGGAGAAATCAGCGAGCGTGTCTACCGAAAAATCCACAGCAAACTCAACGTACAAACTGAAAAAATAGAGGACGCACAACATGAAGCGATCGACCCCGGCACGTCAATCGACCACAAAGATGTCTTTGAGCATTTAGTAAACTTCTTGCAGATGTTTCCGTCAGGCAAACGCGCGCACCTTTCAATAGCCGAGAAACTCCAGTACTACCGTGCACAAATGATTATTGCACGCAAAGCCGTCAAAGCCCTCACGACAATGCAGACGAGCTACAAAGAACCTGTGTTTGACGAGGCTGCATACGCAAAAATAATCGCTAAATACGAACACTACCGCACACAAAACGCCGACAAAGTTGATGCACTGCTCTCCAAACATCATGACGAACTTGCGCCATATCTCGGCTATCTCGCACAAAAATCTATCGCCGCCAGCGGTAACCGAGCCATCACGTATCTTCACGACCAAGGTGTGACCGACGAAGAAGTCGAAGAGGCAATTCACCACAAATGGTCAAAGTTGAGCACATAGGCCAAAAGGGACAACCCACCCCTTGCCACCCCAAGCCATAACCGCTATGATAGAAACACCATGAAACATTTCCTATCTGCGAGCATCATACCTGTTGGTCTTGGCGTATTCATTGTTGCGATGTGGTTTGCAATGCGTCACGTGACGATAGACGTACTGGCACCCACAGGCAAGATAGCAGGCGAGCAGCTCAAACTTCTATACTTCACACTTGCATTGAGTGTGGTTGTCGTCCTGCCAGTCTTTACGATGCTGGGTATATTTGCGTACAAATACCGCGAGGGACGCGACGCCGACTACAAGCCAGAATATGCCCACAACAACAAGCTTGAAGCAATATGGTGGGGAATTCCTATCGCCATTATTGGCATACTAAGCGTCGTCACATGGTATACCAGCAACAGTCTTGATCCGTATAAGCCAATCGCATCAACCAAGCCTACTATCAAAGTACAGGTTATAGCGCTACAGTGGAAATGGCTTTTCATATACCCAGACTACGAAATAGCTACAGTCAATGAACTGCCTATCCCCGTTGATCAACCTGTGCACTTTACACTAGCAGCCGATGCACCAATGAGTGCATTTTGGATCCCTAGCCTAGGATCGCAAATTTACTCCATGAACGGCATGTCATCGGAGCTAAACTTACTAGCGCACAAGACGGGTGATTACACAGGCTATAACACCAACATCAATGGCCAGGGCTATTCCAAGATGAAGTTTACTACCAAAGTGATACCCCAAAGCGACTTCGACACATGGCGACGCACTGCAGGTGTCAAAGCCATGGAAGCAGGCGACCACCTGGACGAAGCAACATATAACGTGCTTGCTAAGCCAAGTGTACTAAGCGAACCACAAACCTATCACCTGATGCAGCGTGACTTATATGATACGATAGTAGCGAAATACATGGGACACGGCATGAGTCACAGCTCGTCACACACTGGCAGTGCTACAGATACGCCATCCCCTAAAGAAAACCACACACATCACGGAGGACAACATTAGTATGGATTGGTCTTGGCTTACCGGCAGGTTATCGACAGAATATCTTCCACAAGATCCTGTTACGCTTGGTGCAGCTATTGGCATGCCGCTCGGTATTTTAGCAATTCTTGCCGCTATTACATACTTCAAAAAGTGGGGCTACGTCTGGAGCGAATGGATAACTTCTCTCGATGCCAAAAAGATTGGTGTAATGTACATGATTGTCGCTATCTTGATGCTACTTCGTGGTGGTGCAGATGCACTGATGTTGCGCGCGCAAACAGCGCTTGCACCTACAGGTATTGAACTTTTTGATACCGACACATTTCAGCAGGTCTTTACCGCACATGGCAGCATCATGATCTTCTTTGTGGCGATGGGCGCAATGTTTGGACTTATCAACATCGCCTTGCCACTTATGCTCGGCGCACGCGATGTAGCGTTTCCATTTCTCAACTCAGTCAGTTTCTGGCTTTTTTTTGCGGGCATGGTTATCATCAATGGTTCGCTGGTATTCGGCGGCTTCTCCAATGGCGGCTGGCTAGGCTATCCGCCACTCACAGGACTGGAATACAACCCAGGACCAGGTGTTGACTATTGGATATGGGCGCTACAAGTAGCTGGTATTGGTAGTTTGCTATCTGGCATTAATTTTACTGTTACGATTCTCAAATGCCGTGCGCCAGGTATGACGCTTATGAAAATGCCGATTTTTGCATGGAGCGTACTTGTCGCAATGGTGCTAGTAATGGTTGCATTTCCTGTACTTACTGCAACCCTTGGTATGTTGGCGCTCGATAGGGTGGCAGGTATGCACTTTTTCACGTCCGATGCAGGCGGCAACCCGATGATGTATATCAACCTCATTTGGGCATGGGGACACCCAGAAGTCTATATCTTGGTACTACCAGCTTTTGGTATTTATAGCGAAATCGTCGCAACTTTTGCCCGCAAAAAACTCTTTGGCTACACCACCATGGTTGCTGCACTCCTCGCTATCATGTTCTTTAGCTTTGTCGTCTGGCAACACCATTTCTTCACCATGGGAGCGGGCGCCAATGTCAATGCATTCTTTGGTATCATGACAATGATTATTGCCATCCCGACAGGTGTCAAAATCTTCAACTGGCTGTTTACGATGTATAAAGGCAAGATTAAATTTGCTTCACCAATGGTGTGGTTTATGTGTTTTGCTGTCACTTTTACCATTGGCGGCGTCACAGGCGTACTCATGGCCGTGCCGGCACTTGATTTCCAAGTGCACAACACTATGTTCTTGGTGGCACACTTCCATAATGTTATCATTGGCGGCGTGCTGTTTGGATTCTTTGCCGCCATCACATATTGGTGGCCAAAAGTATTTGGATTTACACTACACGAAGGCCTTGGTAAATTGGCGGCCTATACGTGGCAAATCGGCTTCATCTTTGCATTTATCCCGCTCTACATCCTCGGACTCATGGGCGCGGTACGCCGCCTAGATTCGTACGACGACCCATCATGGCAGCCACTCTTCATCATCTCGGGTATTGGAGTCATGATTGTGATGCTTGGTGTAGCGCTCACCGTACTGCAGTTTATCGTATCCGGCTGGCTATACTGGAAGAAAAAAGCTCAAATCGATACAACAGGTGACCCATGGAATGGCCGCACACTTGAATGGTCGATACCCTCACCAGCACCGTTCTACAACTTTGCCATCACACCACAAGTGTCTCGCCGTGATGAATGGTGGTATCAAAAGCAGGATGGCGTCAAACCGCCCAAGAGGGAAGATTACAAAGATATAGAACTGCCAAAAAACACACCTATTGGCGTTTGGATTGCAGTGGCAGCAGGACTTGTAGGCTTTGGCTTTATTTGGCACATTTGGTGGCTGGTCTTCGTAGCAATTACTGTTGCAATTGCGTTTATTGTTCGTCGCACGCTTGATGACGACACAGAATACACCGTTACCGCTGCCGAGCTCTACAGATTAGACAAGGAGGCACGCACATGAATACTCACACTACACACCTAGCAGACAAAGCCAGTAAAGCGTCCCTTGGCTTCTGGCTCTACCTCATGACAGACATTATGGTATTTGCTAGCCTGTTTGCCACCTACGTGATTTTGCGTGGCGGCACCAACGGCGGGCCAAGTGCACACGAGATTTTTGATCTCAATCTCATCATAGTCTCAACGTTTTTGCTGCTCATCAGCAGCCTCACGTCCGGTCTAGCGTTCCTGGCACTCAAGCACAAGCAAACCAAACACGCACTCGTCTTGCTCGGTACCACCATCACGCTCGGCATCGGATTCCTTACGCTAGAGATTATTGAATTTGGTGAACTTATCAAGCACGGCCATGGACCAAATCATAGCGCCTTCCTCTCGGCCTTTTTCACGCTTGTTGGCACACACGGACTCCACATCTTCGTGGGTGTCATCTGGGCGATCACGCTCGGTGACTACATTACCAAGCGCGGCGCCACACCAGATGCGCTACGCAAGTTTAGCCTATTTACCGTATTCTGGCATTTCCTTGATCTCGTTTGGATATTTATCTTCACTATTGTCTACCTACTAGGAGTACTCTCATGAGCAAAAACACTACTTACCAACAAGAAACAAAGCAGCTCTACATCGGATTTGTCAGCGCAGCAATGCTCACTATTTTGGCATATCTGTCGGTTGTATATGAGTGGCTAAACGGATGGACAGCAGCTGCATTCGTTCTTCTACTCGCAGTTCTACAGTTTCTGGTACAAACCTATTATTTCCTTCACCTCCGCGGCGAATCCAAGCCACGCTGGCGCAGCTGGACATTTGTCTACACTATCATCATGATGCTCATCGTCGTCATCGGCTCCATCTGGGTAATGTACAATCTCAATTACCGCATGGGCATGAGCGGCCATGAGATGGAACAGGAACTACTACGTCAAAACAAAAAAGGTTTTTAGGTGAATAAGCTAAAGGCATACTATAAATTAGTTAAGCCCGGCGTAATGTACGGTAACGTATTCACGGGCGTTGCGGGGTATCTATTCGCCGCGGGGTATTTTGGGCAATTCGACTGGGTAGAGTTTATTGCTACTATTATCGGTATGACAGCCGTCGTGTCGGCCGCATGCGTACTCAACAACTATCTAGATCAAGACATTGATCAAGTAATGCAGCGTACCAAAAAACGCCCGAGCGTGACAGGCGAGGTAAGCGGTCGCGCCATGATAACCTACAGTACCACCTTGCTCGTTCTTGGCACTGCCATACTTGCAGTCTGGACGAACTGGCTTGTCGTTGTGCTTGGTCTTATTGGCTTCGTAACGTATGTGTGGTTGTACGGTGCGTGGAGCAAACGCCTATCGCTCCACGGCACTACCATGGGTAGTATCTCTGGTGCATTTCCTATAGCCGGTGGCTATGCAGCCGTCTCCGGTAGTATCGATCTTGGGCTTATCATGCTATTCCTGATTCTATTTTTCTGGCAATTCCCCGAATTCTACTCCATATCTATCTACCGTCGCAAAGAATACAAAGCCGCCAAAATTCCTGTCATTTCTGTAGTACGCGGCGTACCGACTACCATCCGTTGGATTCTTGTCAATACCATCCTCTATGTCGCATGTACGCTCGCCCTCACACCGCTTGGCTACACAGGCTGGCTCTATTTCCTTGTCATGGCTTATGCGGGATTCATCTGGATTCGCATCGGCATAGAAGGCCTCTCTGCCAAGAACCCAGAAGAATGGGCGCGTACACGTATGTTCCGCCAGGCGATGTACCAGATTCTTTTGCTGTGTATTATGCTGAGTATCGGGCCACTGCTACCATAGCCAGTCAATCCTACCCTATGCTACAATATAACCATAAGCACACAGGGGAGTATGGGGACACAAACACACCCACAAAAGCGTCCACGCATTCTGGCACTTGATTTGATTCGAGGTGGGTTTTTGATTGCGATTATTGTTGACCATCTGAACTGGGGACCATCCCTATGGCACATTCTCACGGGTGGCGGACAGATGTGGGTGTCGCCAGCCGAGGGGTTCTTTGCCATCTCCGGCTTGCTCGTAGGCTATATCTACGGGCCTCACATGGCGCGATCGTTCATGTCGGCTGCCAAAAAGCTCTGGCGGCGAGCCGGACTACTCTATATCCTCGCAGTTGTATTTACTTTTGCCTACACAGGTGCTGCGCTGCTGTTTGCCACCGACGCGTTGCCACCAACCTGGCCACGCGATACAGTAAGCTTCGTCTATAATACATTCCTTATGCGCTACGCCTATGGCTGGACAGATTTCTTACCGCGTTATGCAGTATTTATGGCAGTAGCCCCGTTTGCGCTCTGGCTGGTAACGCGTGGCTACACATGGCTCGTAGCGGGGAGCAGCATAGCGGCGTGGGCGCTACTGCATACCAACCCATATTTCTTGCCATTCTCCGCCTGGCAGCTAGTATTCTTCCTCGGCATGATTGCCGGCTATCATTTGCCAGCACTGCAGTCCGCTGCACGTCAGCTGCCGTGGATAGTGCGACGTACATCAGTAGCCACATTATGGAGCATAGCGATTATTTCATTCACCCTATCATCAATCTGCTTCGTAGTACTGCCGATACTTGGCTATAGTAATCCACTTGCGCATTTTATGCACACTGCCGCACCGATTTTCGACAAAGAAACGCTCGGTATTGGCCGGTTATTCATCGGCACAGTGTGGTTTTGGGCGCTCTATACGTTTGTACGCCGCTACGAGCAGCAAATTAGCCACGCCTGTAGGGGAGCGTTAGAGACATTTGGCACCAAGTCGCTTTATACCTATGGCGTACATGGGTTCATTATCTTCATGTTTGTGGCGCTCGTGCCAGTGCCATCTACACCCTCAATCCTCGATAGTACAGCGCTTGGCCTACTCGTAGTTGCCCTCATCTACTTACTCATCATCTGGCCGTACCTGGGCAAATGGCTCAGCATGGCACACTACCGCCACCATACTATCAAACTACTGCAGCGTACAGGACTCTATGAATCATAGATTTCTTGCATCAAGCTTATGCTTAATGCTACAATGTAAGCGAATATAGCGGTATTAAATATAAACAAGGTAAGAGATGAATATAACAGTAGTGGGTGGCGGTTTTGGTGGTGTGAAAGCTGCATTAGAGCTGGCTAAAGACGACGAGATGAAAGTAACACTCATCACCAATAACAAGAACTTTGTATATTACCCATCCCTCTATAGTACCGCCACAGGTCATGATCATAAAGAATCTTGGGTACCTGTTTCATTTATTTTTCGTGACCACACCAACGTGAAAATCGTCTACGATACAATCAAAAGAGTCGACCCCGCCAAGAAGACAATTACCGGCAGCAAAGTCTACAAATACACCAAACTCATCCTAGCGCTCGGTAGTGTCACTACCTATTTTGGCATCAAAGGGCTCGATCACTATGCATTTGGCATCAAGTCTGAACAAGAGATTCGCACCCTCCAAAAACACCTGTTTCACCAGATGGGGAACCAGGGTATTATCGATAAAAGCTACGTCATCATCGGTGGCGGGCCAACAGGCGTAGAACTTGCAGGTGCACTAGGACAGTATCTCGAAAAACTACGTGTATTTTTTGGTCTACGTGAGCAGAAAATCCATATCACTCTCGTAGAAGCAAATCCACGTATCCTCCCGCGCATGAGCAAAGCTGCATCAAAAGCCGCAACCAAACGCCTGCGCCAACTTGGTGTTAAAGTAGAAACTAGCAAGATGGTACAGTCTGCCTCGGCCAAAGGCCTGATGGTGAGCGGCAAGCCAATTGAAACCCAGACGATCATCTGGACATCTGGTGTCGCAAATTCACCATTTTTCAAACAAAATGCACGACACTTTAGCCTCAATCCACGTGGCAAGGTAGTCGTAGATGAATACTTGCAGGCTCGACCAGACATCTTTGTGATTGGCGATAACGCCGATACACCGCTATCCGGGTTGGCACAGACTGCTATCCACGACGGCGTATTCATCGCACGCCACTTGACTCGACTGAAAAACAGCCAAAGGCCTAAGAAATACAAAACCAAAAACCTTGGCGTTGTAGTGCCTATCGGCTTCAACTGGTCTATCTATGAACGCGGCCACATTCGCCTAACTGGTGCACTAGGCGCATTCATGCGCGATGCAGCCGATATCGTCGGTCATCACGATATCCTGCCAATGGGTCACGCAATTGGCAATTGGCGCGCTGGTATGAAACCACGACTTCGCATACCCGAAGATTTATCTGCCGCAGAGTAGGCAAGTGCCATTTAGCTTTTTGCAAACTCATGGATCTGCCTCACGATAGGCGTGAGTTCTGCGCCACGACGAGTCAATGTATACACTGTCTCTTCGCCATCTTTTCTACGTGCAACAATACCATGTCCCTCAAGCCTCTTAAGCCTACCGGTCAGTGTTGCGGGGTTGCTATCACCCAGCACTCGCTCAAGAGCACAAAACCGCAAATCACTCGACTCCAGCGCCGCGATAACCCGCAGTGTCCAAAAATCACCAATCAGCTTCAATACTTCTTTGTAGTGATTACTATCGGTACATGATTGTGTAATTGAATCGTGCTGCATATTGCTATAATTTTCATAGTGCTATACAATATATAGTACTATTGTTTTTATAGTTAATATAATACCACACGGAGGGATCTATGACAAAAACACTATCTATACTTATCGGCAGCACTCGCACCAATCGACTCGGAGCCGACATTGCAGCCTGGGTAGGGGAGCAGGCAAAAACTGCAGGTTTTGACGAGGTAGAGTTTATCGACCTCAAAGATGTTCAACTACCAAAATTCGACACACCTATACCGCCAATGTATGCCGCTCTCGAGTCCGAAGAGGCAAAAGCGTGGGCCAAGACAATTGCCAACACTAGCCACCTCGTCGTGCTCACGCCAGAATACAACCAAAGCATCCCCGCGAGTCTCAAATCGGCCATCGACCACCTCTACGCAGAATGGAACAACAAGCCAACGGCCATCGTGAGCTACGGCTACATGGGCGGCGGCAAAAGTGCAGCATCGCACCTTCGCGACATTCTAGCTTTTCTCAAAACCGACCTTGTAGATGTCAACGCAACGATCCAGCTTGGCGACGCAACTGTTGTCGACAACAAATTTACGAGCACAGGCGTGGCTTCAGAAGAGACCGACGCACTCCACAACGAACTCCGTACACTAAGCGAAAAATAATCACAGTAGCCAAAAAATAGCCTCACCAACACCTTGAAGGATGAGGCTATTTTGCTTGCTTTTTCACCCCTTGTGCGCCATAATTAACCACAAGTATAATACTGTCATTTAATAGGGGGCAACTATCGAAACTTTATATGTTTCTCGGTTTTGGCACAGACGCATTTGTGAAGCGTCTGGTGTCGTGGCGGTCATCATCTTGCTCATCTATGGCTGGACGACATTTATAGGCGGCAACCCGTCACTTTCAAGTCTATTCTATGTGTCTCATGTAACAGCTGGTCTGGCGGCAGCAGTTGCCGTGCTTTCGGCTGGGCTATACTTCTGGACACCAAAAAAACTCATAATCGTACTTTCGGCTATCGTATACGGACTACTTGTGCTTACCACGGGGCTGCTTGTCATACAAAGCGGGGGGGTCAACTCTCCATTTATTGCACTCTGGATGGCCGTAAGTGTCTTTGCTGGACTATACGGTATTTATGGCATCGGTGCCGTGTTTACACTCATCAACATATACATCGTCTATGGATTTATCGGCGGCGGCATCACAAAAGACGACCTAATTGTTGCTGTGATTGCTGGGGAGCTACCTATGTTCATCAGCTATATACTCTGGAATGGCCGCGAATCACTTGAGGAAGCACGTCATCACGACGTCACACACCTCAACAAAACTATAGAAAAAGAATCCACTAAGTCTGACATGATTATCGAATCAATCGGAGATGGGGTTGTTGTCATCAGCCAGACAGGCGAGATACTACTTATCAATCCAGCAGCCCAAAAAATGACAGGATGGTCAGCTGCAGACGCTACCAACCTACACTTTGGATCAGTGATCAAATTCCAAGATGAAAAGGGTGCGCTCATCGAGAACGAGCTAAATCCAATATCTCGTGCACTCAATATCAGCCAGCAAGTACGCGTCAATGATATATGTCTCATCACTAAATCTGGCAAAAAACTTTTTGCGTCATTTGTCGTTAATCCAGTAGGAGATGCTGGCGAGGGAGTTATCGCAGTTTTTCGTGATATTACCAAAGAGCGCAACGATGAAAAAGCACAAGCTGAATTTATATCTACCGCAAGCCACGAAATGCGTACTCCTGTTGCAAGTATCGAGGGCTACTTGGGGCTTGCGCTTAATCCCAACACCGCCACGATCGACGAAAAGGCTCGCGACTTCATCACCAAAGCCCATGCTTCAGCGCAACACCTTGGCCACTTGTTTCAAGATTTGCTAGATATATCCAAAGCCGACGATGGTAGACTCAAGGAAAACCCTGTAGTGATAGACGCCGTAGACTTTATGCGCAACGTTGTCGATGGTCTGCGCCCCAAAGCAAGCGAAAAAAACCTCACAATTATCTACAAGCCAGATGGCACCGGTGCAGCAAAAAACAATGTTGTAGCACCTATATTGTATGCCCATGTCGATAAAGAACACCTGCGCGAGGTAGCAGACAATCTTGTCGAAAATGCCATCAAGTACACACTCGAGGGGAGCGTAAGTATCGACGTAACAGCCAGCGACGACTATGTGCGTATTTCTATAAAAGACAGTGGTATTGGCATCCCTACCGAAGACATACCGCATCTTTTCCAAAAATTCTACCGCGTTGACAATACTGACACCCGCGAGATTGGCGGCACTGGACTTGGTCTCTATCTCTGTCGCAAGCTTGTTGAGTCTATGGAAGGCCGCATATGGGTTGAGAGCGAATATAAAAAGGGTAGTACGTTTTTTATAGAAATTCCGCGCATCGACCGCAACCAGGCATCTGAGCTGCTCCGCAGGGAAACACAAGTAAATACTCAAGCCCAAGAAGAGCAAGCCGCCAAATCTGTCATCGATACCACCGCATCAATGCTCGGTACTGTTGAGCAGCCTGTCGTCATCCCAACACCGCCCGAACCACAACAGACAGTTGTAGCCGACGAAACCACAATTGCAGCAGCATTGTCACAGCAAGCTCCTGTCCCCGTATTAGAGACACCGACAGTTGAGGCCGTAGCACCGTCTCCAGTCGTAGAAGCTACACCGGCTACGCCACAGCCTGAACCTATAGCCGTCACTCCTCCGGAACCCCAGCGTTTTGGTGCCGTAGCCTATGGCACACCCCAGGCTCCATCTACACCAGAGATACCAACACCCGCACAACCTGAATCATCGCCGACTGTCCCTACGGAGACACCAAATCGGGCCAATACGCCGCTTGCCGCGCTCGAAAGCAACCCCGAGCGGTACACCGCACAACGACCAAGATGACGATTATATGCATAAGAAGTATGGTATTTTTATAAAAGCACAGGTACAATGGAGATAATATGACAAAGATATTACTAGTAGAAGACGACAAAAGCCTCCGCGAAATCTACGGCGTTCGTCTCCTAGCTGAAGGATATGACATCGTATCGGCAGGTGATGGCGAAGAAGCACTCGCTATGGCTATCAAAGAACGACCACAACTTATCGTAAGCGACGTAATGATGCCAAAAATCAGCGGATTCGATATGCTCGACATCTTGCGCAGCACCACCGAAACAAAAGATATTAAGGTCATTATGATGACCGCACTTTCTAGTGAAGACCAACGCCAGCGCGGCGAGCAACTTGGCGCCGACAAATACCTTGTCAAATCACAAGTGGGCATTGAAGATGTAGTACGCACTGTACATGAAGTGCTTACTGACGCACCTGTTGCGCAAGCAAGCTTCACACCACCGCCTGCGCCTTCGCCAGCGCCCGCGGCCCCAGCTCCAGCGGCACCGAGTGGTCCGCAACCAGCAGGACCTCGACCAGTCGCACCTGCGCCGTCACCGGCACCAGCTACACCGACAGCAGCACCAGTCGCACCTACACCAAGTGGCCCGCAGCCCGTAGTGGCGCCAGCACCCGTAGCTACACCGACACCACCGCCTGCGCCTTCGCCAGCGCCCGCGGCCCCAGCTCCAGCGGCACCGA
>CAZQJY010000003.1:65068-123801 GCA_964593465.1 uncultured Candidatus Saccharibacteria bacterium
CCGAGTGGTCCGCAACCAGCAGGACCTCGACCAGTCGCACCTGCGCCGTCACCGGGTGGTAGCCGTGTGATTCAGCCTATGGCTCCTGCGGCACCCGCTCCAAGCTCGGACAATATTGCAGATAGAATCGCTGCAGAACTAGCGAGCGGCAGCAGCAACCAAACTCCACCGACACCACAGCCGCCAACTTCAGCCTAGCCCTCACTGTCTTTAGTACAGCATACTAAAGAACATTGCTACTCGTGGTACACTAACTTTATGCCAGAAAATACCGCCCATACACAACGACTCAATAAATACATTGCGTTTCATTTGGGTGTGTCTCGCCGCAAAGCCGACGAACTGATCGAGCAGGGAATAGTCACCATCAACGACGCTACGGCTACTCTAGGTGTACGTATTCATCCTACGGATACCGTGACCGTGAGCGGCAAACCAGTTGTAGAAAAACCCGCCCACACCTATATCGCACTTCATAAACCCGCAGGTTACGTATGCTCACGCAAGCAGCAAGGCGATATTCCAACAATCTACACACTCTTGCCAAAAGAATACCACTACCTCAAGCCAGTTGGACGTCTCGACGCCGATAGCTCCGGCCTTATCCTCCTCACCGATGATGGTGATTTCGCTCAAATAATGACTCACCCCAGCCACTATAAACTCAAACGCTACGAAGTATCTCTAGATAAGGAGCTTGAGCCACTCCATCAGCAAATGATCAATGACTTTGGTATCCAGCTCGAAGATGGACCCAGCAAACTTACGCTCGAACGCCTTAATGACACCTCACGGCGTGATTGGCTCGTCATCATGAGCGAAGGACGCAATCGCCAGATACGCCGCACGTTTTCTAGCCTGGGCTATACGGTCACGCGGCTTCACCGCCTCGAATTTGGCTCGTTTCGACTTGATAATCTCGCAAGGGGAGAGATTCGTCGCGTCGCGCCATAGTGGGTCGTCTTTACCAAGCTGACCAAACACACCACGCAAATATTCGTCAAAGAACTCCGTCCACGTATACGCGTGTTCGCGCTGTAAATTGACCAACTGCAGATCCGATACACTATCCATCCTCACATCAAACGTTCGCGGCAGCACGTTGCTTACTACACCGTTCGCAATATCCTCGCACGCTGCTCTATGCGCAAGCACGAAGCCGCCCACATTCATCTGGCGACGACTGCGCAGGTCTACAGCAGGGGAGCGCAGCAACTCCAAATACTCCTCTGGCGCCACGTCATAGCCATCAAATGCAGCCTGATCCGTGAGGCAGGTATCGTAGGTTGATCGAAAAGTAGATGGAATCTCCATAATATTGCATTATATACCATATTGTTATATAATAAAAGTATGACGAGCTCACAACAGATTACCGAGATATCCCACCTTGAAACAAAGGAAACAAAGCCTATCGACAACCAGCACCTTCTCACTCGTCGGCTCATCCAACATGCCATCAGACACTGCCCACATGGCCTATATGCCACACTCGACCGACCTCCAATCGCCACGCTACCACGAGAAGCCACCGAGTACTGTATGGAGCAATTTGCGGCAACAGAGCCCAATTTACACAGAATCCCATTTCAGAATTTCAGAGCTTTTCTACTCAACGGCATTGCAGATACTTTCACACTACTCGAGGCAGCTCACGCACACCGCCACCCAGATAGACTTCAGGATGTTGCCACTAGCCCAGACACCATCAGCTCTCTTGCATTTCTTGCAAAACACGACTCCGATGCACTGTACAGGGCACTTCGTGATCCGCTTGCAATCCACACTACTCCAGACGGGGGAGTGCGCGTCCTTGAAACTGAGCCTCCCTCACTAGAGGGTGGTTGCCCAGAGGTTTCCGCCGAACGCCAAGGCTACGACATAGCCACCACCCCGACACGACTTTTTGGTAAATTTGCCATATGGAGCGGTCAGCTCTACACCGCGGCACATCAGTCCGTCACACGCACAGAACCATTACGCTAAATAGCCGTGACACGATATTATTGTAAAATATACATTTTATGCTATAGTTATACAAGCTACCAATCGGTGGTCGTACAGAAACAATGAGACAGGAGAAGACAATGCGAGTTGTCATGCGCTGTACCTATGCGCTGGTAGGTGCGTTGCTACTGCTGTCTTTCAGCAGAGTAGCGACCCCGCTCACAGTCAGTGTCTGGCCTGAGCCGACGCTAACGCGCATCACAGGCGCCGACCTTGAGCCGTGCCAGAGGTGGTATGTCTGCGGAACCGACCTCGGTATCGCATATGAACTGCCAAACGGCAGCGTGGGCTATGTGTTTGGCGATACGTTCGACGTGGCATGGCCCGAACACGGACGCAAAGACGGCTGGCGTTCGCCCGTCATCTTGCGGTCCGCCAGTAACCCTGCAACAGAAGTCATTGCATTTGACAATGCTGCTGGCTCGGCTAGTAATGCCATGGCGCCCGGTGTGACCCGCAATGGTCACTTCAGTAGTGGAGAAGTGACGGTTATCCCAAACGATATAGTATCACTGCCCGATGGCCGTCATGTCATGTCACTCCAGAGTGTCAGCGCATGGCTTCCAGGTACATGGCGCACCAACTACTCAGAACTGGCCGTTAGTCACAACAATGGCAATAGCTTTAAGCGAACTGGTGTACGTTGGAGTAATCCTACCGACACCGACACCATGCAAATGGTGTCAATGCAGCTCGATGGCGACTATGTCTACATGATTGGTGTGCAAGCCGGGCGAGTCGAAGGATCGATGCAGCTCATGCGCGTTCCGTGGCAAGAGATATTCAACAAAACAG
Organism: uncultured Candidatus Saccharibacteria bacterium; assembly: GCA_964593465.1. GTDB lineage: Bacteria > Patescibacteriota > Saccharimonadia > Saccharimonadales > Saccharimonadaceae > Mycosynbacter. The sequence continues at coordinate 67,871 of CAZQJY010000003.1, forward strand.
CCTATCGTTGCTGGAATGGCAGCCTGTGGGCAATACACTGTGAGGGTATTCTGTCGGGGCGCTTTGGCGAACCGTCGCTCCGCAAGCTGCGTGATGGCACATGGGCAATGGCGTATCTGGATATTCACCAGCATGCCATCGTAACTCGTTGGGCTTCGCACCCCACGGGACAATGGAGCAAGCCCAAGATCCAGCTCACTGCCGGCGAACTATCGTCGCTGTACGGAGGATTCATCCATCCGTACTCGACAACCGATCAGTTGACACTACTCGTGTCGAGCTGGCAGCGACCAGGCAATGGATCAACTATCCGCTATGACGTGAGTCAGCTATCTGGACTGTCTATCCATAACCTAGAAAGGGGATAAATCTGTACGACGGGTATGGTATCGACGAGAGTCGAGGCCATACCCGTTTTTCTTTGTGGAGAATTCTTGACGGCAAAAACCCCAGCGTCCCACAAAAAGACACTGGGGCTATTGCACACACTACTCGCAGGATACCTTCAATACCCCGCGCGGTTCCACGCGGTTCGACGTGCCATGCGCTTCTTGGCTGCCCTCTCAATAAGCAGCAAGTCCTCCTGGTGAGCCACACGACTCACTCGTGAAACATTGCCACAGATGCGAGTGCCAGCACTGGCGAGATCGGCATTGTCAAACACGATCGTACCCTCGAATACCGTCACATTCCACGGAATCTGGATATGCAGCGGCACATACGAGTTTTCTGCGACGAACCCGCCACCATTGAGGTGGCGATAAAACGCCACACGATCGTGACGCACCATCACGTCAGTCAGGTCGACCAAGAACCCATCGTGCGTGGTGAGATACGGATGGCTACCCTCGCTTGCCTGCAGCTCAGCCGCCGACAGTGGGTGAGTCATGACAGACTCCTTTTTGTAGTAGGTACAATACGGGTATAACTATACAAAATACCCTATATATTGTCAAACACTCACAGAAATGGTATAATGAGAAGATATGGCAAGCAAGCTCCCTACCGTAGCAATCATCGGTCAAGCGAACGTCGGCAAGAGTTCGCTTTTTAATCGTATGGTGCGAGCGCAACAAGCTATCGTAGCCCGCGAAGCTGGTACTACCCGCGACAATGTACTCGGCAAAGTCGAACACGATGGCTTCCAGTTCTGGCTAGTCGACACCGCGGGTATGAAAGATCCAGACGATGAGTTTGAAGCGTCTATTCAGGAGCAGATTGAAGAAGCCGCCATCGCAGCCGATGTCATCCTCGTAGTAGTCGACAGTACCATGTACGTCTCTGACCACGACCGCTTGGTCGCCAAAAAAGCACTCAAAAGCAAAAAGCCTGTTATCCTCGTGCTCAACAAAACCGACCTCAAAGGTAGCCTGCCGCTAGAAGAATTCCGCCGCCTTGGTATCAAACAAATCGTCCAGACAAGCGCCGAGCACAATCGCGGCACCATCGGCCTGCTCGACCAAATAGTCCAAGATATCCCACGCCGCACCGAACGCGAAGCCGACGACGTCTTCCGTATCGCCCTGATTGGCCGTCCAAATGTCGGCAAAAGCAATCTCTTCAACACCCTCGCCGGCAAACAGCAGGCCCTCGTGGCCAACATCGCTGGCACCACGCGCGACGTCAACCGCGTACAGGTCAAATACAATCAACGTACCATCGAACTCCTCGACACCGCTGGCGTGCGCCGCCAAGGCAAACAAGAGCAGGGGATAGAGAAATTTAGCGTCCTGCGCACCCTGCAAGCTATCGAAGAAGCCGATGTATGCCTGCTACTCATCGACGTCAACGATATTGGCGTCGCACTCGACCAACGCCTCGCAGGTATCATTGCCGACGCGGGCAAAGGCCTTGTGGTGGTCGTGAGCAAGTGGGATAGCGTCGAAGGCAAGGACGCATTTACCCGCGATGCGCTCGCGCCGCGCATCAGCCGCCACCTCAAATTTGTACCGTGGGCACCACTCATCTTTACTAGCTCTGTGACTGGACAAAACGTCACCAAAGTCTTCGATCTCGCACTAGACATCAAAGCTCGTCGTGAACAAGAAACCAAAACGCGTGTACTCAACGACCTCTTGCAAAAAGCTATCCAAGCCCATCCACCATCTGGCCTCAAAAATACCCATCCGCGCTTGCGTTACATCGTCCAGACAGATGACAATCCGCCGTGGTTTGTGATTCATGGCAGTAATCTCAAGTTCGTACACTGGAGCTATAAACGTTACCTCGAACGTCTGATTCGCGAGACCTATAACTACGCCGGTACACCTATAAAATTCAGCTTTATCGACGAAAAACAAGTCAAAGCTAACAAGCAGCGCATCCTTGAAGGTAAAGCACCGGTCACCAAAGCCTACAAAAAGGCGAAAGAGGCTGAGCAGATAGCCCAAGACGACTAACATAAGAAATTTGTCCGCAGCTTACAAAATACACTACGGCGCCAACTCGGGCGTACAGCTATAGACACTCACTCTCTTATTCGTTCGTGAGTTTTGGAGCAGGTAGATCTACACTCATTGGCACGAGCCCATCATAATCTTCAGGTGTACCAATCCTGTCATCTTGGTAGAATCCAAGCTTAGTATAGAACTGTAGTGTCGACTCATTTGGCTGCGCTAAACCAGACAGTCTATCGCACCCAGCCTGAATCGCCACACGTGCAAGCTGACGCATAGCATATGTACCAATACCCGCCTCGCGATAGTCCGGGTTCACAGCAATACCTTCAACCCACATACGCGCATGTTCGTAGTCGATATCCACCAAGGCAGCACCTACAAGCTCACCATCTAACGACATGGCGTATGTAGTGGATATATCGAGTTTATCTAGGTACCTATTTACTAACTCTTCTGTCAGTTTTTGCGGATTACCATCGGCTTGTTGCGACGCAGTGTAGATATGCAAAAATTCTCGCAAATCATCCGAGATGTTTTCTGCCGATACATCTGTTGTAAACTCCGTTTGCTCAAACTTATATTCCGCACTGCTCATATACTATATATTATAGCACAAAACATAAATAAAAGCAATATTTAGTTGTGTGTAGGCCGCCCATCCAAATTCATGACATCACATCCTTTTGGCTTTACCATATTTACAGTTATACTATAGGTAGTTATGAAACTCATCATCGCCCAAGGCAACCCAGGTCTCGACTACCACGACACACGCCACAACGTGGGATTTCGCATGCTTGATACCTATGCACATGACGCAGGCGCGAACTGGGTAGAAAAAACCAAATTTCATGCCTACATAGCCGAATACACCACAAAAGGAGAGAAAGTACTGCTCGCTAAACCTACTACGTTCTATAACGAAACAGGCCGAGCTGCCCGCGCACTTATTGACTTCTACAAACTTAATCCAGCCACAGATGTACTCGTGCTTCACGACGACATCGCCTTACCACTCGGCACCATCCGCACCCGTGAAAAGGGCAGTAGCGCTGGCAATAATGGTATCAAGTCACTCAACACCCATCTTGATGAGCACTACAAGCGTGCCCGCATAGGTATCTGGACAGAGCTAGCTGAACGCGTGGAAGCAACTACATTTGTACTGGGAAAATTCACCGCAAATGAACGCAAGATTTTGGCAGATAAGCAGCCTGTCGTAGTAGACATCATCGATTCTTTTATCGATGAGACTTTTGTGCCTACCAGCTACAAATGAAATAGCCCCTACTCCGAAAAGTAGGGGACAGTGGTATTTCCACCGATTTTTGACTAGCAGTCGGGCGTGAGCTGCTGACTGACTTGCTCGTCGAACCAGCGCACCTGCCAGGCATTACTCGACAGACGTGCCGACATGACAATGCAGCAGTTTACCGCACCCACGTGTGCGCCGCCGTACTGGCGTGCCGCGTACTCGTCCAGGTACTTACGCACAGGAGTAGAAAATGCGAACATCACCTGATCGATCAGAGCCCTCCATGCTTGCCGAGCCTTGTCACCAGGCTCGGGGCTAACGGCATTGACCGACAGCTCACCAAGCGATTGGTCGAACATTGACATCATGCCCGGTAGATCCTTGCGAATTGCCGCCACGATGTCACTCAGTACCTGATCGCTCAGATTGCTCGCATGCATATGGCGAGCGTCCTGCGCATCCACAACCCGAACGAATGTTGGGGCAGCGATGTCGACACCACTCCAGCCGAACCGCACAGTCGTGATGTTGGTACGGCGGCGCACGTGCTCACGCACAATGTCGCCAAACGGCGTGGCCAACAGCCGGTGTAGACTGCTACGGGTGTCGGGCTCCATGTCCAGCGCGTCCACTGCCAGATGCAGCGCACCGCACTCGCATCGTTCACTGCGAGGCACAGCACCCAGCACATAGCCGATCGGATCACCGGGTAGGTCCTCACCAAGCGCAGCCAGCGCCCTATTGATCTCGACATCGGTCCACTCCAGCGGAGTACGTCCGAGTACCCGAGCCACTTCTGCAGTACGAGGCATGGTCATGAGAGACCACCTTTCTAATCGTAGATTCTGACTCTTTTGAGCCAGCACGAGCGCCACAAAAATCCTCTGGCGCGAGTGTCGACTCAAAAACTACAATACACGTGCAGCATATCTTGGCAGCGAGAACTCAGGATCAATCTGCTGCTTTGCCATCTCACCAGCCCAAGATTCGGCGTTTTTGGCGTGCAACTCGTGACTTAACTCCTCCAGCCGCCGCCAATCGCGTGGATTTTGCCGTAGTGTCGTATCAAGCCGCGCAAGCGCGCTTTTGAGTTCTGGCTCCATCTCAGCCGACTGCCCACGCTCATACGCCCGTACATAGCCCGACTGTGGCAATTCTGTTGCAAATGCCGGCACTGTTTGCGCTATAAAATCCCTGTCTGCCTGATCGATGATTTTATTACTCACTACAAAGAAGGAGAGGCTATACTTCTCGACATTTGGTAAAAACTGCTCATAGACACTCAACGATTTAAGCGTTGGCTCAACCACCAGCACCAGCGCGTCTACTTTGGCAAACAATGTCGAAGAAAACGCATCGGCACCCGCTGTCATGTCGACAATCACAGTATCGTCTGGCGTATCAAGCATATGCCCAAGTACCAGCTCAACCGCACCATTAAGCCCGTGATAGCACTTCACACCCACATTGCCCTCGGGGATTTCGCCCGCACCAGCTACTCGTATGCCATCAGTCTCGCGGGTAAACTCCCGCATAAACCAATCGTCCGGAGCCAGCGTCACAAATTGTGACCCGCGGCCAGGAGGTGTTGTTTTCTTCATCTCTTCCGTAGAAAACCGAATATTTGTACCACGCAAGTGCTGCTTAATTACATCAAACTCCAGGCCCATACTAGGGAGAATGCCCGTATAGCCAAGTGAAGTCGCCAAATGCTGATTGATATCCGCATCAAGCGCCAGGACACGCCCACCGTGCCGACTCACATACCGAGCATAGAGCGACGCCGTTGTCGTCTTACCACTGCCACCTTTACCTACAAATGCAACTCTCATGCCTTTCATCGTAGTTGTTCATTATTATTTTTGCAAAAATGTTGCATTTATAATAAAGTTTGCGATTTTGTCGCAATTATATGCTATACTGCAAGTATGAATCGTGAATTTGAAACAATCCTGAAAGAAGCGGGACAAAGTATTACCAAGCCACGCCAAGCCGTGTTTGAAACCCTCGCGTACAGTGACGAGCCACTCAAAAACGGTGAGATAGCCAAAAGAACCCCTGGGATCGACAGGGCAAGTGTTTACCGTACGCTCGAGCTGTTCGCCAAACTCGGCATCACCACCACAACCATCCGCGGCTGGACACCGTTTACCGAGCTTGCCGAGCCATTCAAACCGCATCACCATCATATGATCTGCGAACTGTGTGGCCACGCCGAAGAGATCGCTAGTGACACGCTCGAAGATGTACTAACCTTGATTGCAAATCGACATACATTTACGCTCAAAAGCCATACTGTGGAACTGAGCGGCATATGTAACAAATGTCACACGCGCAATATTGCATAGTAGCCTAGATGCGCAATGTTTTCCCAAGCAACAAAAACCTTTTGTTGAAAAATTTGAATTATTGCAACACCTGAGCGCCCCGTCATTCTTTCATATATACTAGTACGGTTATGACAACGACGTCGACTCACGCCCATGCAACAGCACGCAAAATAGCCATGGTTGCTGGTATTTTTCTTGCCTGTATGGTTGGTCTCGCAATGTTCGTCGACTGGGTCCAAAGACGCCTTAGCGGAGCACTTATTCCGTTGATGTATAATGCTGAGTATCGCACACAGACCGTCGCAAATATAGCCACGACACTTCAGGACTTCCTCACACTCACACTCGGAATTATTGTCGGCGCACTGCCTTTTATTATCTTTGGAACCCTCATAGCAACAGCAATTCAGTTGTTCGTCTCGCCCCGACGCCTCGTGTCGATCCTACCAAGAAATACCTTTGGTCGACGCATCGCTCTATCTTTCATAGGAATCGCTATGCCTGTATGTGAATGTGGTAATATTCCTGTTGCGCGCACGTTAATTGCCCGAGGTGTCAATCCACATGAGGCGATCATCTTCCTGCTTGCTGCACCAAGCATCAATATTGTTACTTTTGTTGTAACCTGGGAGGCATTTGGTTTCAATACATGGATGGCCATCTTGCGGGTTATTGCTACCTTTGTTGTCGCAAACATCACTGCGCTCGTTGTCGCCAAAATCATACCCGCGGACAAACTTCTCACGTCATCATTTGCCGCAATGTGCAAAAATAGTTCACAAACACACCTTTCGCTCGCACGAGCCAGTAGCTTTTTTCGCACCGAGATGTGGCTCATTGCCCGCATGCTGGTGTTCGGCGCCATGATTGCCGCCGCTTCTCAGACATTCATACCGCAGGAGATCATGACTACTGTTGGATCAGACATTTTCCTATCTGTACTCGTGATGCTCGCGCTGGCATTTATCATTTCTATTTGCTCAAGCGTTGATGCGTTTTTTGCCTTAGCCTATGCCGGTACATTTAGCCTAGGGTCGCTGCTGGCATTTTTGGTTGCAGGACCGATGGTCGATATAAAGATGATTGCACTCATGAAAACCACATTTACCGTGCGTGCACTTGCCGTTATCACTAGCAGCGTACTCATCTTGACGTTTATTATCGGAATAGGGACGAGCTATGTCTGGGGCTAAACGATTCTTCCAACCATATGTCACAATCGTATTGGCGCTCTTTTGCTTCTATGTTATCAAGCTTGCACTGAATGACGAACTTACACTATATATTCATCCGCGTTACGTGCTATTTGCCGTATCAATGAGTGCAATCGGGCTGTTTATGCTGCTCATCGGCGGTGTCATCGAATACCGGCAAACGGCGCGCCAATCTCATCATCACGATGACTACCCACGACGCTTACACATACTTGACTACCTGGCGCTAGGGTTACTTTGCCTGGCATTTTTGCTACCACCCCAAACACTATCGAGCAACGCCACCTCACGAAAAACTATCAATATCCCGGCAGCACCCATACTGGATAACCCCTATATCGACTGCCTAGAGGTTAATAGCAATTGGCAGCTGCAGTCATGGGTTTACTCCCTTGGCAACCTACCCGCACGCTGTTTTGAAGGCAAGGGGATTACTTTCATAGGTACTACCATTGAGTCGCCAGATACGCCTCTGCCAGAAGGCTTCGTGTATGTCGGTAGAGTGGTTATATCATGCTGTATTATTGACGCACGACCATATGCGCTACCTGTTGCAATAGCAGCTCCTAGTTATCCCAAAGATACCTGGATAAAAGTACAGGGCACTATGAAGCTCAAAAAACTCGGTGGCAAGCAACTGTTTGTTGTCGTCCCGCAGACAGTAGAAAAAATCGATGCACCAAGTGATGGTGTTTATCAGTACCTCAATTAGCTTGCTACACCCGGCCTCAATACACAAAGCAGTGTTTGTATACTCAGGTCGAATGTGGCGAGAGGAACTCACCGCACTCAACCCCAAGAACTGCACTAGCCTTACGGCAGCCAGCTCTGGAGCCATTCCAAGATTGGAGCAGCTGTTGACGACGGCATCATAACCATCACTCCTAGCGCAACAATCAGCACGGTCGTGCCGAGTGCCGCCCAGACAATCCGCCACTGAGGTGTCTGGAAGGTTGACCGCGACAGACGGTCAAGCAGGCAAGGATCCGCCATCGTGTCACCGCGCTCACTCGGCAGCGACACGCAGGTCGAGATGGACCGGCCACTACGCACTTCCTCGGCACCGACCGTCATTACGGCGTTGATGCGGTCGGAGATTAATGCACCGTCATCTTGGATGACAGCGCGTGCGTCTGCGATATTGTGCATGAGAAAATTCCTCTCGCCGATGCGCCCACAATACATGAGCGCAACAATAGGTACAGAACAAGCAATTGCCGCTTGCTCCATATATCTATTATATCATACTTAAGCTTTTTTTGCAATATGCCGTTTATCGAGGCGTTTTTTCTCGAGGACACTTGAGATAACCGCCGTTGCCACAAACACTAATCCGACTCCGCCTACCATCCATTCAGGCAACTCCACGCCATAGATTTTAATCATCATCATCGTACCCAGCGCCAAGATAGCCCAGTGGGCGCCATGTTCGAGATACCGGTATTTCGCCAGTGTACCAGAGCGCAGCAGGTAGACAGTCATCGAACGTACCCAGATAGCACCAACACCCAGACCAGCGATAATCAGCAAAATACTCGAGGTGATGGCAAATGCGCCAATCACACCGTCAAAACTAAACGATGCGTCTAGTACCTCAAGATACATAAAGCTAGCAAACGCAGCCATGCCCGTTTTTGTCTTGATACCATGCGCCTTCTTACGCGCTTCCTCTTCATGCTTTTCGTGATTGGCAAAAAACGACGACATAAGCCCTAGTCCAAGATGCAGCAGGATACCTAGCATACACGAAATCAGCACCACTTCTTGATATTTTTCGCTGACAGTAAAATACAGCACACCGGCAAGCGACAGCATCAACGCTACACGCATGTTGTCAAATTGGCCAGCTTTGGCGAGCCATGGCTCGACGCCTTTGAGCCAGTGTACCTCTTTGCGGTGATCGAGGAAATAACTCAATGCTACCATCAAAAGGAATGCCCCGCCAAATGCATCGATCATTGGTGCAGCTTCATGCAGTACATGGCCGTAATGCTCGGCGTCGTAGAGCGCCATGTTGACCACATCCATAAAGCCCATACCGCTGGCCACCTGCACAATCACAATAGGCAACAAGAATCGCACCACAAATACCGCGATAAATATGCCGACAGTTAGGAATATCGTCTGCCAGAACCTGGACATTGTCGCAAGTACTTTACTGTTGACTACTGCGTTGTCAAAGCTTAATGTTACTTCAAGTACGACAAGGATGGCAAATAGCCACAAACCAAGAAGGCCATCGTAATACCCAACAACGCCTGCAAGCAAAATAGTGAGTAAGCCAGAAAACCAGAATATTCGGAGTGGGTGAGATTCGTGCATAATTCATCAATTACTATACAGTATGTTGCAAAAAAGTGTTATATAGTATATAATAAATTCTATGCATTGACAGCCTTGTTAATGCACGACCTACGATACAGAGGAGTATCATCAAATGACAATCACCAGCGAGACGGCCCGTATGTGGTCGCCCTCAGCCCACAGTGCCGTCCACACCCTCCTACCCAACTATCCGGAGGGACACGCCGCACTCGCAGCCGTCCTGCGCAATCCGCACATCTTCGCAAACATGGAGTGTGCGGAGAAAGTCGAGATGATCGGCATCGGAGGCGAACCCGTCATGTGGGTAGTGCAGCCGGTCATACCGTTGGCGCTCCTGGAAGACCGTGACGAATTCAATGATTTGCCACGTGATATGCAGTTCTACATCGGCGAAGCAGAGAATCCCAACGACCTGCCAATCATCGCCTATCAGAGCCTCGGCCTGGAACAGGATGAGATGCCCAAGCAGTTACATCCGACTCTCTGGGGCTGGCTGCGTGCTGACGAGACAGAGCAGGAGCAGTTGCGTGTTATCTACACCAAGCTCCACAGCCTGATCGAGCTCCTCTGGGTCTAGCCCATGGTCCTTCGGCCAGGGAACCAACCCCCGCTAGCAGCCAGCTAGCGGGGGATTCGTCTTTGTTTTGATAGCATACAAGTTGCAAATCATGCAAGTCCATGCTATAGATATATCCAGTTTTGTCGAGAGTCGACAAATCGGCTTTGTCCGACCTGTTACTCTCTACAAAATGGAGTTTGACAGGACTAGTGCAAAGGAGACCCTCGGTGGCAAATTACCTCAATGCCGACCCGATGCTGCCCAAGCTGCTACTGCAGGCAGGCGACGTTATCCGCGCCAACCAGCATGCATGCTGGCCCGTGCGCAACACGACCAATCGCCAGTGGTGGCAGTTCTGGCGCCGCACTCCCAGAGAACCGGAAAAGTGGTCAATCATTCAGGTCAAGGACTCCTCGACAGGAGAAGGGGTACGCGATCTCTACATCTCTCCCGACGGCAGAATCGGTACGGGGCACGTGTACCCACGGGCTGCCATGATGGTCGCCTACATCCGCGAGGTCCCAAAGACCGAACTTCGATAGGACATCAATGATGCCTTGCGGCGACTTATCGTTGAACTACCGCACCAATCCCGGCCCGGCATCCTCCCCGCCTACCAGTCCTAGGCTGTCAAACGTAAGTCCCTGCCAAGAAATTGGCGGGGCTGTTTAATTTCACAAGCAAAATAAAACCGGTCTCTAGAGACCGGTTTTAGGGGTAGAAGCAAGATCTTGAAATGAAAAGAGACCAGGTAAGGGTGGGCATCACCTGGCCTCGTTTCACCCTTCAACCCACCCGGGCTTCCCAGTAGCAAAGCGTCAGCACCAAAACTCCATAAGGTGTGCGCCTGACCAGACGGTCAATACTTGAATACTTGCTAACAAGAGGTCCGCCTTTGAAATAAAGGGCAGTTAAAGGGGTTAGTATGCATGCAATGCTCATTCCAGAGCACTGATTTTAGCACTCATCGGCTCAAAAAGCGGAGGGTAGATACTTAGAGAACACATTGCACACAACCTAACATAAGTTAGAATAGGGGGTATAAGGTGCATTTGATTGACCTCGCTGATCAATCAATCGTTATCCATATTAGCACGTATATTGTATTATGTCAACACTTTTTACATATTTTGCATGAAAATCAATCAAATTTCTCCAGATGAAAACAAATTCACAAGCATTTTGACCTCTGTGAATCCAAGACCACAAGCACTATACTATTTAGGTACATTACCAGATAAACGTCAACCTACTATCGCCATTGTTGGCACACGCAAACCCACCAGATACGGCGAAGAAGTCACGCACAAATTTGCCTACGAGCTTGCCAAGCGAAGAGTGATTGTCGTGAGCGGTCTCGCGCTTGGTGTCGATGGTATCGCTCATCGCGCCACGCTCGAAGCTGGTGGCGCAACACTTGCGGTGCTGGCAAATGGACTTTCAAAAATAACACCGCACTCGCACAGGCAGCTCGGGCTAGATATCTTGATAAATGGAGGTGCCATCCTCAGCGAATACGAACCAGACATACCCCCGCTTGCGCATCGCTTTCTCGAACGCAACCGAATAGTAAGTGGGCTAGCCGATGCCATCCTGATCACAGAAGCAGCCACCCGTAGCGGCACTCTCGCGACCGCCGCCTACGCACTACAGCAAGGCAAAGACGTGTTTGTTATACCCGGTAACATCAGCAGCCCCCTGAGTGCTGGCTGCAACCAACTGATACGTCAAGGTGCCACGCCCGTTACAAAAGTAGAGGACATCCTAGAAGTTATTATGCCAGCTGGCGCTGAGAGCCAGCTGAAGATGCCGCTTGGTGATACGCCCGCACAATCGCGAATCATTGAGCTACTGCAGTCTGGCTTGCGCGACGGTGATGAGCTACAGCGGGCGAGTGAGCTAGACGCTGGCACATTCTCGAGCGAGCTGACGATGCTCGAGATTAGCGGTACGGTGCGTGCGCTAGGAGCAAATCAGTGGACTTTGCGGTGATATTGTTGTAAAGATATTGACTTTTTGTTATTTTTGTGCTAATATGCAGCTTGTTCACAGGTTTTGTCAAAGGCTAGGTATTTCACCTCGCCACCTGCAGAGTCTAAAGGAGACTTTTATGAACGCGCCGTCCAATTCGTCCACGCCCACCCCTGCGAAGACGCAGCGACCGAGCCGCAAGGTCGGCCTCATCAGTGCAGCAGCCATCGTGGTTGTCGCACTCGTCATCGGGGGTCTGGTGTCGTGGCTGCGCCATGGCAACGACACCGAGCCGGCCAGCCTGAGCGACCAGACGGTCGTCCTGGTGCCGGAGTACGGTGCCGTTGCCGGTACCGCGGTGCGCAGTGGCGATACCGTCACCTGCGACCCTGGTCTGGCGACCGTGCCATTCCGACAGGGCGGTACGGTGTCCCACAACGGGACGCGCTACGCCGCCAACTGGGACGGTTCGGCGATGACCATCACGGTCACCAACGCCGATGGCAATCCGTTGGCTGCCGAGCCACTCAAGGGTGTGCTCGTCACCGACCATGACAGCAAGGTCAAGGTCGCGGTACTGTCCGCCGGTGAGCGCAAGGCGCACACCTTCCTCGTCAGCAACGAGGACTGGGGCAACATCCGCGACATCTCCGGCTGCGCCGTCGGCATGTAGTTCGGCGACTCGGACTAAAGCATGTAGCAGCATGCTTGGCATCCGCCAAAACCAAAATAGTCCCCCTGGGATTTGTCAGAGGAGAATCTCCTCACAGCGCCATGCAAATGGCGCTTTAGTCTTTTTTGGACATACAAGCTATCTTGACTTATTTGTAAATAGGTATTATACTAGCCCTACCCGTCGGAGATTCCGACATTTCTACCGACGGATGTTCGGTAGACAGTATGGAAGGAGTCGTCATGGAGACGGCAAATCAACTGTTCAGCGTCACAGACAACCTGTGCCATATCACCCCGAGCGGTCTCGACCTGCTCGAGGGTGCCGGCTACGACGATGTGGATCTCATGGATCTCATACTGGAAACTGGCGGTGTTTCGCTGGTTGCCAGGCCTCGTACGCAAGGTGTCTTCTTCGTGATCTACGGTGGCGACAAGGCACATGCCTACGCGGCAACCACCCTAGAGTGTGCGTTCCGCAAGGCGCAGCCGTTCTACGCCGGTGGCTTCAGCAAGCCGATTCCCGGCGCAGCGCTGCTCGCCGCATGAGCAAGGTGCTACCGAACACCACGCCACTCTCCGCTACTAATGCGGAGAGTGGCGCTCTCATGTTTGACTAACTTTATATTTTGTGATAAAATAGAACTATGGGTAGAAGTAACATGGGTCGGCATCGCGCCGCCTTTTTCATTATGATGGCGTGCGTGGCCGCCATTGTGTTCACGGGGTGCTCAACCTCTGCGGCAGACAAATCCGTTCCGATAATTACGCCCGGCAACCCTTACAACGACTCTGTTGTGAGAGGGGACGCCAACGGTAAGCGCGACGATTGTGCGGGGATTGCCATCACGTTCCAGGCATCCCAGGCACTGTCGGGAACGCCCCAGACCGAACTGACCTATAAGGTCAGTAACGTCAGAGCAGTCATCGTCGGAGAGGCGGGTGTCGCACCTGGCAGTAATGCCAGCAACCAGATGACCGCAGCACTCACCGAAGAGCAATCCCGTCAAGTGGCACACACCGGTCGTCTCACGATCAAGCTGGAAGACTTCTGGCCTTCGATCGAGAGTCTCGACTGGCTCACTGCCTGTCCCTAACATTTACCCACGGGGCGTCGCTACTGTCATATCCGACAGTAGCGACGCCCCCTTATTTCTTTTGCAAAGTTATTACTACGCGTCGATATAATGGTCGAGGACAATTCGCGATGGGCGTTTTGTCAGCGCATACGACAATACCAACCCCGTCATATAATCCATTGCATACGAATCGTGTACATCACGCTCTTCTAGATTGAGACGCCAGCGTCCGGTGCAGCGTGTCATCTGGATAATATCAGTGGGTTCGCGCAGCATTGGGGGAGTGGGGCCCATACCGCTGCCTGCATTAAATGCCTGCAATGGCGCACCTTCGCGGTAGAGTGACACAACATCTGGTAAAAGGTGTACGTTGAGCTGAGCAAAGGTATGTTCAATTTCGTCAAGATGAGCATTGAGTACAATCACACCTTCGGGGGTTACTGGCACTTTGAGCGCCACTTCGTCACCAGTAACCGTATCTATATCACCTCGAGTAAGTGCATCAAGAGATACCTCGTGCGATTCGTTGAGCTCTATCATATTTTATATATTATAGCATAATAGTAAAATAAATACAATATCCTTGTGTGATAATTATATATCCGTAGAGATTTTTATTCTCTTGCACACTTGACGCTCGCTCACTATTTGCATACAATGTTGCACTGTGTTTTAGTAAATAGAGCATCAACCATAAGCAGTACATAATTTATGGCCAAAAATTTAGTAATAGTAGAGAGCCCAGCAAAAGCCAAGACAATCGAGAAATATCTCGGGAGTGATTTTCACGTGCTTTCGAGCGTCGGCCATATCCGATCTATTGTAAAAAAGACGAGCGATGGCACGCCACCAATCGACATTGACAATGGCTTCAAAACAACTTACGAAGTTGATCCGGAAAAAAAGAAGATAATTGCCGAACTCAAACGAGCAGTAAAGGCAGTGGGTGCAGCTAACGTTTGGCTCGCAACCGACGAAGACCGTGAAGGAGAGGCGATAGCCTGGCACCTTTGTGAAGTCTTGAAACTTGACCCGCGCACTACTAAGCGTATCGTGTTTCATGAAATCACAAAAAGTGCTATCGAAGAAGCAGTAAAGACCCCACGCACCATAGATATGAACCTCGTGCAAGCGCAGCAAGCCCGCCAAATCCTCGATCGTATAGTAGGGTTCGAGCTCAGTCCTGTAGTGTGGCAAAAAGTACCTGGCGGTAAGAGTGCAGGACGCGTACAAAGCCCAGCTGTACGCCTACTTGTCGAGCGTGAACGTGAGATTACGGCGTTTGAAGGTTCATCAACGTTTAAAGTCGTGGCTATCTTTTTACATGAAGGTACAGAGGTCAAGGCTGAATTGCCGCAAAACTTTAAGACAGAAACCGAAGCACAGAAATTCCTTGAGAGCCTCTCGGGAGCAACATTCACTGTATCGGACATCGCCAAAACACCTGGCACACGTAACCCAGCCGCGCCGTTCACCACCAGCACACTCCAGCAAGCAGCCAACTCTCGGCTTGGTTTTGGCTCCAAGGCCACCATGGCCAGCGCCCAAAAACTATACCAAGAAGGTAAAATTACCTACATGCGTACCGACAGTACCAACTTATCAGGTCAGGCAATTACTGCAGCTAAAGACTTTATCACTAGTGCCTATGGCCCAGAGTATAGCCAGGTACGCCAGTTTAAGACCAAAAACGCCAGTGCGCAGGAAGCTCACGAAGCAATTCGTCCAACAGACATGCGACTAGAAAAGGGTAGTAGCAACGAGTACGACCAAAAACTCTATAATCTCATTCGTAGCCGCACACTCGCGAGCCAAATGGCACCCGCAAAGTTAGAGAAAACCACCATTACTGTTACCGTCAGCACATCAGACAAAATATTCGAAGCCAAGGGCGAGGTGATTGTATTCGATGGTTTCCTCAAAGTCTACGGCACCAATAAAAAAGAAGACGCCCTGCTCCCACCAGTTCACAGTGGTGATACACTAGCGCTCCACGAAGCCACCGCTCGTCAAACCTTTGCACGCCCACCAGCTCGCTACACAGAAGGAAGCTTGGTCAAAAAACTCGAAGAGCTGGGTATTGGCCGCCCAAGCACCTACGCAACTATCATCGATACCGTGCAGACGCGCGGCTATGTCGTGAAAGGTGAGGGCGAGGGCACACCGCGAGATGTTATCGTACTATCCTACCCACCACAGTCGAACGCTGCCGCCAACCTTCCATCAGAAACACTAACCCCGTCGACATCGTCAGATGTAACAGACGTTTCTGATGAAACGGTTGATGAGAAGCGCGACTATGACGTAACCATAGAAAACGGCGTGTCTCGCAAAATCATCACCGAAAAAACCGGTGCTGACCGTGGTAAACTCGTACCAACACCCGCTGGTGAGCTTATCGCCGACTTCTTAGGAGA
The DNA here is from genome assembly GCA_964593465.1 of uncultured Candidatus Saccharibacteria bacterium. Classification (GTDB taxonomy): domain Bacteria; phylum Patescibacteriota; class Saccharimonadia; order Saccharimonadales; family Saccharimonadaceae; genus Mycosynbacter. The sequence continues at coordinate 84,092 of CAZQJY010000003.1, forward strand.
ACACTTCGAGCAGGTCGTCGACTACGACTTTACCGCCAACGTTGAGCAAGAATTCGACCAAATCGCTGCAGATAATCTCGCACGCAACGCTATGCTCTCTGCATTCTACACACCGTTTCACAAGCTCATCGAACAATCTGGCGGCATTGACCGCAGCAAAGTTGGTGCGCAAAAAGAAGTTGGCATAGACCCCAAGACAGGCAAGATGATATTTGCACGCTTTGGCCGATTTGGCCCCATGCTCCAACTAGGCAGCACAGATGACGAAGACAAGCCAACATTTGCACCTATGCCTGCAGGCAAGAAAATCGAGACCATCTCGCTCGACGAAGCCCTGTATGCGTTCAAACTACCACGTGTCGTAGGGCAGACTAGCGATGGTCAAGATATCAAAGCCAACGTTGGCCGATTCGGCCCTTATATTCAAGTTGGCAAGCTCTTCGTAAGTATCAAGCCCGAAGACCCACACGAAATCACACTAGAAAAAGCGCTCGAACTCTACGCCGCCAAGCTCAAAGCCGAAGCAGAAAAAAACATTGCCGACTTTGGCGATGGAATAAAAGTGCTCAACGGCCGCTGGGGACCCTACGTGACAGACGGTAAGAAAAACGCCAAAGTGCCAAAAGACACTGATCCAAAAGAAATCACTCACACACAAGCCAAAGAAATGCTCGAAGCCGCACCAGCCGGAAAAGGCCGCTTTGCTAAGAAAACTGCAGCTGCTAAAAAACCTGCCGCTAAAAAGAAACCTACGACTCGCAAGAAGTAGGTATTGACTATTTTAGTCAAACATGTTAGTGTATAAAAGTCAGCACCTCCCAAACAAAGGATAGTGATTATTATGGCACGCACCTACACGCATACCGGAATCGCCGCCGATACCGCCAGCCTCCTGGACGGCTTCGACGACACGCGCGACATCATGACTCAGGTGCACCTGCTGGGGACAAAGACCAGCTGCACCGAGCTCGTCGATGCGCTCAATCAGTATGCTCGCAAGCAGGGCTCTCTGACAGCTGTCATCGAGGCGCTGGATGAGCTCAGCGAGAACTACGAACATCCCAGCGAGTATCGCGCCAAGGCGCAGCAGTTCGCCAGTGAACTTCGTCGCCCCTGACACCCGCCCGCACACAACAAGAGCCCGCCCCTCCGAGGACGACGCCTCTCCTTGTGTGGGGCGGGCTCTTTTCATTTACAAAGCATAGGCGTATAGTAAGCAACACATGAACACATCTCGGTGGGCACCTAGATATACTCCCGGCCTTACGATTGTAGAGTTGCTTATCGTGATTGCTGTCATCGGCGTCTTGGCAGCACTTACGATTGTCGCGTTCAACGGAGTACAGCGCCGCGCATCAGTAACCTCGATCCAAAGCGACCTATCGCACGCAGCCAAAAGCATGCAAATCACCCAAGCACAAACCGGCTCATATCCAGCCATTATTCCATCCGACGTACAGCCATCACCTGGTACCACATTGCGCCTTGTCACTATAGGTACCCCGACATACAACGGCATGTCGGCGGTCCAGCGTGGCGTATTATTTCATGATTTGTGTCAGCAACTTGTTACAGAAGGGTATGGCAACGGCTCTAGCCTGAGCGGGCAAGTTGGTACGTATATTACTGGCTGTCATGTGTATGGTTGGCAGGGGATACAGATCAACGGCTGGCAATCTCGTACTTTCAACGTCCCGATTGGCTCCACTACTGTGCGTGACTATTATAATAGTCAGACTGCTTACGATGCATGGTGGCCAGACCAAAAAACTGTTGCCGTTAATTTTGCCGACGAGCTCACCAGCCGCTATACGGCTATGGGCGGCACGTTTCCTGTGACGTCTTTCTGGGACACCTGGTCATCTGGTGTGCAAAAAGAAGCATTGCCTACACCTACACCACCGCATGATCCTACACGTTTTTGTCTTGAAGGCACACACAGTAAATACAGTGACCTGATCTGGCACGTCACTAGCGATAGCGGTATGGCCCAAGGCGCTTGCTAGACAACCATAAACTCAATCACTAGCGTATATAATAATTTTCTACCCCTGTATATACATAAGCGCACAAAGAATATATATAAAAAGCCTCAAAACATTGTTTACAAAACAAGTCTAACTCGTGCTATAATAAAGTAAATAGAAAATTTGTTTGACATTGAATACACTATGTTTTATAATGTCTAGCAGACTACGTTAATAAATAGATAATTCTGAGGTGAGGCAGAGAGGAATAACTAAATGAGCGAAGCTCCCGCACAAGACCAGGTCATAGACATCAAAGCAGCTGTAGCTGCGATTATCGACTCGATTGATGCCGAGCGTGAACGTGAAATCATCACTCGACGTTTTGGCTTGTACGAGCGCAAAGAAACACTTGAGCAAATCGGTGAGCTACTTGGTATCACTCGTGAACGTGTGCGCCAACTCGAAAAAGCTATCCTCATTCGTATCAAAATGTCGGCAGAACGCGACGAACTACCAGATGTTACCTCTAGTGAAAAGGTAATTATCCGAACACTCAGCGATATGGGTCGCGTGGGTCGCGTACAGGACCTCACAGATGTACTGCTCGGCAAAAAAAGCGATGCTCGCGAACGTGCACACATCGCATTTCTTGCAGAACTTGCACCAAATCTCACAGTCATCAACGAGACAGATAACTACTATCTTTCTGCAGCTATCGCAGAATACGGCGATGAAAAGAAGATTCGTAGCGAAGTAGATGCCATTGTAAAAGCCATCAAGGCCAATAAAGAGCCCCTTACTATCGAGCAACTCCACGACAAACTCAGCTACGAACACCCAAAGCATGTCGAAGCGCTTGCCAGTGTATCAAAACACCTCGCGCATCTCAAAGACCTCTGGGGACTAACCAAATGGCCGACTGTGAATCCAAAAAATATTCGTGACAAAATCTTTGTGATTTTGAGCGAAAACGGCAAACCATTGCACTTTTCAGAAATCGCCGAAGCTATCAAAGATAGCGACTTCAACCGCAAAGATGTGACAACACAGGCAATTCACAACGAGCTAATTAAAGACAAACGCTTTGTACTCATCGGCCGAGGCATCTACGCACTCGACAGCTGGGGCTACAGCAAGGGTACAGTAGCCGACACAATCGTCGATGTACTTAAGACAGCGGGCGAGCCACTCCATCGCGACGAGATCGTACGCCGCGTGCTCAAAAGCCGCCAGGTGAAGGAAACGACAATTCTACTCAACTTACAGAGCAAGCCACAGTTCAAACGTGTAGCGAAGGCCACTTACGCACTAGCGGAGTAGAGCACTCAAGGTTCTGTACAAATATAATGCACGGCTCTAACCGTGCATTTACTTTTATCCCTGGAGTATCTAGCTGGGTCCAATAATCACGAGACTATAAAACATAAAGCTCAACCTTGCAAAATCACCAGAGGTATGATATAATGAAAGCTGAATATTATGACATTTCTTGTAGAATTCATCCAGCTCATCACTTCCCCCTACGTATGGGTTCCCGTCACGCTTATCTTGGGCGGGCTCGCAATGTGGAACAATCGCAAAGTCAAGCAAGTACAAACACTCGAAAGCACCCTACTGGTGCTCGAAATCCCAAAGACAAACGACAAGTCTGAACTTGCCGCAGAGCAGCTTTTTGCCAGCCTCCATGGTATCCTGCGAGACACTGCCGAGCTCAAACGTACCGGAGGAGTACAGGAACACCTAAGTTTTGAGATTGCCTCTGTCGACGGTCAAATTCGCTTCTACGTCTGGACACCCAAGACACTCCAAAGCTTCGTCGAAGGCCAGATTTATTCGCAATATCCTACTGTGCAGATTCACGAAGCCGACGAAGATTACGTAGCGCACGAACGCCACCACAGTGTCGTTCATACTGCCGAAATCACCCTGGCAGACAGTGAATTCCTCCCGCTCAAAACATTCCAGAGCTTTGAGGTCGACCCACTGGCAGGTATCACTGGTACGCTTGCTAAGCTCGAAGATACGGGCGAAGAGCTATGGGTGCAAGTACTTGTACGCCCGCTCCCAGACAGCTGGCATAAATCGAGCTACGAATGGATCAAAAAAGTCAAAAACGGTGGTGGCTTTAGTCTTGGCGGCGGACCCGACATGCGCTGGTTTGGCACGCTACTCGAAGCACTCTGGAAGCCACCAGAAGCAGGCGAGGGTGGCGGTACAGCCGCAGAGCTATCCGAACGCGATAAAACTCGTATCGCCGAAGCAGAAAAAAAGGCGACCAAACTTGGCTACAAAGTCAAAATCCGTATGGCATACCTGGGTGAGAGTAATGCCAATGCCAAGTTACGCATGCAGGCACTTGTGGGCACGTTCAAACAGTTCAATTCAACAAATTTGAATGGCTTCAAGCAGTCAAACAGTAGCTTCGACAAAGACGCGCTCAGCGCCTATCGTAGTCGTATATTTATGCCAAACGATGGCTATATTCTCAATATCGAAGAACTTGCTAGTGTTTTCCACTTACCGCACACCAACGTAGAGACACCAAATATCGTCTGGGCCAGCACCAAGACGGCCGAACCGCCTGCCAAACTGCCCGTCATCACTGGCAACGAAGCTATCGACGAAAACATCTCGGCCTTTGGCCTCACAAACTTCCGTGGCATCAACCACCAGTTTGGCATGCTGCGTTACGACCGTTCGCGCCACGTCTATATCATCGGTCAGACAGGAGCAGGTAAGTCTGGTTTGCTCGAATTGTTTGCACTCAGCGACATCTACCACAACCAAGGCTACGCCATTATCGATCCACATGGCGACTTTGCCATCAACAACATGAAGTTTATCCCCGCACATCGCATCAAAGACGTAGTATACTTCAACCCAGCCGATACCGCACACCCTGTAGGGTTCAACCCCCTAGAAGTCACCGACCCAAACATGAAAAGTAACATCTCCTCAGAGGTGATTGGTGTGCTTAAGCGTATGTTTGGCGAGAGTTGGGGACCACGTCTCGAATACATTTTGCGCTATACCATCTTGGCACTGCTCGATAGGCCAGAGACAACCATGCTCGACATCACCCGCATGCTCACCGACAAAAAGTTCCGCAAAGAAACACTCGACTATTGCCAAGACACCGTAGTGCTGCAATTCTGGAAAGTAGAATTTGCCAGCTGGAACGACAAGTTTGTAGCCGAAGCTATCGCACCAGTGCTCAACAAGGTAGGTGCGTTTACTGCCAATCCCGTCATCCGTAATATCATCGGCCAGCCAAAAAGCACGTTTAATGTGCGGGAGATCATGGACGAGGGCAAAATTCTAGTCGTCAACCTGTCCAAAGGTCTGATTGGCGAAGACAACGCAGGTATCCTCGGTAGCTTCCTCGTCACCAAGATCCAGCTCGCTGCCATGAGTCGTAGCGATATTCCAGACATCAAAGACCGTCGGCCATTCTATCTCTACGTCGACGAGTTCCAAAACTTTGCTACCGATTCATTCGCTACAATCCTCTCAGAGGCACGAAAATACGGCCTCAACCTCACCGTTGCCAACCAGTATATCTCGCAGATGACCGACACAGTGCGTGGAGCAGTATTTGGCAATGTCGGCACCATGATTGGTTTTCGTGTGTCTGCCGAAGACGCCGCCATTCTCGCACAGCAGTTCCAACCGCAATTTGAGGCCAATGACCTGCTACAAATGCACAATCGCCACTTCATCATTAATATGGTCATCCAGGGGGAGAAAGCCCCCGCATTTAGTGCAACCACGCTAAATCTGCCACCGCCACAGGCTGATAATTCATCTGCTATCATAGCCAATTCACGCCAGCAGTTTAGCTTGCCACGCGCAGAAGTAGAGCAAGCAATAGACGATCTCATCAAGCCACCAGAGCAGCTCAAAAAAGCCCCTAAAGCACCGGAGCAGCCAGCGCCAAAGACATGGCCTATTAATGCACATACTCAGGTCGTGACGCCAGAGGCAAACAAACCTGTACCACAACCAAAACCCGAAGCAATCGCCTCCAGCGATGGTACACTCAAAATCCGTCATGAACAGGATGCTCAGACCAAAATCACCACTACAGACAGCAAGGCCAAGTCGCCTGCATCATCACAACCTCTTGTACCTACAAATGAGCCAGTTGCAGCTGACGCGCCCAAAAAGCGCAAACGTCGTCGTCCACGCAAGAAAAAGGCCGACACAGCATCTTAAATCCGAACACCCCCTGCATAAAATCATCACTGCCTAGCAGCATCCGTAAACCCGAGAAAAACTAGCGACTACTCGTGGTGGAACGAGGATTATTTGAGTGTTTCTATGGAAGCACGAGTTCCGCGGACACCTGAAGGTTGAGACCTGAGAAGCAACAAAGTTTAGCGAATCATCCGTGGTTTACGCGGACGCGGTGATGTGGCGGTAGAAGCTTTTTGCCTCTCAGTTGATACAGTAGCGGCCTTACGCACCGCAGGTTTCGCAGGCGTAGCACTAGCACCCAGACTCTCAAGTGAAATATGCGAACGACCGGCTAACACCGACTGCAAGATGTCTTCGACCACCTGTGGATCTAGATGTGCATTGTCTTCAAGCACACGCTTGACGACAGAGCTAAGTGTTGTGCGCTCTGCATCGTAGAGCGAGTTTTTGCGAATCACATAGAGTTTTTTGAGCGCACGGTAGTTTTTGTGGAACTGCTCAAGTTCCAGAATCATACTTTCGGCACGTGCATACTTCTTGGCAATTCTATGCTGAGTCTTTTTGGCTGTCTTAATACGACGCCACTGGCTAAACAGAGTAGGGTCGAAAATCTTGCGAGCCTCGGCGCGAATCGCCAAGCCAGTACCAAGGTAGAGCACCGTCAACAATAGCGCCATCAATGCCTCTGAGCTGATAATCGTTACTATGTCATCTGGAAATTCTTGGATATCCATCGTAATTACCACCGCGCGAATCGCCACAAAGATTAGACAAATCGTAATCCATACCCACGGTTCGTAGAACGACCAGCTCCGACGACCGGGGTGCATAGCCTGCGAACGGCCCCAGAGAAAAGCCGTCACACTACCGACAAGTGCCAGCGCAAAGGCTAAGATGCTAGCATTAAACTGATCAGTATCTAGCAAACGCTCGACAGCAGAGCTGAGCAGTAGCATGTCGAGAAAACTCAATAGCAAACAACCAGCCACCACCCAATAGTGACCATGCGGGGTAGAGAAGGCCGTTTTGGTGTCGGGTGCAGCGCGGACAACAAATTGCTCGGTTGCTTTTGGCTTTGGCCTTGTAGCTAGTTCATCGCCAATCGGTACACGTACCACCTGTGCTTCTTCGTTACCTTTACCAAGCTTGCGCAAGCGAGCTACTGCATCATCGTAGTCAATACCAGAAGTAGTCTTGTCATAGCCCATAGACTCAAGATGATTGACATCTTGCTCAACCTTGATGAGCGCAGCTTTGGTCTTTTTGAGTCCGCGTGCATAGGTAGCATCGATACGATGTTCACGGCGTCGGTATTCACTCTCTAGCGCAGAGTGTAGGTCACTATAACGCCCGCTGACAATTCGTAGCATTGATTCGATAGATTTAGCATCGAGTTTCTGGCGCTTTTTACTATGTCGTACGCTAGACAACGCCTTTTTGCGCACAGATTCAATCTGCTTTTGTGTTGGCTTACCGAGCCGTACCAGTACTTTTAGAAAACTTTTAGCCATCGGTCAACTCCTTTATTTTGTGTGTGGTATCGTGCGCATGGTCTTTGAGTATAGCATCATAGTTGGTAATCCCCAGCTTGTTGAGCCGGCGGCCAGCCACCTTGATATAGCTATTCATCACCAGCTCGTAAGCACCATTTGTATGGGCGCAAAACTCAGCAAATTCTTTTTTACTGGCGGCGAGATGTTTGTCATACTCGGCCAGCGTACCTTTGATGCGTGCCACTGTTGCAAGCTGGTTTTTGATGCTTGACTCCATCGTGCCAAGCTTACCCTGATGATTGGCTTTTTCTAGAGGAGTCAGATCACCACGGTCGAGTTTTGCTTTGATATCTTCGTATTCTTGCTTAGCCTCACGAAGCGCCTCTCGCTCACGCTGCAATGTATCGTAGACTTCGCGCGCTTCGAGTCGCAGCTGATCTTGCACAGTGCGAGCACGCGTGGCCTCTCGCAAGATATGTGCATCACGTACGTCGGCCAAATGTTCCAGATACTGCGTACGGATAATGTACTTATCTTTTGGCAGCGTCTGTACGTTAATTTTACGCTTGTGGCTCACGCCATAATCGTGCAAAAAACCCTTGAGCACACCAGGTCGATCACGCCGTGCCGCAACATGTCCACGCACGCGCACCCAAAACGACACAGTGACAGGAGTGTATTCATAGGCCCGGAGCGCCTGCTTAGCCACGACATGCCCCGCCACTATCAAGCGTTACAATCACCACACGATTAGCCTGAGCTTTCTCGCTATTCCATTTGCCCTCGGTATCTGTCTCTGGCACACGACCATCGAAATCACTCGAGCCACGGCCCTGAGCTATAATTGCATCTGCCGACACACCGCGTGCCACTAGCAGCTTCTTGACCGCCTCGGCACGACTCTTTGACAACGTATCAGTCTCGTCCGCTACACCACTTGGCCGTGCTGTATAGCCCTCTATCGTTAATTTGGCACCTCGGCACTTCTGATAATTCGACACAACACCATCGAGCGCCGTGTTGGCAGTTGTATCATCCTGGATAGTCGCTGTGCCTGGCTTAAATCCAATCGAATTTTCACCTAGTTTGTATACCATCACACCGCCAGTAATACCATTCACCTCGACAGGAATAACTGTTTTATCTGTCCTGATACTATCCGATGCGACCACCGTATCGTCTGTCACAAAATCCGCACCCATATAGCGAAAGATTTGCGTATAGATATTACGAAGATTACGCTTTTCAGTGGCATCAAGCGGCTGCTGTGGAGTTGTCGTTACGCCCAAGCCAGACCATACGATTTTAACACCTTCGAGCTCACCAGCCGCCACTGTACCACTTTGCTTAAGCTCATCAAGCACCTCTATTGGGTCGGCATGCAAGAGATCACCATTAGCAAAATTAAGCGGCTGCGTATCAGACAAACCAGAACCAATTACTAGCACAAGTGGGTTTTTGATACTTGGTGAGGTAGTGACAGAGCGCCCTGCAGCAACTACATTATTAAAGTAGTCGGCACCTTTTTCATCGGCTGGTTTTTTAATCGCTCCATTTACTTCGTCGAGTATTTTGGTGGAATTTTTGATAAACGAGCCAACATTGCCAGATTTTTTCACCTTGAGATCACTTAGTTTGATGCGTTGACCGCTCGGGGTAGCAGAATAAATGTTGAGCGTTAGATCACCCCCTGTCTTCGCCAGAGAGTTGCGGAGGTATTTGTCTGCTTCTTCGGTGAGGGTTGGCGCAGGGCTATTGGCCGTGTTACCTACCACAAGTGCCACGCTATCACTTGCATAATCCTCGTCAGCAGGGCACGAACCCACCGACAAGCCAAACTCTGGCTTGGCATAGTGTGCCGCCTCACACTTGGCAATGGCGCTGTTGACATTGATATACGTCATACCAAACACCACCCCTGCAATTAGCAACACCACACCGACACCAATCAGCCACGGCTTCGCATCTTCAAAATCAAAATCAAAATCAAAATCCATTGTCGCTCGCTATAATAACTTTCCACACTTATTTGCTTACGCTTTATAGATAACTATAGCACACTTGGCAGGAGATTTTACAGTCAATAATTGCTTTTTGCAAAAGGTGAGTACACTAGTATGCACCAGCAGGTGTTAGCGTGAAAGGGAAATATATGTCAGAATTTTATCATCAATACGATGACCTTGAGCTTCTCATTGACCACCCCATATTCAATGAGATTACTGCGCTGCAATATAAGCTAGAAGGGGAGAGATTCAGCTCTCGACAAGAGGCAATTGACGAGATTGACCCCTATCTCCGACTCCTCCATGGAGTTGCCTCCGACCAGGAACTCCTCGGCAAAGAAGTGCAGCTACCAGGCGAAGCGATTCATACGCCACACTGCACACTCGACCTGAGGACCGACATGCCAGATTTCTCGACAAAAATAGTGAGTGCGAGCGACGAATATATCGCAGATGAATCCCCAATCCACGGTGAATACGCGGGCATTCACCCCATCATAACACTAGCTGGAGACAACACGCATCGTGTCGACCTTCATCATCATGTCACTATTGGGTCAGGTGCGTCATACGGAGTGTTTATGGGACAAATGGCTGTCCACGGCTCAGTCTCTAGCTCACACCTCGAATTTATTGATGACAAGCATGCAATTCAATTTGTTAATGCGCTCAATATACTAGTCGACGCATCACACGACGAACAAACTGCCGCTACTACCGCCGAATTACATGATCTACTCACGCCGGAACACGAAGGTGACGTGTTTGATCCATATCGCTTGCGAAAGGTTGGCAGAGCAGTACGCCAGCTAGAGGAAAACCGACAAGCAATAGATCTGAAGTATCGGGACGGTGTTATAGATTTGGTTGGTGCCAAGATTGGCATACATCGTACTACTAAATTTGCCGTCCAAGCTATCAATGGATGTCTTAAATATCCATTGCCAAACAAGAATATATTTACAGAGAACGAAATCGATGGCACATTGACACTACAAGGACTTGAGTTCACCCCATACTATTTCAAACACAAAAAAGGGACTATGTACTACTCGGAAGACTCGGACATGCTGTCTATCGTGACAAATGGCTTCAATGCAAACCGGGAACCAGCTCCACTATACATACCGCTCGAAAAGCTACGCATGTTTTATCCAGTGTCATAAGGAGACACAAGAACACCGATGTCATGTTGACAAAAAGTGGCCCAATCTTGCGCAAACCAACCAAAAAGTGTACAGTTGCACCACCCTACTCAATCTACCAGAAAGAGGTAAGTCCTCATGAACACAAGTAGGAAGTACCTTGTCGGAACCATGATTACGACACTTGCACTTGCTGCAAGTGCCTGCAGTGGCAGTCAGCAGGTGAGTCCGTCCGAACAATCATCGGCAACGACTCACACGACGACAGTGGCCGCTACCGAGACCCAGACCACGCAGCCCGCCACCCCGACCCATGCGCCTGCGCAACCCTCTGCACCATCGTGTGATTCTGAGGTGGGGCAGTGGAACACGCTCAACGACTCCACGCCCGTCAGCGTGGGAGTCTCGGAAGTGCTCGACGTTCGCGCCGGTAAGCATGCATGTTTCGACCGCATCGTGATCGAAACTGGCTCGCTTCACCGTGTGGGATTCCAGGTCGGCTACGTGGACCAGGTCGCTCGTGAGGGCTCGGGCCTGCCAGTGCCAGTCAGTGGCAACGCTACACTACAGGTGGACATCAACACCGCTGGCTACAACTTCACGCAGTGCAGCTACACTTACAACTGGCAGTCGCTACAGCAGCTCGCCTGCGCCGGATTCTTCGAAGGCAACACCAAGTTCGCCATCGGGGTGTCCGAGCGCAAGCCGTTTGCCGTTCATCACCTGGCGAACAACGACAAAGGCACCATGCGTGCCGTAATCGATATCGCGCACTAGACCGCGCAACTGCGGATGGCAGCCCCATCCATGGCCACCTCGGCTTTTTCAGCGGGGTGGCCTAACTTTTTACTAGCATCAGACCTTATATACAGAAATCAAAGACCCGCACAAAACATCTCGTTTCGTGCGGGTCAACCGTTCTCGGTCAGCGAGTTCATCTCCTGGTTGTGATGGTTTCGATACATGCCGACAGCTCAAGCATGTAAGGTTCGGCCTCCTCGTATGATAAATCCTCTGCGTGTTCAAACGTCTCGCTGCTTGGTAGCAGTTGTGAGTCTTCGTCGTGCATCCACCATCCTCGAACTCGAGGAGGCTTTGTCACTTCGACACACGTCAGAACCTTGACTGTCGTTAATGTCCCAGACGTGCCGCCCAGGATATTAACCACCGCGCACTCATAGCGTGGAGCGAGATCGCGGACATACAGTTCGTACTCATCTCTTCGCCACACCTTGCAACCGTCGACAACATCATCTGGCTTGATGTAAGTCACCAGCTCGTGCAGCACTGCAGCGGCATCAAACACTGCGCTGGAGTGCTCAGCTTTCCTAAAACTGGCGGCGGCATACTGCTCGACAACCTCGCGCGGCAACTGAAACGCCACTGATCCAGTGCAGTAGCACAGCATGTCCCACACAGACAGGCCATACCTCTCCGCATAACGTTTGACACGATATGCCAGTACAGCATAAACCAGCAGCGCAATCGCCACCCAAAAAATCCATTCGTCACCATAGATAAGCAGCAGAATCAACGCCGCTGTTGTCAGATATGTTATCCGCCAGCGCCGTGGCCCCGATACTCCTTGCCATACCTTCTCAAAAAAGTTCATCTTCACGCTCCTTCATCTAGTCGAAAGGAGAAGAACAATATATATAATACAACATTTTATATCCTATCTCAACGAATATTCGCATCTAGATACAATAAAAAGCTGTTATGGTTTTGATTATGCGTTCACCATGATACTCTATTTTTACTATGAATGAACATGAGCGCACCCCTGATGACAGTATGTCTTCTCATGAAATTGAGATTCAGCAAAATATCTATGACGGCGAAGGCTCGGAAGGCATCGAATCAATTGAGATGTTTCTCGCAGCAAAAAAATCTCTCCACGCACAAATCGAAGATATGATGCAGGGAGAGGGTGAGTCGGCAAAAGCGGTCGAGACATACCTCAATGACTTGCTTACTGGGTCAGCTCAGGGATTTGCACATACTATTCAGTCAGCCGAAACCACCCTAGGAGATAGACTCCATCTCGGCGCGCAACTCCTACTACAATCTCTTCTGGAAATCAAAGAGCTCTCCGACAAATACGACTGCGGTATTTCGGTTGACACCAGCCCAGAAGCAACAGACGAAATCATAGAGATATTTGAACAAGAGCTGACAGAAACTACCGATGGCAGAGAGGAGTTCGAAGCATTCGAGCAGACTTTTGGCTCCCTTCATGCACACCTTATTGACATTATGATAAACCATGCACCCAGCAACAAAAACGACCAACGCAGATACAAACACATGGAGTTTAAGGCAAAAACACTCGGTGCCGCAAAAGAAACGGTAAAAATCGCACTCGGCGCAGGCATGGCCGTGTTGGCAATTCGGTTTTTCGACAAGAAATAGCTCCCAAGAACCATATCAGTAAACCAAAAGAGCTGGGTAGGTGACCAGCTCTTTTTATAGATATTATTTCTGTTTCTTTGGTTTTTTGACTGCTTTTCGTTTGTTTTGACCCTTGGCCATAGACAACCATCCTTTCGTCTTATGATTTTTGCGACTACTGCTTTGGATGAATGCTAGTTTTTCATAGTTGTTTGATAATCTCCTTTGCCTGTGCTTTTAGTATAAAATAGTACCATGCAAGAAACAATTCTCAGACGAGACGTCCTCGAAGAATTCTACGCGCAGGTCATACTGTGGCTACGATTGTCCACTTAGACAGCTCACTTAGATGCTATGCAAACAGAGGTGATATGGTATAATTGTCGGTAATGATCTCCTCTGACTACCAAGCAAAATTTGTAGTCCACGAGCTAGAGCGTGTGTATGCAAATGACGACGTCGCCAAACTCTCGGGTCTTATGTTTGATGCCCAGATAACTCCTGCGCCTCACCAGATTGATGCAGCTCTTTTTGCACTTGATTCGCCAAATACAAAGGGCATCATCATGGCAGATGAGGTAGGTCTTGGAAAAACCATCGAAGCAGGCATTGTCATCATGCAGTACTGGGCGGAGCGCAAGCGTAAAATCCTCATTGTCTCACCCTCAAGTCTTCGACAACAATGGGCACAGGAGCTACAAGAAAAGTTCAACCTCTACGCCAATATCATCGACTCAAAATCTATCAAAAACAAGCCCGTTACCAAAGACGGCATATACATCTGCTCGTACGAATTTGCCAATCGCAATGTCGAAAAACTGGCTACTGGCTGGGACTTGCTGGTGCTAGATGAAGCGCACAAGCTCCGCAATTTTTACAAAAACAAAAAGGGTGTGGCTGGCGCAATCTCTGACATCGCCATAGGTGCGAGCAAGTCGCTACTACTCACAGCAACACCACTTCAGAACAACCTCCAAGAACTCTACGGCCTTGTCGAAGTAGTTGACCCGAAATATTTTCACTCGTTGGACGTATTCAAGGAACGCTACATCAAGTCCAACCACCCCTACGCACTCGAAGACCTCCGCGCTCGTATGAGCAAAATTGCCAAGCGTACGCTGCGCAAGGAAGCAACAAAATATATCAAATATACCGACCGCATCGCCCGTACCGTTACATTCAACCCGAGTGGCGATGAAAAGAAGCTCTACGAACTGGTTGACGATTATCTACACCGTGAAAAGCTGTATGCCTTCGCCTCATCGCAGCGCCACCTCGCCGCACTCATCATGCGCAAACGCCTTGGCTCGTCGTCGTTTGCTGTTGCCAGCACGCTGCGCCGCATTATTGCTCGTATGGAGGACGAATACGCCCACGGCAAGGTACGTGACAACCGCGGTGGCCTAGTAGAATTCGATGATCTCACCGACGAAGAGATTGAGTACTATGAGACAAGCGGTGAAATTGATAATGTCTCACTTGAATCTGCCAAAGAGCGAGCTGAGTTTCGCGCCGAAATCGACGAACTCATAGGCTACGCCGAGCTTGCCGAGTCAATTACCAGCAACGTCAAGGCCGAGCATCTGGTTGAGGCAATCAACCTCGGGTTCAAAACTCTCGAGTCGAAAGCCGCCAAAAAAGCAATCATCTTTACAGAATCCACCCTCACGCAAGAATACATTGCTAGGGTACTCGAAGAGCAAGGCTTCGCAGGCAAGTATCTCCTCTTCAACGGCAACAACAAATCACCCCAGCAAACCAAGATATATAACGAGTGGAAAGCCAAAAATCAAGATACCGACCTCATCACCAGCATCGAATCCGCCGACCGCCGCAAAGCCCTGATAGACAAGTTCAAAGAAGACGATATCCAAATCATGATTGCCACCGAGGCCGCCAGCGAGGGTATTAACCTTCAGTTTTGTTCAATGCTCATCAACTACGACCTGCCGTGGAACCCGCAGCGTGTCGAGCAGCGTATCGGCCGTGTGCACCGCATGGGGCAGAAGTATGATGTCGTGGTTGTCAACTTTAGCAACGAAGGCAACACTGCCGAGCAGCGTATTCTTGATCTGCTGGCAAACAAGTTTAACCTCTTCAAGAGTACCTTTGGTGCCAGCAACGACGTACTCGGTGCTATCGAGAGTGGCATTGACTTCGAGCGTCAAATTAGTGACATCTTGAACACATGCCGTACTGATGACGAAATCAGCCAGCGTTTCAAGGAGCTGCAAGAAAAGTTCAAGGATGAAATTACTACTGAGCACCAAGCGGCACGAGCGCGCATTTTTGACGGGCTTGACCCGCATGTCCAAGATCGTTTCCGTCGCTACAGTGAGCAAGCTACCGAAGCCTTTAATAGCTTTGAACGTATGTTCATGGGGCTGACCCGCTACGCGCTGCGAGACTGGGCCGAATTTGAAGACGAACACGTATTTGCATTAAAAAACTCCCCGGCAAAAGACGTTGAAGCCGGTCTCTACTTCTACAAAACCGACCGCGTACCACACGCTCGTCAGTACAAATACGCTGGCGAGCTGGCGGAATACATCCGCACCAGCGCCAAGCACGCCGATACGCCGCCAGCCCAGCTGACGTTTAGTATTGCCAAGTCCGACCGCGTGGCCAGTGAAGTTAAAAAGCTTGCTGGCACCAGCGGTACCATGGTCGTACAGCAAGTGACATTCCCCATGAAGGCTGGTAGCGCCGACATGAGCGAGAGCTACATCATAGCAGCAGGTGAGACGACCAACGGTCAGACGCTCGATACCGAACTGTGTCGCAATATTTTAGAGCTTACCGTCACCGACATCAAGGAGCAAGTGGTGGATATAGCAGAAAGTCTGACCTCCTACCTCCAGCAACAAATAAACGAACGCCACGCCGAAGTAAAAGGTCGCAATACTGAAACCTATCTGGACAAAAAAGACCTTCTCGAGCGCCAATATAAAGACAAGTTGGTCGAATACGAGATGAAAGTCGACAAACTAGAGGGGAAAATCCGCGACAAGCAAAAACAAGAGCGACAGGCCACCGACGCTAGCGAACGCCTAAAAATCGCTAGCGAAGTGCAAGTCCTGCGCAAAAAAGTCCGCTCCCTCAATCGTGAGAAGTACGATCTCGAGGATAGTATGGATGATGAAATTACTGAGAAGATTGAATTGGCGCAGCAGGCGGCAAGTGGCGAGGCCACCACGGAACGACTGTTCGATATAGTCTTCGAAGTAGTCTAGTCCCATACCATCTCGCTTGTGCTTTTATTAAAATAATGCTATTGCTATACTTAGAAGTAAATCGTTAAACAACCACAAACAGGAGGGTGGCAAACATGACGGCCGAGCGCAAAATACTATTTTTCAAGCTTAGAGTAAAAGACGACGAAATAGAGTCGCAGGCACGCTCTTTTGAAGACACGTGCACTGAGATTATGAAACTGTCGACCGATCTTCGGAACTACATCATTCCGCAGGCGGGACCTGAAGAGTATATTCGTCTGATGAGTTTTGAAAAACGAGGCAGCTGCTACCAAGGACACTTCGCAAGGTATCGCTCTGGTAATATTGTCACAGGTCGCGACGGCACGGATGAGGCAGAAGACTATACGCTAGAGGATGGTCGCAAACCGCTGGAAATAACGCACTTCATATACATCCCCGATCAACACATCTTGGCCGTGGAATATAATCACCATGGCCCAAAGTATTCGCACTTCATTACATACATTAACGTCCTACAAAATAAGGCGCGGTTAGATCTAATTTACTACATCGCCGATACGATATATCACCCAGATGCGCTCGAAATCATTCGCGACGCCAAAGAGATAAAAATGTTCGAGCTTACGACAGCACGTGCACACATCCCAGCCGGAAAAGGCCTGGCGTGGGTCAAAAGTGCATTCGCAACTCTCGCGACCATTGGAAAATCAGGCAAGCTCATCGTGTCGATGCGAGCCGACCGTGGCCAAAGCATCATGAGTGGCGCCGAACTCGCATCACTACTTACGGACGACGACGGCAAACAGGCCGAGCTTGACGCAGCGCGAGCGCGTGTCGTTATGGAAGATGGACTAGCCCCGCAAATCGTCAACCTACTACAAAACAAGATTGATTCAAAGATCCCTATTCCGAATGGCGAAGTGGTGTCAAGCTCTGAAACGATCTTTGATAACATTTGGAAGGTGTACTCTGAAAACACTAAGATACTACTGAAAGCCTCGCATGAGAAGTATGACGATTAAAGTTATTTTGTGTATTGCGTTATTCTGGTTTGCCGCGCTGGGTACATTCATGGTGCTCAATAATTTTGTGCATGACATCGCAAGCACAGCACCAGACGCACTCCACTTCATAGGATTCGTCGCACTCATACCTATGATCAGCAGTGTTGGTGGCAAGCTGGCAATTCGCAAAACAGCGTATATAAAGAAGAAGCCATTCTTTAAGCCGCTTGTTATATCGAGCTTCATCATCTCGTACCTCTCACTCATTCCGTGGGTGCTTTCATTCTTTGTGGCCGAGAACACAATTCTTGTATATATGGACTGGGCAATCGTACTCACCACCACGGCGTTATCTTTTATACTATTCAGCTTTCTGCTTGCGATCTACGTGAACGAATAATCTGCTATAATATCAACAGATACACTACAGAGGGGAATAAGGTAGGCTGAAAATGGACGAACACGATACGGATATTCATGAGATAGGCGGCACATCACCAGAGTTTCGCACGCAGCTAGCAAAGCAGCTGGAGGATCTGGTGCCAGAGGCGATTGCCGATGGCAAGGTGGATGTAGCGAAGCTCAAAGAACTGCTACAGGAAGACGCTGGCGATACGAACGAGCGGTTTGGGCTTTTCTGGCCGGGCAAAAAGCGTGCCATGCGTGCGGCGCAGGACAGCACGACTGCGACACTGAAACCTACCAAGGAGCTCAGCAAAGACTGGGACACCACACAGAATATCTTTATCGAGGGCGACAACCTCGAGGTACTGAAGGTGTTGCAAAAGCAATACCACAACGCCATCAAAATGATTTACATCGACCCGCCGTATAACACCGGAAAAGACTTTGTCTATCCGGACAATTTTCAGGAAGGCCTGCAAAACTACCTTGAGTTTAGCAAGCAAGTCGACGAGGGTAATAAGAAGGTGAGTACCAACACCGAAACCGCCGGTCGCTACCACAGCAACTGGCTGAACATGATGTACCCGCGCCTCAAACTGGCACGGAATTTGCTGACGGATGATGGGGTGATTTTTATTTCGATTGATGATGCCGAACAGGCAAACCTTAAACGAGTGTGTGACGAGATTCTTGTAGAAAGTAACTTTATCGGAACATTTATTCGCCGAACCATAAACTCAGGCAAGCAAGACTCTACAACCGTAGCTGACTATCACGAATATCTCCTTGTTTACGCTCGAGATATCAATTCAGTTCATCTCAATCGACGGGTTAAAAGTGAAGATGAGCGCAAAAAATTATACCCTCTCGAAGACGGGCATTTGGAGAGCCGTGGACGATACTATATCTCGCAACTCGATAAAGGAAGTATCCAATATTCTGACGGCCTGAACTACCCAATAACAACACCTGATGGTGATGAGGCGTGGCCTGGCAAAGGCTTTGATGATAAGAGTCGTGTATTTCGCTGGTCAAAAGAAAAAGTTCAATGGGGGATTGAGAACGACTATATTGTTTTCAAGAAAATGTCATCTGGCTGGAAGGTTTACGCTAAATCGTACGAGTTCAGAGACAACAGCGATAATGTTATCGAGCCCTCAAATCCCTACACGACTTTGGACTTCATTTCAAAAGAGTATTCCAATTTCAATGCGACCCCAAATTTAGCGAAGCTTTTCCAAGGTAAAAACTACTTCGATTTTCCAAAACCAGTACCTTATTTGAAAGACCTTATATCATATGCTTCTCATAAGGATTCTATCATCTTGGATTTCTTCTCAGGCTCCAGTACAACTGCCCATGCTGTCATGCAACTCAACGCCGAAGACAGTGGCAATCGCAAGCACATTCAGGTGCAATTACCCGAACCAACCGACGAAAAGAGTGAAGCCTACAAAGCTGGCTATCGCAAAATCAGCGACATCGCTCGCGAACGTATCAACCGTGCCGGCGAAAAGATCAAGACAGACTTTGCCGACAAACTCTCCGAACGCGACACGCCACTCGACATCGGCTACCGCACCTACCAGCTGAGTGACACCAACTTCCGCAAATGGCAAAGCAGTGCCACCAACGACCTGGGCGAACTACAACTCCGCCTCGATGCCATGCGCGAAAGCGCCGACGACAACGCCAGCGAAGAAGACCTACTGGTAGAAGTAATGCTAAAAATGGGCTTGCCACTCACCAGCCGCACTTCCAGCCGCGAAGTTGCCGGGCTGACTGTCCATCAAGTGGTGCCAGAGGACGAAGAGCACGCCGACGTGCAGCCAGTATTCTGCCTGAACGAACACGTCAAACCAACCCTCGAGCAACTCCGCGCCATCGTCACCGAGCTCACCCCAAGCAAATTTGTCATCCTCGACGATGCATTTCAAGGCGACAACGAACTAAAAACCAACCTCGTGCAGACATGTAAGAGCTACGATGTAGAGTTGTGGACGGTGTAATGGATTGGTGGAGACTTATCATCGATATCGCTCAAGTACTCACCGGAGTTGCCGCGGTTACTGCAATATTCCTAACTCGACGCGGGTGGAAAGAGGCAGCGAAAACGGCCAATGAACAAGCTCTACAGGAGTCTGTCATGGCGACAAATTACGATATCTACAAGGATATTCTTGCTCAGGTTAATACCATTATGAGCAAGAACTCGCAGTATACGACCAACTTGAACTCGCATGTAGACTCTACTGCGCTACTACTCAATGAATGGCACGGTCTCGGAGCGTTCGAAACTTTTGCGGATCCCGAGCGCAAGCTTGAGCTTGCAGGCAGCTGGAGCGAGTCTTCGCGCAAAATTGTTAGCGATGCCTATGACCTTCAGTTGAACGCACTAAACCTTACAAGAATGCTCGATATGAGCGGTGCGGATTTTGGGAGTGACTCTAAGGTGTACAATGCGCTCTGGCTTGTTTACGGTGATCTGAATGACGCGATAGTAAAAGTACAGAATAAATGGACCAACCTTGAACTAGAGAACATTAGCGTCAAACAATATGATTGGCTCAAGAACGATACGCAGGCAGTAATAAAAGAGGCTCAGGAGTTCGGCTCTTGCGTAGATGATATTCTTAAGCACGTCTACAATAAGCTGGTAGCGCAACCTATGCGAAAAACCCCAAAGGCTGTTGACATGAGTGAAAAGCGTCGCATTGTAACGATTGATGGACTACGCGATAATCGTGTGGAGAATGCGTCATGAGCGAGAAGGCTAAAAAAACGCTATCTATCCCGCTTCCTGTTTACCTAGATTATCAGACTGTTTTTGATATTCTTGCAATCTTAGACGACGGACTAAGTCAGTTCCAGGAAGTAAAGACAGTCTACAGCGATCTTAACGAAAAGAACAATGACGTTAACATAAAAGGCGATGCCAAGGGTAAGATACCCCTTGGATTCTTAAGTATGAGCGGCGAAGCCGGATATAAACACGGCTCTACAAGACAGAGTACAAATAGCCATGAAGTATCCGAGCAAAAGATTCATACGAGTGTTTCTCTGTTCTCCAAGACTAGAGATAAACTTAATGACGCAGGCCTTATAAAAAACATCGACGACTCTCAGGCTCTGGCGGTGGGTGACTTTGTCGAGTTTCAGGCAAAGTTTCAAAAGTTCGAGCTTGTGCAAGTTTTGGATTTATTAGCGAAGTCAGTTGAGGTTGGCAATAAGTTCACAGACGCAAAGGGAAAGGCTAAGGCAAAACTTCCAAGTGAGATGACTGCCATGCGTGATACGATAGCTACATTTGCAGACAGTAGTCTGGTATATAAAATAGACGATGATAGCCGGTATGTTGTTCAGCTGAGCGGCGATTTGCTACCAGAAGATGGACTAGATACTTTACTGAGGGGAGAATATAAAGTTCTCGGTAAGATAGTTCGCATAGAAAGAGAGGGTTATAATATTTTCGAGTCTACGGACTTGGCCGTATTCAAACCCTCAGCACTTAAAGATCTCCTCGACGACGCGTTTCAACAAGTGGTTGCTAAGGGCGGCGATGTCGAGAAATTGTTTGATGTTCCGGAGCAGGTACCGATGCAATTCGGCGGGCTGGTTGTGATAGTTAAACCAATGGCGGTATTTGTATGAAAATTAAATACGATTCACAACAAGATTTTCAGATCCAAGCGATAAATGCTATTGTCGATGTATTTGAGGGGCAGCCGCATGATTCGGAGATGTTTTCAACTGCGCTGAAAACACATGCCGTGAGTGGCGCGCAGGCTGGTTTGTTCAATGAAATTGGCGCCGTAGGTAATAATCTACTGCTGGACGAAGACTCGATACTGGAAAACGTGCAGGCGATCCAGAACGAAAATGGCATCGAGCCGGCAGAACGATTGGACGGCATGAACTTTAGTGTGGAGATGGAGACAGGTACAGGTAAGACCTATGTGTATCTGCGCACGGCATTTGAGCTGGCGAAGCGGTACAACTTTACGAAATTTATCATCATCGTACCAAGTATTGCGATCAAAGAAGGTGTGAAAAGTAGCATCGAGAGTATGCGCGAGCATTTCAAAGAGATTTATGCGACGCCGTTTGATGTGAACGTATACGACGGTAAGGGTCCAGAGGTGGTGCAGAGCTTTGCTACAAGTACGACGGTGCAGTTTATGATTATGACTATTGATGCGATTCGTGGTAATCGCAAGCTAATCATTCGCGAAGAGCGTGACAAACTAAACGGTATTGCACCAATCGACTATTTGGCGGCAGTGAACCCTATCGTCATCATGGATGAGCCGCAGAATATGGAGAGCGAGCTTTCGACAAGTGCGATTGCTGATCTGAATCCACTCTGTACCCTGCGCTACAGCGCCACCCATACGCGCAACTACAATATGATGTATCGCCTTGACCCAGTAGATGCGCATCGCGAAAAGCTGGTAAAGGGAATTGTGGTGGCGAATGCTCAGCAAAAGGGAAGTGACGCCAAGCCGTACATCAAACTGCTTGACGTACGCAATACACCGCGGCTTGAAGCGTATGTGGAGGTGCTGGTGCGCGACCGCAACGGCAATATTGGACGCAAACCATTATGGGTAAAGCATCACGACAAGCTAGATATTCGTACGGGCAATAGTATTTATGAGGGCTATACGATTAACGATATCTCGACTATTCCAGCTAATGTCGAGATTGGCACGCACGGCGTACTGATGCTTGGCGACAACTGGGGTGGTAATGAAGACCAGATATTGCGCGAGATGATTCGCGAGACGGTGAAAGAGCATATCAAGCGTGAGTTTTACTTGCGTGACGCTGGCATAAAAGTACTCAGTCTCTTCTTCGTTGATCGAGTAGCAAGCTACCTGACGTATGATGACGAAGGCAATACCATTAACGGACGATTTGTGAAGTGGTTTGACGAGCTGTATCGTGAAGAGCGCGAGAAAAGCCCGCACTACACTGAGATGCTGCCCGAGGAGCCGAGCGAAGTTCGCGTGGCTTACTTTGCTGAGATGAAAAAGGGCGGCAAGACAAGCTTGGTCGATAGTAAAGAGGGCAGAGGGAATGCGAATGACGAATCTGCCTACGATCTCATTATGAAGGGCAAAGAAAAGCTGCTCGACCAATCAAATCCTGTGCGTTTTATCTTTAGCCACTCGGCGCTGAAAGAAGGTTGGGACAATCCGAACGTCTTCCAGATATGTATGATGCGCGAAAGTAGCAGCGAGAATGACCGCCGGCAAACAATCGGACGTGGCTTGCGACTACCAGTGCGTCAAGACGGCACGCGAGTGTTCGACGAGCAGATAAACCAACTGACCGTGATTGCGAATGAGTCGTATCGCGACTTTGCCAGCAACTTGCAAAAAGAATACAAGAAGGCCGGTATCCAGATTGGCTACGTACGTAAAAGTGAATTTGCGAGAATCGCACAGCACGACGAACCTGCAAAAACACTTGGACATGAAGCTTCGCAAGAAATATGGGGACACCTTAATCGCCGGGGCATGATCGATGGCGACGGCAAGGTACTGGCGAACTTTACACCACGGAACACTGGTTTCAACCTCGATTTGCCAGGCGACCTGCAACAATATCATGGCGAGGTTATTGATATTATCGAAAGCTGTAAGATTGATAAGTTCGTCAAAGATGCTCGTAAAAAAGAAGTGATACGACTAAATAAAGAAGTTCTATATAGTCCAGAGCTTGAAATATTATGGAAGAAGATATCACGCAAGACAACCTACCGTGTATCGTTCGATAACGGGCAGGTGATTATGGCGGTAATTGAAACAATAAAGCGCGCACCAGAGATTAAGCCGCTACGCGTAGAGGTAACCAAGAATAAAGTTCTGCTTGTACGCGGCGGTATCCATAATGCTGGCGTAGTAGGCGAAAGCACAAATAACCTAGCGGGAACATTTGAATTGCCTGATGTGATTAGCGAGCTGCAAGAGGAAACTGGCCTGACGCGCCAGACGGTTGTCGATATTCTACAGGGTAGTGGCCGCCTGCATGAGTTTATGCAAAATCCGTATGATTATATTCAGATGGTGAAAAGTGCAATAAAATCTGTACTGGCTAAGATTGTTATCGATGGCGTGCAGTATGAAAAAATTGCCGAAGAAGTATACGAGCTGCGCGAATTCCGACGCGAGAGCGAGGAAGAAGTTGAGCGATTCGTTGATCGATTGTACGAAGTGCAGAATAGCCAAAAATCGATCACCGATAAACTAGCACTTGATTCTGCGACCGAACAAGAGTTTGCAAAATACCTCGATAACCGCGAAGATATCAAACTATTTTTGAAATTACCGAGCAAATTTGTCATACCAACGCCAGTTGGTGACTATAACCCCGACTGGGCAATCGTGAAAGAGGTGGATGGTAACGAAAAAGTATATATGGTCCGCGAAACAAAGAATGGCGGAGAGCGTGAGTCTGAGCTCCAAAAAATTCACTGTGCGGCGGAGCATTTTAAAGAGATTGGCATGTATGATTACGCAAAATCAACACCCGAGGATTGGTGTGTATGACTAAGGGTATTATCTACGTTATGACAACCGCGGTTTCCGGCCTCGTTAAAATTGGTAAGACAAATTCGATTGCGAGCTATAAAGAGCGGATGCGATTTCTTGAAGGTAATGGTTACAGCAACGTAAGTGGACTGAAGCGATCCTTCGCGATTGAACTTGAGGACTACGATGACAAGGAAAAACTGCTTCATGAGGTATTTGGCCGTTCAAGAGTGGGCGAGGGCGAGCTATTTTCGCTCGATGAAGAGTTGGTAAGACAGTTGCTGTTGTCTTTTGACGGAATGGTCATCTACCCAGAGCATACCGATAAAGAAAAGGAGTTTGATCAAGTTACCGAATCGCGCAAACAAAGTGCGTTATTTAACTTTTACGATATAGGCCTTAGCGACGGTGACATGGTGCAGTTTGTCGCAGACGATTCTATTTCAGCAATAGTCGTTGGACCGCGTGACGTAGAGTGCGACGGGCAAATATGGAAACTCTCGCCACTCACACGCAAGCTTTTCGAAGACAAAGGCCAGGCAAATGCCAGTGGCGCGTACCAAGGGGCGGCATACTGGTCATATGGTGGCAAAAAACTAAAAGACATCAAAACATAGGTGAATACGTCATGCAGATACACGCTATCATCAAACCCAATTCCAAACACCGCGAAGAAGTCGTCGCAAATGACGACGGTAGCGTGACAATATTTACCAAAGCGCCAGCGGTGGATGGTAAGGCAAACGAAGCGGCAGTGCGTCTCTTGGCGGAGTATTATGGAGTGGGTAAATCGTTTGTGCGGCTCGTGCGCGGACACACCTCGAAGCACAAGATATTTGAGATCAGTGGGCAGGGTGATCTAACAGATGATGAGATCGTGACGGTGATATTGCCGATCACGGGAGGAGGAGCCTGATAATCTGAGCTTTCAAGAAGTCATTAACGCACTAGAAGTAAAACGTCCGCCCTCGAACACATTCGTACTCAAGAGCGGACGGCAGTTTTGCATCATGTTATTTATAATGAATAAGTTATAGTTGCAACTACCTAGAAGGGTCTAGCTAAGATATTGCGTAACACGATATACTAAGCACAGTAAACAACGAAGGGAGACACATGCCAAAAAGACTCTACCGCTCAACCAAAGACCGCAAAATAGCTGGCGTCTGCGGCGGCATAGCCGAATACCTCAATATCGACCCGGTGATTGTACGCGTGATTGCATTTTTACTCCTCTTGCCAGGCGGTTTGCCGGGATTCATACCATACGTTGTACTTTGGGTGATTGTGCCGAACAACCCAAAGTCGTAAGGTATAACACGATTGACTACATCGATGCAGTCAATCTCCCATAAATCCACTGCGCACATCTTTGGCCAACAAATAAGCAAAATGCCCTGCACCAAACTGCAGAGCGTTTTGCTCGATACAGCTTAGCGCAGGGCTAGCTCTTTTCGATAACCTGCTTGCAGAGTCGATACCCCGCATAACCAGGCAGGAGCGTAACCGCCAAGACGATCAGCCATACCTCGAAAGTCGTCTCCTTGCGATCCGCAGACGAACTCACCAAGATGTCGGTGTAGTTGAGGATGCAGAGGAACGCGACCATCATGGCGGCGACCAGACAGATGCCGACGACAGCTACGCCGGATCCAAGAGAGAGACCCCGAGACGATTGCGGCGCACGGTCGGTGGCACGAGTAGATGTTTCGTTGGAAGTTGATGTCGTCACGACATCCTCCTTGTAATAGAGCTACGCTAGACATTCTAGCGTATGTACATATTACTATATTTATAGCTTATTGTAAAGTGTTGGTAAGGTTGATAAAAGACGAAACGCCCGCGCCAGATATAAAATATCCGACACGGGCGAGTGGTTTTTCGTCACACCAAGACGTATTCGACTAGAGGGGACGGAGACAGCCTCGGCTGGGTTGAACGGTATCATACAGCCATTCTCCACCTACCCGAAGCACCCGTACAGCGTATGGCTGATTGTGAATACGGATACCTTCTAGGCTGTCGTTCATGCTGTCGAACATCGTACGCGACATACCAAGATGCTCCATAATACTACGTGAGAACATCGGACCACTGCCGTGATACCCAAGCAGGGCATTGAGCACATGGACATGCGGACGAAGACACGGAAACTGTGCGTCCCGATAAAGAATCGCACCCCGATACTCGCGCCGACCAACCGTGCCATGGCGGTGAATGAACTCGACCCGACTGATGTCGTGATCGCCGATGAGGCCGACGACTTGTTCGAGCGCCCGCACACCAGCTGGCTCTGATACGACGTTTGCACCACGTATGGCAGCGACACCATCGAAGCCCTCTGCATCGACACCATCTTGGATATACTGGTCGAAATAGACAGTCATGTCTGCTCCTTCTGTCGAAGATCTGGCCTATGAGTGTACATAGGTCTACTTATTATTATATCATATATAATTTAATAAGTAAATACACCCTAGGGCTACTGGCTATGCACTACCTAGTAAATCACCGAGTAGTCCACGATCAAACCCAAGCACGCCTTCGATCTTGCCATTTTCGTCTTCTACGGTAGTAAATGGCACACCAGATTGGCCGCTTTGTTGCACCATCATTTGTGCCGCATACGGATTTTTGTCGACAAGGTAGTCGGTATATTCCACACCCTTGTCATCGAGCCATTTTTTGAGCATAACGCAGTAGGGACAAGTAGTTGTGCTATAAACTGTTACTTTTTTCATATTATTCGCTCCTTTGTTGATTACATTTTTTACACAGACCAGACACCGTGAGACTGCCGGAGATTGAACAGCCATCGCCAATCATTTGTTCGACAGTAGGGCGGATGATGTCGCTCAGCTGAGCGTCTCGCAATATACCGCAGCCGTTGCACATAAAATGATCGTGCGGCTCTAGATTGGCGTCATAGCGCATAGTATTGGACAAGTTTGGCGCAAGCTGTAATTTGCCACGTTCGGCGAGTCGACAGGTGATTCTGTGTACCGTAGTGGCACTTAAGTCTGGGTAGTCGGCATGAAGCGCCGCCAATATCTCGGCATTGGTAGCATGGCCGGCGCGTGACAAATAATCAACGACAGCTGCCGTATATTTGGTGGTTCGTGACACTACACTTGCTTTACTCATACTCCAAAGTATAGCAGGCTTTACATATTATTGTAAATGATTTACATTAGAATAAAAGACAAGGAGAGTATTAATGAGTAAAATTATCATCGACTTGCGTAGCCCACTTGAGTACAAGGCAGGACACGCAAAAGGAGCTATCAACATATCACCGGCAAGCCTAATGAGTGGAGTGCCAGAGCAGCTAGCGGATACACCAAAAGATACAGAAATTATTTTGTACTGTATTAGTGGCGCACGCTCAAACACAGCTACACATATCTTGCGGCAGTATGGATTTACAAATCTCGTCAACGGCATTAACAAAGAGCGAGTAGCCGCAAAGTACCTTTCGTAATGCTACTTGCTGCGAGAAAAACATCCTACTCTGACTGCAAGAGGTAGGCGAGCAGAGCACCGGCAGCACGATTCTGGAGCTGAGCCATAGATTCGTTGCGCGATTCACCAATACCGATGATGACGTCGTAGGTATTTGGAAACTGCTCTGGCAAGATAGTGTGGCGATTGCCGAGTTCGAGCTCGGGTGCCACACGGTCACGCGCAACTGGCAGCGGATCACGATCCTCCTGTGCAGCGCGAGTCAGCTCCTCGTACTCAATATCAAGAAAATCACGTGTATCGACAAATAGTTTCTGTACACATTTGCGAGCAAGACCTATATTGTATGCGCGAGGCGGATGTACCGCATTGCTAATCGCTTCGAAACTCGCAAACCCATGACTAAACGACAGCAACTCTTCCTCTGCGTAGCGAGTCTTGATGCCAAGTACCTTCAGCGCGCGGTCGGCGATGGCATGGATATAGCGTTGGTGATACTGCAGTTGTTCGGCATACGTGTCCAGGCCTGCCTCGGATTTGAACTGATATGCAAACATCTGGGCGTTGTTTTCACTCAAATCTTCTTTAGGAAAATCTGGCTGCAGCTCAAAATGGACGAGTTCGACGCTCGGTAGGTGTAGCTCACTCATGATGCAGATTATTATATGCCTATTATATTTTTTGACAAGTACTTTATTGTCGTCGCAGCCACCGTACAATACGGCTCGGCAAGCGAGTTGGCAGCTCGGCAAGTGCGGTAAGCGGCGCAGCAGGGGAGAGGTCTTCGAGCACGTCAAGCATGCGTGCTGGGTTGGCAACGGCATGGCGTGCAGCAGTGTCTCCCTGGCCAACCTTGATCGTGACAGCACTCGGGTTGTCGCGTAGCTCACGAAACATGTCTTCGTCGGTATAGTCATCACCAGCACACAATACAAAATCTGCGGGATATTTACGCAGTAGTTCGCGCACCACGCCGCCTTTGGTGACAGTACTTGGCTTTACCTCGACGATAGCGCGGCCTTCGTGTACTGCAATATCTTCACCCACCAGTAGCTCGGTAAGCTCGCGCTTTAGCTCGCTCGCACGCTTATAGGCGATGCTGGGCTCGACATTTGTATAATGCCACACAAGCGCGTGGTCTTTTTCCTCAATCTCGGAACCTTTGGTACGGCTCGTATATTTTTGCATCACTTCTCGAATGCGTTTTTTGTCTTTTTTGAACCCGCTATCAATCTGCTGCCAGTTGCGACCGTAGCGCTTCCACGCGCCATGCTCTGCCGCTAGTACTAGGGGTAAGCCCACAAACCAACTCGACAACGCGCGCTTGGTGCGACCGCTCACAATTGCCACAGTGGTATTTGGCTGATCTGTCAGACCACGCAAAATTCGCCAAATACGAAGCGTCGGTGCAGCAGCCAACGGTGATGGTGTTTTGACAAACCCACGCAGCGTTCCATCGTAGTCGAGGATAATCAGTCGATGCGAGGCCGACTGGTAACGCGTTGCGATACGCTGGCGCTGAGTAAGCGAAAGCTGATGGTGTGATACGCCCTCTTGACTATGTGCCGCATCAAGGTCACTCATAAACTCTTTACCCCAATTCTGTACCGTACCTGTACTGAGGCGTTTTTGCATGACTGCAAGCCGCTCTTTTTGCTCGCGTACCGGCATAGCGAGTGCCTCATGCATAGCTTCTGACACAGAACGAGCACTATTTGGATTGATACTCAGTGCCTCTGGCAACTCGTCAATCGCGCCAGCCATCTCGCTCAGAATCAGCACACCGCCACGCCGTCGTTTACTGGCCACATATTCCTTCGCTACAAGGTTCATACCATCACGAATCGGTGTCACAAGCATCACATCAGCACGCGCATAGAGTGCCACAATCTCGCTAAACGGCCTATTTTGAAATTGATACGATATCGGCGCCCAGTCCACCGTGCCGTATTCACCATTAATGCGACTGACTGTTTTTTCAATCTCGTCGCGCAGTTGCTGGTAGGCCTCAACACCCGTGCGTGATGGCACGGCAATCATAAGTAGCTTCACCTTGCCTCTGTATTGTGGGTGGTTTTCGAGTAAACGACGAAATGCTTTGAGGCGCTCAGGAATTCCTTTGGAGTAGTCGAGCCTGTCTACCGAGAGAATAAGTTTCTGCTTACCATAGCTAGCATCGAGCTGCTTTAGCGCGTCTTTTGTTTCACGTGTGTCCAGCTGAGCACGAAACTTGGCATAATCTATGCCAATAGGGTAGGCCGACACTTTGACAGCCCGCTGTTCGTATTCAATCATGCCATTTGACGATGGCACACCAAGCAGGCGACGGCAACTGTCGAGAAAATGCTGCGCATAATCGTAGACATGAAACCCGATTACATCAGCACCGAGCAGCCCCTCAAGCAACTCTTTGCGCTGCGGCAACAAACGATAAATCTCAAAACTAGGAAAGGGAATGTGAAGAAAAAACCCAATCGTTGCGCTCGGCACCTGCTCGCGGAGGAGCCGCGGTAGCAGCAAAAAATGATAGTCTTGCACCCATACACGCGCGTCGCTCGCCGCAACTTGCATGGCGGCATCGGCAAACTTTTGATTAACCTCCTGATACGCCTGCCAGTACTCGCCGGAGTAGTGCGCTACGTTTTGGAAATAGTGAAACAGTGGCCAAAGCGTATCATTAGCAAAGCCTTCGTAGTATAGTTCAACTTCTTTGGCCGTGAGAAACACAGGATAGCAGCCTTGTTTAGCTAACTCTGTAGTGATTTCTTCGCGCTCTGCATCTGTCAGCGTCTCGGCATCAATGCCCGGCCAGCCCACCCAAATTTTGCTCTCGGCTTCGAGAGAACTCATCGCAGTCGCCAGCCCACCGCTACTGGCTTCGAACACAAGCCCATCGTCGCCACGCTGCACATTGACAGGAAGTCGGTTTGAGATGATGACGGTCGAAGCTTTGTTCGTCATTACTACCCAGTATACACTATCTTTAGTAAGCTGTGATTGCTTTTTATATGAAATACTAGTATAATAAGTATTATCGCATCACAACTTATCAGGAGGTGATACTGATGCGTTGGTTTAAGAGAAAGAGCAAGCAACCGACCATAATCCGTAAAGAGGAGCTTCGGCCAGCAGCCGACAACCTTCTACTCGGTCACGACGATCGCGCAAGCTTCACAACAGCCATGTCGAGCGACGAGCTCGCCGAAAAGCTGCTTCGTGACGCGTACGACATCGCGACTACCAAGTCGCCAGGTGATAACTTCACCGTCACCGTCGAGGAGGAATATCCCGGCATACACCACATGGAGCTCATGATGAGCGTGACGCTCAACGCAGAGCGATTTGGTCTGCGAGTCAACTACCAGCACGACAACTCGTTCAATCTCGCCAAGCTATAGCCCGCGCCCTTCGGCACAATCGAGCCCCGCTCTTGTGTCACAACAGGAGCGGGCTCGATTTTTTCACAAGCAGGCCCACGCTTGCAGTTACACCAATTTAGTTGTATAGTGCAACACAAAATAGGAGTTCTCGCATGAGTAGTCGCGAAAGACACGTAAGCAAGCAGGGTCAAGAGCTGTCGACACAAAGTCGGAGAGCGCAGCGTGCATTTGCCTTTGCACGCGATATTTGGCTCGAGCACGCACAAGACGATATATCTGTCGATAGTCGAAGAAGCGTACAGTGGAACAGTGCGATAGCCGAAGTTACTCTACTGGCTGTTGTCGACGAAGCAACACAAATGCCAGGCACCTACCAAATCGACGTCTATGACAAGCAAGAATTTGGACATTGTTCGTATCTCGTCACATCACAAACACCGTACAGTGCAGAAGTATGGGTGCGAGAAGACCCTGATAGCGATGACTACATTCTGGAAAACAATCCAGCAACGCTGCTTCAATATCTGCGCACTAACTTTTTCGAGAAGCCGCACGACGATACCCTAGAAATATCACGTGTACCCGAGCCAGAATTAAGCATAGAGCAAGAGGATGTATTTCAAGTAATTATCGCACACATCGCAGTCCAACAAGCCGCACACGACAAGAGCATCGACCTCGCACGGCTCAAGAACTCGCCATGGCAGCAAAATGGCAAAGAAAAGACTGAACAAGCGTATCATGAGTCATGCGAAATAATCATGAAGCATAGTGGTGTCACAATAGACGAGCGATTCTTGCCATACTCAAGCGCGTATCTTCACGTCTTGAAAGCACTAGAAGATGAGGCAAAAGCTCACTCCGAGGCTGAGTGAAAAAGTTTTCACTGCGCAGTCAGTGTAAACCCGCTATACTAGAAGTAGCATGAAAAAAGTCAAAGTATCTATCCAAGACGAGCACACACTAGTACTGCAAGAAGACGCGAGTAAAGGCGACGTAGTGGATTTGCGCTCTATCCACGAGACAGATATTGACGCATCGACAGTGAAGAGTGTAGTGAATTCCATCAAAAAAGACGCGTTTGAGGCAGAAGTAGCAAAAGTGCGTGAAGCGATTGAGCGTGAAAAAGCACTTGAGGCCAAGCTGGAGGCACAAAAACTTCACGAGCAAATTGCCACACTCGCACAGGAAAAGGAAACTGCCGCCAAGCTTGCTGAAGCCAACGCCAAAAACACTAGCCAAGTAGATATTGCCAAGAAAGATGCCGAGATTGCCGAATTGCGCGCACAACTACAGGCTACTACTACAGAGAAGCAGCTCGCCGTGACACAAGCCACAGCCGAAGCGGAGAAAGAGCGCAGCAAACTGGAGCTGGAGCTCAAGTCAAAAGAAACCGAAGCTACCCGCGCCGAAACTGCACTCAAAGAGCTCTACGAGTCAAAAATCAAAGAAAAAGACGAAGCTATCGCGCTCTACAAAGACATGAAAGCTCGTCTCAGCACCAAAATGCTAGGCGAAACACTCGAGCAGCACTGCGAAGTGGAGTTTGAAAAACTGCGCGCTACAGCGTTTACCCGCGCAACATTTGGCAAAGACAACGACGCCAGCAGCGGCAGCAAAGGCGACTACATCTACCGCGAGACAGACGAGCAGGGAACTGAGATCATCAGCATCATGTTTGAAATGAAAAACGAAAATGAGACGACAGCGACCAAAAAGCGCAACGACGATTTTCTCAAAGAACTCGACAAAGACCGCCGCGAGAAAAAATGCGAATATGCCGTACTTGTGAGCCTGCTCGAAGCCGACAGTGAACTCTACAACAGCGGCATCGTCGACAAGTCACACAGCTACGACAAGATGTACGTTATCCGTCCACAATTTTTCATCCCGATGATCACGCTACTACGCAACGCTGCGCTCAACTCGCTAGCCTACAA
Source organism: uncultured Candidatus Saccharibacteria bacterium (assembly GCA_964593465.1). Lineage (GTDB taxonomy): Bacteria > Patescibacteriota > Saccharimonadia > Saccharimonadales > Saccharimonadaceae > Mycosynbacter. The sequence continues at coordinate 117,239 of CAZQJY010000003.1, forward strand.
ACAAGAACTCGCACTCGTCAAAGCTCAAAACATCGACGTTACAAACTTCGAAGACCAACTCAATGATTTTCGCACGTCGTTTGGTCGTAGCTACCGCCTGGCGTCTGAACGCTTTAGCGACGCAGTAGCGAGTATCGATAAGTCGATTGCACAGCTGCAAAAAACCAAAGAAAACTTGCTCAAAAGCGAAGACCACTATCGCATAGCTAACAACAAAGCCGAAGATTTGAGTGTCAAGAAGCTCACCAAAAATAACCCAACCATGCGCAAGAAATTTGACACTGAATAACCGCCACATATAACCAGAGCTCCTTTCACGCAGCAAGGCATTTCTTGCTTATACTATTGATTATTTTAACTATTCATGACATAATCATCGAAAAGGACAGTGACTATGGCAGAATATAGCGAACAGTACCACAATAAGTACACAAGAGACCCTGAAAAGTACGATGGAGCCACTATAAGCTCATTTGCACACAAGATAATACAGCGCTACCAAGTTGACACTAATTATACCGATACCGACAATACAATTCGCACAGAAGAGATCCGCACAGAGAGCGCCCTTATCACCATCTACGAAACGCAGGTTGACGACGGAACCCTGCAGCACGACTATACAGTTAACCGACATGACTCCATAGGCAGTACAGTATATATCACCAGCACTACATCACCCTATGTCTATATCAATCGTGAAGGAGGTGGGCAATGTCAAGTATCTGATACGTATGCCTACGACACTGTAGAGCTCATGGACTTGTTGCGTGAAATACCAGATGTAGAGGAGCCCATGATAAGCCGTCAAGGGGAGCGGGTATTTCGTACAATCGTGGCCAAGATGGCCGTTGGTGATGCGATGAGCGAATGGGAGATAGACCCGGAGCTGTTTGCAAGGTCATCCGAATCATATAGCCTGCGCGACATTAACCTACATATCAACACCATGACACTGGCTCTTGAGTCTGGAGTAACCTATGATGGCAAAAAGTACTTCTACGGTGCTACACCAGGCGAAATTAGTACGCTACTTGAGGATTATGCGGATCGTAAATCAAAAACACAAAGACAGCTAGGAGCCTCGGCACCACTAAGACAGCTCGAGTCTAAAAAAGATACCCCATAGTACCAGACTTTATCCTTTAAGCTATACTATCAATATGACACCGATACTCTCTTCATCACACAACGCCATGGTTAAGCACTTACGTAAACTATGGTCTAGCGGGTCATACCGTCGCACACAAGAACAAACACTCGCACACGGCACACACCTAGTGCAGAGTTATCTAGAGAGTAAACAACAGGTGCCCGTAAGCTATATCGTCGCCGAGTCTGCGCTTCAAAATCAAGAAGTGCAGAGCCTGATACAACAACTCGACATACTCAAAGTGCACCAGACGGTGCTGACAGATTCGCTCTATGAGTCACTCAGCGATGTACACGCACGCGTGGGCATCTCGCTTGTCCTCGCCGTCTCACCACATGACACGAGCCGACCCACCAGTGATGCAATCCTATTAGACGACGTCCAAGATCCGGGCAATATCGGTACCATTCTGCGTACTGCAGTAGCAGCAGGGGTCGCCGCTGTATATTGTTCTCCTGGCTGTGCATCAGTTTGGTCGCCCAAGGCACTTCGTGCGGGTATGGGCGCGCAGTTTAGTATCAGCACGTATGAGCAATGTGATTTGGAAGCACTCATATCAAACTCACGAATAACTACCTACGTTACCAGCCTTGCCACGCCCAGTACGTCACTCTATGACCTAGACCTTACGGCTCCTGGTGCATGGATATTCGGCAACGAAGGGCAAGGAGCTAGTCTCGAGCTACAGCAACTCGCCACACAACGTGTCACCATCCCGCAAGCTGCTACGACTGTTGAGTCACTCAATGTTGCCGCATCTGCCGCAGTATGCCTATTTGAGCAGTATCGTCAGCGTACAAAATCATAAGCAACCACACACCAGAAGTTTTGATCGAAAACTGGAAAAATGATATAATTAGGCTACAATTCACCAATCAAAGGAAGCGCCATGGGTTTACAATTTCTACAAGATAACGCACCGTTAGTAATAATTATTGTCCTCTGGGACTTACTATGGAAAGGTATTGCTCTCTGGCATGCCGCACGGCGTGGCGCCAAGCCTTGGTTTGTTATTCTACTTGTCATAAACAGTATCGGAATCCTACCGATTATCTACCTTTTTATCACAAAAAGTTTGTCATTTGCCAGCTCTGCGACACCAAAAGACAAGGAGTAGGGGGGTAGGAGAAATATATCCATATGAGCATCAAGCTACCCAAAGTAGCCCCAATCGTTGCCCTTCTAATCGCTACGCTGTCGATTGGTGCGACGTTCTATCATTATGTAGAAAAGATGCCGTGGATAGATGCGCTTTACTTTTGTGTGATGACACTCACTACTGTTGGCGGGGGAGGATCGGTGTATCCTACAACCGACCCTGGCAAAATATTCACCATGGTATACATTCTGTTTGGCGTTGCTATCATCGCGTCAGCGGCAAACTATCTAGTGCATCGTGTACTAGATATGAAGTTGCCAAATTTGAAAGAGAAGGCGAAGGTAGCCCATCACAACAAGGCTACTGAGAAGCCTTCCGCTTGACAGCTTATCGGCAAAAAGAGCGCTATCAGAGTATCCACATAAAATAGGGGACACAGTACCTCACCCTACTCCGATTTTCACACAAAAATTACATCTTTTTGTAGCAATGCTATAAATAACACCAATATGCACTCGGGTAATGAATGATTAGGTCTAAGCGATGGAATTATAAAGAACAAAAAAGGAACTTATATACACAGGTCATATTGTTCATAGCTGTAGTTAATTAATATCATAAAAGAAACTTGTAGAACATATAGACACATCGGTATCCGCTGGCACAAATGGGTGAGTGTGCATATAACGATCAACAAAAGGAGTAGTCCTAGATATTTTGGTGAGATTTTATGTAGAAATAGCAATACATATCATAATGAGTATATTAATCTAACGTCGCACAATGTATAGACACAGACTAAAATATTACAACAAACGTCGCACAATACAAAAATTACCTCTGTAAATATATTTTGATGCATAAATTTATACGTCGCATTTGTGATTGTGTAATAGTGAGTATATAGCTAGCGATAGGGCAACAATAGTTGTATAAAAACAAGAGTTGTAGAACATACAACTAAGGCGTAGCATGAGCAGCTACTAAGCGTAAATTGTGCATTATTTTTCTACGTGGATATTTAGTATCTGCATGAGAATAGGGTGGTGGTTGCATAGGTATAATTTGAGCGTTGAATGATAGTTGTTGACCAGTGTGTTTTATGTTGGCAAATTGAATACCTTCGTGTATTTGTACTTCGAGATAATCGTTTATAAATTGTGGTTTGTGTTTTCTTATCACTTTTGACAATCCAAGTTTGAATATACCATTTATGATTTTTTCAGGACGTTTAAGATTACGACTAGCCCAGTAACGTCTTCTACCATGAATCATTGGCATATCTTTTGTGAGATATTGTTTCATCATATAGCCAGCTATAGCATCGTAATTGTCAGTAAGTTTTATAGCTTGGCGAATACGCCCAGCACGATAGCCAGGAATATCGAAAAGTAAGCCGCCAGATTTTGATTGTAGTTGTTGACCTGTTTTCTTATTAAGTACAGGATTAAGCGTACCATTAAAATTACTGACCAAGGCATGAAAGTGTATAGCTTTGGGTGCACCATCATGCGGACATGAGCCATCTTTGTTTGTGCCAAGGGTATTTAATGCTTGGAGGCGAGCTACACCAAAGAGGTGAGCGGTTTTCTCTGTAGCATTAGTGCAATCTTCGCACTTTTTATGAAACTCAGGGACAATTACATATACAAGATTTGGAGAAGTGCGACGGCGTTGATTATCTAGCCACTTGGACATGACACCTTTACAATGGTCCACATCGAATCTATTATGTTTGTTTTTGTCAAACGTAAAAGTCATGAAGTAGTCAAATCTGTTGGACAGTACTATATCTTTAAAAACTTCTTTTGTACGACGGAGTGAGCGGTGTAAGTTTTCTTCTTTTCGAGCAGCAGACATATCATTAATAGCCTCTTCGGGGTCTTTTGTTTTGCCACTTCTTATTTTTAGTTCATAACCACGGTGATAAATTACAAGTTTCATATGATTTGGATATACCTTTACTACATCATTGATAATTTTTCTTCCCATATATCCCCTTAAAACTAACTAATCATATGTCAAATGAGTGATTAAGTGTCCCTATTATCAAGTAGTAGGGACACTTAATCTTCGAGGGCACGCGCACAGCGCGTTTGCCCTCTCGACTGTCAACTGGTGTCTGTGATGGTGTGCATTATTTTCCTTTTTTGCCATTATTAATTTGAATATTCACATTTTGATTGAATTGAGCAAACATCGCCTCGTCTTTTACACCTGTAAATACTACCTGATATGTATCATAACTATCACGAAGCTTTTGCGAATGGAAGAACCAGCCCATTTTACGGCGTTTTAAAGGCCCTTGGTTGCCGTTAGCGTCGAACTCCAGAAGCTTGGCGGTAAACGCCCAGTAGATAGTTAATATACCCCCATAGGCAAAGGGAAGTGACATAGTACGGCATTTAAAGGCAATATCACCGCGACGGCGGGTGGCTTTCACGATTTGGTCGTAGTCTTGACTAGTAACGAGGTGGATGCGACGTTGTTTACGGTTTTGAGCACCCTGCTGAATGACCCAATCAGGTACATTTTTGGAATCTTGGTTACTGAAATAGTTTTGGTACTCGTCAGTGATGAGAATAACACCATACTTATTGTTTTTCACGTACTGGTTTACCTGTGCGTATTCCTCTTTGCTTGCGTAGAAAATGTAGAACTTTGTGGTGTCAAAACCTTGCTGTAGTTTTTCCTGTAAGGTGGATAATCTACCGTCGAAGTGAATCGCTTGCATATCTTTGAGAACTATATTTGAAACCACGATAGCTTTCGGATACGCCAGGCGTATCCGATGCATAAAACTGATGAGCGTCAGGGTCTTGCCAGACCCTTGTTCACCATAAAATGCCTGGATACCGTCAGGACGGAAGTATTCACGGTCTCTGGCGAGCCGTTTGTTTTCTTTGATGGCGTCGAGGTGGATGCGAAAGGACTTTTGCGCGAAGGAGAGAATAGCGGACATACTAACCTCTAATTTTGTGCCAGAGCCACTGTATTGCATGCCACGTGCGCTCAACGCTAATTAAAACAACTATTGCAACAATCATTGCTATAAAGAAATCTTTACCGACATACTGGCGAGTAATCAACAAAGGTAACCTTATGAAATCCAACATGTAGCCGAAACCCGCAACAATGAATAAAGGCATAGCGGGTAAAGTAAGTAATGAAAATAAAGAGGTAAGTAAAAAAAGCAAAGCCTTGACTATAAACGTAACAATCATTTAAATAAGCCTCCTAGCTGTGATATACTTTCGATATAATAAACTTTGAAAATAAACAGAGGAAAATATGGACGATAAAGCACTTGCTGGATTATTTGTATACTTAGTCAGCATACCGCTGACCTTTTGGATACTAACAAAAACAACAAAGCGCAGCACTACCGCTAAAACACTACTGAGCCTATTAGGTATATATTTACTAATATGGTACGTACCTATCATGATACTAACCAGAAATGGCAAGAAGAAAATATATACCGAACGAGAAAAACGCAAAATAGAAATAAGAGCAAACGAATCGCTTATTGAGATGAACGAACGACAAAAGAGAGAAAAGGAAGACCGAAAATAAGCCATCATTTTATTTTTCCTCTCTCGCCAGTGCGCTCATCTATCCAGCCTACCGATTGACCAGGATAGGGGTTCACCTCTATTTCAGTACCATCCTCAACATCACGACCTGTCATCTTGTTGAGTTTGCGCCAGAATACGTACACAAGAGTAAGTGAAATACCAGCTTGAATTGCTGTTTGCATTAGTGTCCAGAGAGCAGGGAACTGGTAACGCCAAGCACAAAAGTGAATCGTAGCAGGTGCAGAATCAAAGAAAGAAAACTCACCAACGGGGCAAGTAGAACCATTGTAAGCAGTATCAATAACAACATCAGCCAATAACTCATAGGCATTAAAAAACATCATGCCAGCATCACCAAGCAAGCCCACACCACTCATGAATGTACTTGAAAACGTATCCCAATACGGTAACAAATCATCAGGGTCTGGTATAAAGAGGTAAGCAAAAACATTAATAATTAGATTGTATGCATTGTGAAAATGACACATTATATCTAAAGCATCACAGTCCTCATACGGCAACGGTTCAAACCCGCCATCATCAACAGATGGAGTATAAGTACCATCTACAGGAGTTGACTCGCCAAAATTGGTGTTAAATGTAGTGGTACGAGGGATATTGCTATGAGATGCAAGGCACTCGTTATCACCAGATGTACCCGAAAACATCATGCCAGTTCCGCCTGTAGCATTAGTTCTAACACCCCATGTGGAGCCTGTGGAGTCAAGTGAGG
>CAZQJY010000004.1:0-3839 GCA_964593465.1 uncultured Candidatus Saccharibacteria bacterium
GAGGGATTCGAACCCCCGAATGCATGGACCAAAACCATGTGCCTTACCACTTGGCGACACCCCAAGAATGCCTATTAATTCTAGCATAATGTTGTTGGAAAAGCTAGTCTAGGTAAGGGAGTCTGTGATGGACGTTTGCAGATTAAGCACTGTCGCTGTTCGTGCCGGCAAATATAGCAGCACTTGCCCGTTTTTCGAAAGGTAGTCTATGGTATGGTCGATACGATTCCTGCCGCCAAACGATGTATCATCGGTAGTGAACTGTATGCGCCATGTTCCGATTGGGGCGGGGATGCTATAGCCTGTGTATGACTGTACAGGGGAGAAGTTGTATATGAGTAGTGTGTTATCTCGTACATATGCAAGGATACCGTCATCTTGATGGACATAATGATACGTTATGTTACCATGTAGTTCGCGCAGTAGCGCTGTCATGGTTGCGTCAAATGCACCAAGCTGGCTGTATTTAAGCTTGGGGTTATTTGCGAGGTTCCATTGTCTACGCGCATAGGTATACGACCAGCCATTCCCTTCCCTAGGAAAATCAATCCACTCTGGATGCCCGAATTCATTGCCCATAAAGTTTAAGTAGCCGCCGCTATGTGTTGTGGCAGTGAGCAAACGAATCATCTTATGCAGACTTACGGCTCGCTCGATAGTAAGAGTATTGTCGGTAATCTGCATATGTTCGTACATATCTTTATCGGCGAGGCGGAATATCAGGGTCTTGTCCCCTACGAGTGCTTGGTCGTGGCTTTCCGCGTAGCTAATAGTGTGCTCTTCTGGTCGGTGCGCTGTGAGCTCATAGAGTAGTTCTGCAAGATCCCAATTCTCATCCGCTTTGTGCTTGAGTGTTTTGATCCAGAGGTCTGGCACGCCCATGCTCAATCGATAATCAAAGCCAATACCGCCACTTGCGACAGATGCGGCAATACCTGGCAGTGCGCTCATATCTTCGGCAATGGTGAGTGCACTTGGCTTAACGCTATGTACTACAGCATTGGCGAGCGTCAGATAGGTGAGTGCATCTAGGTCGATGTCATCGGTGAAATAGTCATCATAACTCGTAAACGATTTTTCCAGCCCGTGACTGTGATACAGCATGCTCGTGACACCATCGAATCGGTAGCCGTCGAAATGGAACTCGTCGAGCCAGTATCGCACATTGCTCAGCAAAAAGTGCGCAACCTCTGGCTTGCCATAGTCAAACGTGCGTGAATCCCACTGTTTGTGGTGTCCACGTTCGCCTGCATGAAAGTATTGTTCGTATGAACCATCTTGGCGACTTAAACCTTCTTCCTCATTTTTGACAGAATGCGAATGCACAATATCCATAATGACACGCAATCCCATACTGTGTGCGGTGTCCACTAGCCTCTTGAGATCGTCTGGCGTACCGAAACGTGAGCTAGGCGCAAAATAATTTGCTACGTGGTAACCAAAGCTGCCATAGTACGGATGTTCGGCTACCGCCATGAGCTGGATAGTGTTGTAGCCAGCTTTTTTAATGCGTGGCAGGATATGGTGAGTGAAGTATCGATAGTCGGCGACTTCTTCTTTCTCGGAACTCATACCTACGTGTGCTTCATAGATGAGCAGTGGGTCGGACGGAGGGTCAAACTTCGTGTCTGTCCATGCAAACTCTTTTTTTGGCGCCCATACCTTGGCGGCAAACAGCTTGGTGTCTGGATCTTGTACGACGTAGCGCACGTAGGCAGGCAAGCGGTAGCCATCACCGTCGTCCCAATATACATGCAGTTTATATTGCATGCCGTGTTTGAGTGTCTCTACTGGCAAGCTCAGAGTCCAATTGTCGCCGTCACGAATAAATTCATAGCCTGCATCATCGTTCCAATCTGAAAAGTCGCCCACCAAGATAACTTTGGATGCATAGGGTAACCACTCTCGCAAAACCCAGCCGTCGACTGTTTGATGCAGACCAAAATACAGGTAGCCGAGTGCAAACTCGTCGGCCGATTTGCCATCCAGAATGCGCCGTGAATTTTCTAGGATATGCCACTGACGAGCTTTGAGCTTATCTGCGTAAGGTTCAAGCCACGGGTCGAGCTGAGTGAGTTTTTTAACCATTAGCACCATTGTACTATAGGATGCACAGAATCTGTTACATGCTATACTGGTGGGTAATGGATATTCTCGAGGGACTCAACGAGCCGCAGCAAAAAGCGGTGCAGACGACAAACGGGCCTGTGCTGATTTTAGCTGGTGCGGGTAGTGGCAAGACCAAGGCACTGACACATCGCATTGCCCACCTGATAGCCGAGCAAGGAGTGTGGCCAAATCAAATCCTAGCGGTGACATTTACCAATAAAGCAGCCAAAGAAATGCGACTGCGCTTAGCGGATTTATTGCAGCAAGACGCCACGCAGCGAGACTTTATGCCCTGGATGGGGACTTTTCACAGTATTTGTGTGCGACTTTTGCGTATAGACGGTGCTGCAATTGGCATCATGCCAAACTTTGTCATCTACGACGAAGATGACAGGCGAAGTGTGATTAAGCAAGCCATGAAGAGCCTCAATATTACCGATAAACAGCTTAAGCCAGCTGCTGCCAGTTCACTAATCTCCACAGAGAAAAACAAGCTGAACGACCCCGAGACAATGCTGGCCGACGCTCGCTACCCATATCAGCAAATGATTGCCGAGGTGTATGCCGAGTACGAAAAGATGCGTCGCGAAGCTGGTGCACTCGACTTCGATGATTTGCTGGCAGAGGTAGTACGCTTGCTACGCGATCAGCCAGAGGTGCGTAGCAAATGGCAGAACCATTTTCGCCATGTACTTATCGATGAGTATCAGGACACCAACGCGGCGCAGTACGCTATTGTCAAGCTGCTAGTAAACAAAGACCGTAATATTTGTGTCGTAGGTGATGATTGGCAGTCGATTTATAGCTGGCGTGGGGCAGATTTCACTAATATCCTCAACTTCGAACGAGATTTCCCTGGTGCTGAAGTGATTAAGCTCGAGCAAAACTACCGTAGTACGCAGGCAATCCTAGACGCCGCGCAGCAGGTGATTGCACATAATACACAGCGCACTGACAAGCTGCTCTGGACAGACAGCGGGCAAGGCTCACCAATCCAGCTGCATGGCTACTACAGCGAAGATGAAGAAGCGTCCGCTGTGGCCGATCATGTGCAGATTCAGACAGATATGAAAGCTCGCAAGTACGATGATTTTGCGGTGCTCTACCGCACTAACGCACAGAGCTTTGCGCTCGAACGGGCGTTTCGTCAGCGGTTTATACCAGTGCAGATTATCGGCGGCATGCGGTTTCTCGATAGGGCGGAAGTCAAAGATACTTTGGCGTATTTGCGGTTGGCGTATCAGCCGAGCGATACAGCGAGTTTCCTCCGCATCGTCAATACACCAGCGCGTGGCATAGGCGCGGTGAGCGTACAAAAGTTTCTTGATTGGCAGCGTACCAGCGGTATGGACATCGTGGCGGCGATGGCCAATACCGATCAAGCCACAACCATTACGGCTCGTGCTCGCCAAGCACTGGTAAGTCTTGGTGACATGTTTCGTATCGTGCAGGTCAAGCTTGAGCAGCTCCCGCCAGGTGAAATTATAGAGTATATTTATGACGTGACGCAGTATAAAGCACACATAGACGACGGCACGCCAAAGGCCGACGAGCGGATAGAAAATATCGGCTCGCTCATCGCCGAAGCTGCCACCTATGCCGATGTCCAAACGTTTCTCGAAGAAGTCGCGCTTATGTCGAGTACCGATAAATCCGCCGAACAAGGCCAGGTGACGCTCATGACACTTCACGCTGCTAAAGGTCTGGAGTTTCCTGTGGTGCACATGGTG